>JAZADN010000071.1:0-15740 GCA_036123585.1 Actinomycetota bacterium | reverse complement strand
CCCGTCGTGTCCTCGACCCCCGCCCGGGGGCCACGGCCCTACATCGGCGGGGGTGTCGGGGCGCCGGGGGGCGCCGGGACGTCGATCACCACCGACCGGCGGTCCGGTGCATGCCGGGTCCGGTGGCCGCTACCCGACCCCCCGCCAACGGTGTCAGTCGTCGTACCTACGAGGGACCAGGGTCGCATGCTCCGCCGCTGCGTGGACGGACTCCTCCGGCATACGTCGTACCCCGCACTGGAACTGGTCGTGGTCGACCACTCGAGCTCGCAGCGCTCCGCCCGGCGGCTGGTCGACGACCTCGCAGAATCCGGAAGGGCGACGGTCGTGGCCTTCGACGGTCCCTTCAACTTCTCGCGGATGGTGAACCTCGGCGTGGCCGCCTCACGGGGCGACGTGGTCTGCCTCCTCAACAACGACACCGAGGTCGTGGATCCCGACTGGCTGTTCGAACTGGCTAGCCACGCTGTCCGACCCACAGTGGGTGCCGTCGGCGGCCTGCTGCTCTTCAAGGACGACTCCATCCAGCACGCCGGTATCCACCCCGGCCTAGGCGGGTTCATGGGGCACGGCCACAAGTACCGACGCCACGGGGATCCCGGCTACCACGGCCGCCTGACCGTCGCCCACCGGGTCGCCGCGGTGACCGGGGCGTGCCTGGCCCTCCGACGGGAGGACTGGGACGCCATCGGAGGCATGGACGAGGGCCTGCCCGTGGCCTTCAATGACGTGGACCTCTGCCTCCGGATCCGAGAGCGGGGACTCCATGTGGTGTTCACCCCCCACGCGGTCCTCCGGCACCACGAGTCCGCCAGTCGGGGAACCGACGACGACCCGGCTCGGTCGGCACGCCTCGCCGCGGAACACCGGCACATGGAGGAACGGTGGGGCGACCTCCTCAAGGTGGACCCGGCTTACCACCCCGACCTCAGCCGAGACTCCTCGGGCTTCTCCCTCGCCGGGACACCCACCACCGTGCCCCCGTGGAGGACCGGTCAGGAGCCGATCAAGGAGGCGTAGGTCCGACGTAAAACGTCCGCGTCCCGGCGCCAGTCGTACCGCGCCCGGACCAGGCGACGGGCGTTCGCCACGCACCTCTCCCGCAGGTCGTCCCGGTCGAGGGCGGCGATGGCGTCCACCACCGCAGACGGGTCGTCATGGGGGACGATCAGGCCGGCCTGGTGCTGCTCCACGAGTCGCCGGACCTCGGGGAGCGGGGTGGCGATCACGGGCACGCCATGGGCCATGTACTCGAGGACCTTGGTCGGAACCGAGTGCCGGTAGTTCGGCCGGTCCCGGAGGAGGGCTAGGCCGGCCGCCGCTCCGGCGATCATCCGGAGGGCGGCAGGGTTGGGTACCGGCCCGTGGACGCGGAGCCGGTCCTCCTCAACCTCTAGGCCGAGGTCCAGCCCTGGATCGGCAGGGCCGTATAGGTCCATGACGACGCCGGGCGGCAGACGCCGTGCCACGTCGACCAGCAGGTCCGCTCCCCGCCCAGGCGACAACCGACCCAGGTAGACGACGCGGCCGGGTTCCGATGGAGTCACCTCCTCAGGAACGACCGGCGTGTTCCGGACCACCACGTGGTCTCCCAGGCGATCCCGGTAGCCCTCCTCGGCGAGGACGACTGACATCCGCCGAACAGCCCGGCGTTCGAGGGAACGAGCCAGGAGTCGGACTGCCGGGCGGAGGGCCGCTGGAATCCACCCCTTGTCCCCGACCTGGGCCGGAAGGTCCTCGTGGACGTCGAACACCACGGGTCCCGAGATCCACCGGTCGAGCAGCGTCAACTCCGGATCGTGGAGGACCGTCAGGTCCGCCGACCGCGACTCCTCAGCGAGGACGCGACGGACACCCAGCAGGGCGCCCAGTCTCCTCCGACCGTGCGCCCGCGGAATGGTTCGAATCCGCAGGCCAACCGGGTCACCGTGGCCGTCTGAGCCGCCCGCACTCCGCTCCGGGGCCACGTAGACCACCTCGTCCCCCGCCTCGAGCAGAGAGGCGACCTGGCGGTGCCGGATCCGTGCGTCATCGTGGTCGTGGACCACGGTCGCCACGACGACTCTCATCGCACGGCAGCCTCAGAGTCGGTCGATCCGGTCCCCGACCAGGCGCCCGCTGGTGTCGAGGATCCGTTCCGCACCGTCCAGCGCACCGGGGGCGAGGAACTCGCGATGGGGCTGGAGGAGGACGACGAGGTCGGCCTCAGCGGCCGCCTCGGCCAGGTCTGCGACCCGGTCGACCTGCCGGCCAGCCACCACGAAGTCGTGGACGTGGGGATCGGCGAAGGAGACCACGGCGCCCATCTCCCGCAATTGGCCGACGAGTGGCCGCGCCGGGGTCTCCCGCTGGTCGCTGATGTTCGCCTTGTAGGACACGCCGAGGAGGAGGATCCGTGCGCCGTTCACGGCGAGTCGGTCGGCGTTGAGGGCGTCCTGGATCCGCTTGGCCACGTAGGCCGGCATCCTCTCGGACACCTCCTGGGCCAACTCGACGAACCGGAACCGGTAGCCGAGGGAGCGCACGACCCACGAGAGGTAGTTGGGGTCGATGGGGATGCAGTGGCCGCCCACGCCGGGACCCGGATAGAAGGCCTGGAAGCCGAAGGGCTTGGTGGCAGCGGCGTCGATCGAGGCCCAGAGGTCGATCTCCAGCTCGTGACAGAAAACCGCCATCTCGTTCATCAGGGCGATGTTCACGTGCCGGTAGGTGTTCTCCAGCAACTTGGCCAACTCCGCCTCACGGAGGCCGACCGTCGGCACCACCTGGTCGACCAGCAGGCCGTAGAAGGCCACCGCCCGTTCGGTGCACGCCGGGGTCAGGCCACCGACCACCTTCGGCGTGTTGCGGAGCCCGAACTCGGCGTTACCCGGATCGATCCGCTCCGGCGAGTAGGCCAAGGCGAAGTCGACCCCCGCCACAAGGCCGCTCTGCTCCTCCAGCAGCGAGCGCACCGCACCATCGGTAGTCCCCGGGTAGGTCGTGGACTCGAGGACGACCAGGGTTCCCGGGCGGAGGTGCCCACCCACGGTGGCCGATGCCGCCTCCACCGCGCCCAGGTCGGGGCGGCCGTCGTCGGACAACGGAGTGGGCACGCAGATGACGACCACCGTGGAGTCGGCGATGCATGCCGGGTCGGTGGTGGCACGGAAGCCGGTAGCCAGCATCTCGGCGACGTCCTCGTCCCCGAGGTCATCGACGTGCGACTGTCCCGCGGAAAGACCGCCAACGACGTCCTGGGAGACGTCCAGGCCGTGGACGGGAAGGCCGCAACGACTGGCCTCCTGCGCCAGAGGCAGGCCGACGTAGCCCAGGCCGATGATCGTGAGGACCTCGCCCATCGTCATGCCACCTCAGCCATCGGTCTTCGATCCCAGGTCGATCAAGCGTCCGCCACCGGTCGTCTAGGGCCAGTCGTAGTCGACGGCGCCCTAGGGTACCGACGGCCGTGGTGAAGCCTGCAGGCCGAGCCACGCATCCTCATGCGAGAGGTCGACCACCGTCACCGACGTGACGCCGTGCCGCCTGACCACCCCCGCCAATCGGGACAGCGTCTCGTCCTCCCAGCGGCCGTCGCCGGCGTGCTCGGTCCTCGACGGGAGCACCTCGACCACGACCCCCGTCCGATCGCTCACAAAACAGCGCTGGTCTGCGTCGAGCCGCAGCTCCTCGTCCAGTGCCGCCGACACTTCGGGCACGGCCGCGGTGGTGACGAGGACCGGGTGAAACCCCATTGCGTGGTCGCGATGTCGATCGAGTTCGCGGATGGTCGCCGCCACGGAATCCGCGCCAGCCCCCAGGCAGCAGACCATCACCACTGGACGCTGCCTCCGGAGTCCGGCGGGGACCCTCGCGGTGGGTGCGGCCCGTCCGTCGGACCCTCCGACCGGGCCTGGCGTTCCGGCGAGCGCCGAGATCCTCGACACGTGGGCGGAATGGGAGAACCTCTGGCGAACCACCAGTCCCCCGGCCTCGGCCTGCGCTCGAAAGGCATCCGAGTCGCGGTGGAGGCCGAGGACCAGGTCGAGAACCTCCGATGGTTCGGCATAGAGGCACGCTTCGCCGAAGAGCTCCCGGAAGGCCTCGGGGAGAACGACGACGCAGCCCGAGGCGAGAGCCTCGATGATCGTCCGGCCGAACGCCTCGACTAGGTCCGGGTGGTGGTAGTAAACGAAAAAGTCGACACCGGCCAGGAACTCGGCGGCATCCATCGACCCGAAGGGAAGGACCTCCCAGTTCCCGGGAACCCGGGGGAGCACGGCCTCGAGGCCGTCGACGCCGCCGAGAACCCGGACCAGGACGTCGTCGGAGTCCGGGTAGGCCCCAAGCAGCGACTCCGCGTCCGCCGGCCACTTCAGGGGCGTCGGTCGACCGTGGCGACCGATCACCGGGCGATCCCCGACCGGACGGGTCCGGCCAGACTCCCACCGGTCCACGTCGATCACCTCCACCCAGTCGTCCCCGGCGAGTGGGACGGAACCGTCGGCCAGGCTCCTCCGGACCACGGGGCTGACCGGGTGCCAGACGGGATCCATGCCGAACGCCTCGACGACATTCGCGTGCACCTCGGAGGGCGTGTAGTACCTGGTTCCGTCGGCGTCTACCGGCACCTGCCCACTGAAAACTACGACCCGTTCGCACTTCACGGGAAGCCGCCCTCCCACGGGCTCGACGAGGACGGTCGGATGCTTCACCACGACGAGGGAGCAGTCGACGGGTTCGCCGGGACGGACCAGGTCCAGCCGGCCCTCGCTCACCAGGGCCTCGATCCCGGGGTGGATCACCCGGTCGGCACGCAGGCTGGTCGACGCGCACTGGAGGGCACCCACCCGGTAGCCAACCCCCGTCGCCGCCTCGACCTCGGCGACAAGGCTGGCCGACGAACCGCCGGGGAAACGCAGGTCCGTCACGTAGAGGACGTCCAGACGTGTCCGATCGGGGACCTCCACAGAATCGGTCACCACGCCGTGAAGCCCCCGTCGACCACGAGGTCGTGTCCGGTCACGTACCTCGAAAGGTCGGAGGCGAGAAACAGGACCGGGCCCACCATGTCGTCCTCGACGCCCATCCGGCCCAGTGGCGTCCTCTCCTCGTACCGATGGACGAACTCGTCGGGCTGGGTCCTCCGGATGCCGCCGGGCGTCAGGGAGTTCACCCGTACCTCGGGAGCCATCGTCGTAGACAACCAGCGAGCCAATTGCGTGACGCCCGCCTTCCCGGCCGAGTAGCAGGCCACGTTGTCCAGCCCCATGCCCTCGTACATCCGCGGCTGTGGCCCCACCAGTCCGTACTGGGAACCGACCAGAACGACCGACCCCACGCCGTGGTCGGCCAATGGCTCGGCCGCCGCTTGCACCAGGGCGAAGATCGAGGTCAGGTTGACGGTGAGGGCCGCCGACCAGAGTCCTGGGTCCTGTTGGGCGAACGGCACGTTCCAGCCCGTGCCCTCGCCATCACCATGGGAAACCATCGCCGCGGCGGCCACCACGACGTCCAGCCGGCCGAAGTGGTCGACCACCGCCGCCGGGAGGCCGGCCACCGCGTCGAGGTCCCCGAGGTCGACCGGAAGTTCCAGGCGGTCCGGTCCGGCCACCGATCCGGCGCCGACGTCGACCACCGCCACCCGGGCGCCGACCTGCAGGAAGCCGTCCACGACGGCGCTGCCGATGTGTCCCGCACCGCCGGTCACCAGCACGACCCGACCCTCGAGGGAGGAGAAGTCGGTCACGGTCGGGGCCCCGAGGCCAGGAGGTCGGCGACGCGGAGGTCGAACTCGTCGTCGATGTCCACAGCGCGCTCGCGCGGGACCGGCGAGAGGGCCACCCTCCCCTCGTAGAGGAACTCCGCGGACTCGACGTACGACGCGTCGGCCACAAAGGTGACGGTGGCGAGGTCCCAGAGCTCCGGAGCGTCCTGGCGACGGACCAGGCCCCCGTCCACGGGATGGGCGATCGAGGCCCAACCGTCCTCGTCAAGGGTCACCATGTTGAAGGAAGGGTGTCGGGCCGCCGGCGTCCCGGTCACCACTAGGTCGGCACCCGTGCGGATGAAGAGGTCGAGCGCATCGTCCACGTCCGCCGGACTCCGCAACGGAGCGGTGGCGGGAAAGGTGACCAGCACGTCCGGCCGGGCGCCCGCGGCGTCCATGAAGCCGACCAGGTGCTTCCAGGCATCGATCTCCGCTGCGGTGTCGGACGCCAGGTCCGCCGGCCGGAGGAAGGGAACCTCGGCACCGGCCGCCTCGGCGACCCCCGCGTACTCAGCGTCGTCGGTCGACACCAACACCCGGTCGATCCTGTCGACCTGGAGGGCGTGGTCCACGGCGATCTCCAGCAGGGTCCGGCCGCCCACCTCGCGGAGGCACTTCCTCGGAACGCCCCTGGAGCCTCCGCGGGCGAACACGGCCCCCACGACGAGCCGGTCGTCAACCATCGGTCCCTCCCCTCCGCAGCTCCGCCACCTGCCCGACGACGCTAACCGCCTCGGCCACCGTGCAGACCCCGGCCCCATCCGACAGCGCCGCCCGGTGCATCGCCGCGAATGTCCGATCCCGCTCGACGGGACCGGGGTGCACCAGCTCACCGTCGCGATGGAGCGTTCCGGCCAGCAGGTCGAGTTCATGGGTGGAACGGTCGCCACTCACCACCATCCGCCTCGTGGGCCAGCGATCGAGCAAGTTCAACTCGAGCGAGGCCAGGCCGCCACCGGCCAGCCGGAGGACGCAGACCGCAAGGTCATCCAATTCGACGTCGAGGCGGCCTGTCCGGACCGCCCATCCCCGCTCCACCTCGGTGGGCCCGACCAGCCAGGCGAGGAGGTCGAGTTCGTGGCTCAACTCGAGCAGTGCGCCACCCGACACACCGGCGGTGACGGTGTCCCGGTAGTCGCGACCGGGCCGCCATCCCGACAGGTGCTGGCCCACGCGGGCCTGGACGCTCAGGACCCGGTCGCTCGACAGTGCATCGCGGAGCGCCCCAACCGCCGGATGGAATCGCAGGTTGTAGCCGACGCCTACCCACTCGAAGCCGTCGACTTCGACGCCGCCGGGCAGGTGGGACACCGGCTTCTCCACCAGGACCCGACCCCGGTACCCGGCTTGTCGAAGCCGTTCCAGGGCCGACCGGTGGTCGTGGGCCTCGGTGGCCACCACCACGTAGGCGGGCTGGTGCCCCTCGACAGCTCCCGCCTCGTCGGAGTAGTCGCCCACGCCCGGTCGACGCGATACCAACGCCACGTCGACGCCTAGGTCGGCGAGGACGGTCCGGTGGCAGAGGCCGATGGACCCCCCTCCCAGGACGAGGGCACGGACCGGACTTTCGGAGCCGTGGTCAGCGGCCGTCGGCATGCCCCACCGCGGCCACGCCCCGGTCCCCCTTCATCCCCTGAAGCCCTCCTGGGCGGACCGATAGTCGTCCACCCGGCCGATGTCCAGCCACGGCTCGTGCACCGGGTAGGCGATGGTCCGGCCTCCCCGTTCCCGGATCCGGTCGAAGAGGACCGGCATGTCGCACGGCCGACCGGGTTCCAGGAGTTCCAGCGTGGTGGGCTCGAGGACATACACGCCGGCGTTGACCTGACTCCACTCGACCGGCTTCTCGTCCAGGCCGACCACGTCCACGCCGTCCGTCCGGACGATCCCGAAGGGGTGCCGCCACTCGTGCGTGCGAACCGCCATGGTCGCCGCGGCGCCGTGCTGCTCATGGAAGGCGAGCATCTCGCCGTATCGGATGGCGGTGAGCACGTCGCCGTTGGTGACCACGACGGGGGCCGTCGGCGCCGGCAACAGGCTGAGTCCCCCAGCCGTCCCCAACGGCTGCTCCTCGCGGAGGTACGTGACCTCGATGCCACGCGATGACCCATCGCCGAGGTGGTCCTCGATCACCTCGCCTAGGTAACGAACGGCGAGGACGAACCGCTGGAAGCCCTCGGACACCGCCCGGTCGATGATGTGGTCGAGGATGGGTCGACCCGCCACCGGGAGCATCGGCTTGGGCGTGTGCTCGGTGAGTGGTCGGAGGCGTTCGCCCTCACCCCCGGCCATCACCACCAGAGCGTTGGGCCGCTCCACCGGTCGGGAGAGGTGCGACCAGGTGAGGAGGCCCACGACGCGCCGGTCGGCGTCGACGACGGGCACCTCGTGGATCCGACGCCTGGCCATCGTCTGGAGCACAGCGTCGTGGTCGGCATCGACCGGGACGACCAGGGGGTCCCTCTCCACGAGGTCGGCGATCGGCCCCTCCAGGCCGGTCCCGGCCAGCAGGCCTCGCCGAATGTCCCCGTCGGTCAGGGTCCCGGCGAGCCGGCCCTCGTCGTCCACGGCGAGGACGATCTGGAGGTGCGACTCGTCCAGGCAACGGACGGCCTCCCGCACGGTGGCCCCGAGGGGGAGGAGGGCGTCAGCCCAGTCGGGACCGCTGGACGTCAGGGTCATCCGTCGTCCAGCCGAAGGTCATGGAAGCGCTTCTTGAGGATCCCGTCCAGGTCGACCGTCCGCAGGACCTCCACCACGCGACGTGCCGTCTGGCCATCGCCGTACGGGTCGTAAGGGCTCTCCCGCCGCTCCAGGACCGCACTGAACTCCTCGGACGTCACCAGGTCGATCGCCTCGACGATCCCGGCCCGGCAGGGAGCACAGTCCACGACGCTGGGCGCCCTCAGGCGTCCCCGTTGCCGATCGCCGACGTTGACGGTCCCTACCCCGAGGCTCGGCACCTCGGTGAGACCGCTCGACGAGTTGCCGACCACCGCGTCGACCTGGGCCACCATGGACAAGTACCTCAGCTGTCCCAGAGACGTGAAGGCGCTGTGCTGCGGCCGGTCGGCCACGAACTCCTCGATCTGCCGGAACAGGACCCTCCCCTCCGGGTCGGCGTTGGGCATCGTGAAGACGGCCCCGAGCTCCGGTCGCAGGTCGAGGGCCGCCAGCACCTCATCCATCTGGGCGGCCGCCGTCCGGTCCTCGAGGGTCACCGGGTGGAAGGTCACCAACACGTTCCGCTCGGCGAGGCGGTGACCGGTGGCCGCCTCCAGTTGGCCACGGTCCAGGAGGCCCAGGCGGTGGAGGTTGTCCAGGCTCGGCCCGCCCACCAGGTGCACCGTGTCTGGGTGCTCGCCCAACTGGACGACGCGACGCCGGTACTCCTCGGCGGCGACCAGGTGGACGTGCGACATCTTGGTGACCGAGTGCCGGATGGCCTCGTCGATCGCACCCTCCGAGAGCTCTCCCCCCTGGAGGTGGGCCACGGGGATCCGGGCGACGAGGGCAGCTGCGACGCACGAAATGGTCTCGAAGCGGTCTCCGAGAACGAGGAGGAGGTCCGGCCGGAGGTCTGCCAGGGCATCGCTGAAACCCACCATCCCCAGTCCCATGGACTTGGCAACCGCCGACGGCGTGTCGCCGCTGAGCAGCATCTCCACCTTCCGGTCGATCGTGAAGCCGTCGGCTTCGATGTCCCGGTAGGTCAGCCCGAACTCCGGGGACAGGTGCATACAGGTGGCAATGACCTGGAGGTCCAAGTCGGGAGCCTCCCGGATACCTTCGAAGATCCACCTGAGGAGTCCGTACTCGGCGCGGGTGCCCGTGAGAACGCAGACCCGTCTACTCATGGCACCTCCACCTCCAGTGGAACGAGGTCGGCCTCTTCGAGGTGAACGTCTACGTCGAGGTCCCGCGACGCCCGTCGGCCGAGGATCCGTTCGAAGTCGGCCGCCGGAATGGCCCCGGTTCCCGGTCGCTTGACCCAGAGGTTCTCCGGCGTGAACGGTTCGCCGGCGGCGACCGGGCCAATGGTCACCACCGTGGCGAACGCGAAGTCCATCGTCACCTGTTCCTCGGGTACCGGACCCTTCGATCCACCCAACTCGAGGTGCAACGTCCTGGAGTCACGGATCAACGCCGCGCATTCGTCGCTGTCCATCGAACAGGAGATGTCCGGACCGGTCCGTCCCCGGTGGTCGGTGAAATGGCGCTCGAGGATCGAGGCACCGAGCGCCACGGCACCCAGACAGGCCACGTTGTCGGTGGTGTGGTCGGAGAGGCCCACCACGTGGTCGGGGAAGGCTTCGGCCAACTCCACCATGGCCCCCAGGCGAACCAGGTGGGGTGGAGTCGGATAGAGGTTGGTGGTGTGCAGGAGGGCCACGGGGACGTTCGCCTCGTGGAAGACCTCGACCGAGCGAGCGATGTCATCGATGGTGTTCATCCCGGTGCTCATTACCACTGGTCGGCCGAAGCCGGCCACGTGTCGAAGCAGCGGGAGGTTGTTGCACTCACCGGAGCCGATCTTGAACGCCTCGACCTCCATCCGTTCGAGGCGATCCGCGGCGGCACGTGAGAACGGGGTGCTCAGGAACGCCATCCCCCGGCCCTCGACGTGTTCCTTCAGCCGTCGCTCCTCCGCCTCGTCGAGTGCGCAGGAGGCCATCACCTCGTAGATGGACTCCAACGTGTTCCCCGGAACCACCTCCCGGGCGACCGAACTCATCTCGTCGTCGACGACGTGGGTCTGGTGCTTCACCACCTCGACGCCTGCTTCGGCGGCGGCGTCGACCATCTCCAATGCGGTGGCCAGGTCGCCACCGTGGTTGATCCCGACCTCGGCGATGACGAGGGGAGGGTGGTCTGGCCCGACGAGCCGTCCGGCGATCTCGATGGTCGGCGCCACGTTCCTTCCCTCCCGGGTCCCCTAAAGTCTGCCACGCGGACCCCGATGGCCGGTGGCGGGTCCGTCGTCCCGTCAGACCTCGTAGTGGCCCGGGCGATAGCGCGCGAGGTTGGCTGGCCTGGTGAACCAGTCGACCGTCTCCTCGAGGCCGCGACGGAACCCGTCAAGGCCGCCGTAACGCGGCGTCCACCCCAGGAGGTCCCGGGCCTTCTCGTTGGATGCCCAGAGCCGGTCGACCTCGCTGTCCGCCGGTCGGATGCGCCGCTCATCGGAGACGACCACGACCTCGGCCCCCATGACCTCTGCGATGAGTTCCACCGTCTCCCCGATCGAGACTTCAAAGTCGCTCCCGACGTTCACCACTTCGCCATCAGCGCCGTCGGCATCCAGCGCCGCCACGAAGGCGGCCGCCGTGTCGGTGACGAAGGTGAAGTCGCGGGTCGGTGTCAGGGAACCGAGCCTGACCTCCCCAGCCCCTGCGGCGATCTGTGTGATCACCGTCGGCAGCACTGCACGTGTGGACTGACGCGGGCCGTAGACGTTGAAGGGTCGGAGGATGGTGACGGGAAGGCCGAACGACGCGTGGAACGACCACGCAAGCTGGTCGGCTCCGATCTTGGTGGCCGAATAGGGCGACTGTCCCCTCACGGGGTGGTCCTCCGTGATCGGAACGAAGAGGGCCGATCCGTAAACCTCACTCGTCGACGTGTGCACCACGCGACGGACGTCGGCATCCCGGGCCGCCTGGACGACGTTGAGCGTCCCCCGGACGTTGGTGTCCACGTATGAGTCCGGCGAGTGGTACGAGTAGGGAATCCCGATCAGGGCTGCGAGATGTAGAACGGTCGAACAGCCTCGCATCGCCGTCCTCACCCCGTTCGGATCGCGGACGTCCCCACTGAACGCCTCGAAGCCGTCCGCGACGTCATCGTCGCAGTGGTCAAGCCATCCGCGACTCCCAAGGGAGTTGTACTGGACGAAGGCCCGTACGTCGTGTCCCGCCCGAACCAGCATCTCCACCAGGTGCGAACCGATGAAGCCATCGGCTCCGGTCACCAGGATGCGACTCTCGGTCACCTCGACTCCTCCTCGTCGGCAGCGCTCACCAGTTCCCGACCAGCATGCCCGCTCACCGGACCTGCCCGTAACCGGCGATCCGGTCGTAGTCGTGGCAGTTGACCACCTGCTCGGCGATCGTGCAGGCGAGGCTGTCGTCCCCGTCTAGGAAGGCGGTGACCTGCCGGTGGAGACCGGGCTTAAAGCGTCGGTCCAGGTCGTCCACCGGCTCCACCTCCTCCTCGACGCCGTCCACCACCTGACGGAGAGTCTCCAGGGGCTGGAAGAGGAGTCGGCGACGCTCCGTGGCGACCTCGACGACCCACGAACCGGAGGTCCGCCAGTCCGCCTCGTACCCGAAGGTGGCTCCAGAAGACGTCCGCCCCCGACCTCGGAAGGTCGAGCCCGACGGGTGCCAGTCGAGGCCCCCGGAGCACTCGACCTCCAGCTCCGTCGGGCGGCCCGCGAGGTGGAACGCCAGGTCGACCGGGTGGGTCGAGTTGGCGAGGAACCAGCGTCGGAGGACCGAGGCGGGAAATCTGCCGTCCAGGACGGAGTCGAGGCGTTCACCGAACTCGAACCGCAGCGAAGCGACCCCGCCGTCCGACTCGATGAGGTTCCGAGCCGCGGCCACCGATCCGTAGTACCGGCGGTTGTAGGCGACGAGCACGTCGGCACCGGTGGCGGCCGCTGCGGCAGCCACTTCCGCCACCTGGACCGAGTCGAGGCCTCCCGGCTTCTCGGCGAGGACGCGGCCACAGCCCGCCTCTACGAGCCGTCGGGTCGCGTCGGCCAGCTCGCCGATGCCCACCGACACGATGGCGAGCTCGGGCGACGGATGGTGGGTGAGCGCCGCCTCCAGACCGCCACGCGCCACCTCGACGCCCACCTCGGCCTCGAAGGACGCAGCGGAGGCCTCGGACCGTCCGACCACCCGGACGTCGACCCCCACGTCCCCGAGGACCTGCGCGTAGGACCGTGCCATCGGACCGCACCCAACCAGCCAGATCGACATCAGGCCAGCCTGTCAGGTGATGGGGACGGTGACGGCCGACTCGTCCATCGTCCGGCGGTAGTGCGCTAGCAGCGCGGCGAGCAGGGGCCCGTGCTGGGCCGAAGACTCCTCTAGGGTCGGCAGGCCACAATCCCCGGTCGTCAGGATCTCGTCGACCAGCCGACCGGTCTCCTCGCTCTGTGGCTCGTAGCGGCCCTCGACCACGAGCCCGTCGTCCCTCCTTGCCACCTCGCCGGGCTCGTCGATGGTCCACGACCCGGCTTCCGTCTCCAGGTGGATGGTGCGGGGCCCACCCCCCAGGTCGTCGGTCAACTCCACCGATCCCCCATCAGAGAGCCGGGCGGCCAGAGTCCCCCCGATCTCCGAGTAGCCCGGACGTCGGGCCGGCAACCACCTCCCGTCGAGCCGGGCGGTGTCGACGGCCGACACAGTGGTTCCGGACCACCAGGCGGCGAGGTCGAGGTAGTGCACCGCGTTGCAGGCCAGACCCCAGGATCCGCCCCGGACCGAAAGGTGGACCGGACGTCCGGCGCCGCCCGCTGCGGCGAGCCTCCGGTACCAGGCGTGCGTCCGCCGGGGGGTGTTCACCCAGGCACCCTCGGCATCCCGAAGGGTCTGGCTGATGGCGACGAGGGCCAGGCCACTGGTAGCCAAGACCTTCTCCAGCACCCAGTGCCGGACCCGGGTCGTTGCCGCAACCTCGCCCACCACCGCTGGACGCTCGGCTGCGCTGCAGGCGACCACCGCGACGTCGAGCCCCGGGGGGAGGCCGGCGGTGGTGTCGTGGACGATGAGCCGGTCCGCGTCGCCACCCACCTCCGCCCACCGGCCAGCCGCCACCTCGATGGCCGATGGCCAGGGATCGACCAGGTGGACATCAAGGCTCGTCTCGCAGCCCGCCAGTCCCTGGAGGTGGCGCGAACCGATCTGACCGACGCCGACGACGGCCACCGTGGCCCGGGCCGTCGCCATCACCGCCACGACCGTCCCGGCCCGGTGGACCGTGCCTCGTGGAAGCCCCGGACGAGACCTTCGATCTCCACCAGTTCCCGGCGCAGGTCGGGCGAGGCCGCCCGGATCCGATTTGGGACACGACGTGCCGTCCGGGCGGCTCCGCCGTACCTGCCCGGCGTGGAGCGACCGACGAGCCGGCGGAGGTCGTCCACCAGGTCACCCAGGGCGACGTGGAGTCCGTCGGGAACGCAGCGGGTCAGGAGGTCCCGTAGCCTGGCCGTCGAGCGTCCCCGCACCGGCGCCACGCCACCCTCCCAGCCCGCGGCCTCGTTCCGGCGTTCCGTGGCCCCGATCAGGGCGTCCACCGCCTGACCGGCCAGCGTCCGGGCCTCGGCGCCTCCGGCGACGCCGACCGCCTCCAGGTCGTGAGCCAGGTGGTCGACGAACTCCCCACGCTCCTCCGCGTCGGCATCGGACCGCCACCACCGCGCCAGGGTGAACTGTCGGCGGATGCGGTCGACCGGGGGATTCTCCATCGAGCGGAGCCAGTAGAGGTCGTCGACCGCGCCCACCGGCCCGCGGGCGTGGACAGCGAGGGCCTGCTGGGCCTCGACGGCCGTCGGACACGTCCAGTCTTCGAGGCGTCCCCAAGACCCTGCCCAGACGTCGGACCGGAGCACCGCGTAGCAGTTCGCCGCGTCGTAGCCGTCCATCGTGGCCAGGATCCGTTCGGCCGCGCCGGAACCGTCCGGTCGAGGCCTGAGGTAGTCGTAGGGCATGTCGAACCGGAGGCGTCGGTGGCGCCGGGTCGGATAGAAGCGGAGGGCTTGGCCGATGCAACCCGCGAGCTCCGGTTCCCGATCCAGCTTCTCGACCGCCGAGGCCAGCCCCGCCGGCAGGAGGAACTCGTCGTCACCGCACAGGACGGCATAGGGGCGGTCGAGGTCCCGCCCCGCCGAGGCCAGCCGGGTAGACAGGTCCGTGGGCTCGTGGCGGTACTCGACGTTCGGGAATCCGGTGAGGAGATCGCTTCTCCGACCGTCAACGACCTCGTCGGTTCCGTCCACTAGCAGGAGGCGAGCCGGCGTGTCGCCCCACCAGGCGACCTGCCGGACGAGGTAGTCCTGCCGGTTCCGGCTCGGCACCACGACCACTAGGCGTCGCAGGGCGTCGGCCTGGCTAGCGGTGGGGATCGGTCGGTGCGAGACGACGGACCGGCACCAGGCGGCCAGGTCGGTCACGCCACCCGACCCGGCTCGTAGTAGGTGATCCGGGAGCCAGAGGGATCGAAGCCCGGCCGGACCCATGGCATGCCGCCCAACGCCGAGGCCACGTCGGCCTGCTGGGGCGGCGGGACGACGAACATCAGGAAGCCACCACCGCCGGCGCCCACCAGCTTGCCCCCAAGCGCACCGGCGTCCATGGCCCGTTGGTAGGCACCGTCGATCCCGTCGTTGGAGATCAGCGCGGTGATCGACCTCTTCAGGCGCCAGCTTTCGTCCAACAGCGGACCGACGTCGGCTACCGACCCGCGGCCAGAGAGGATCTCCACCATCGGATCCACCATGTCCTGCATGGCCGTCAGGACGTCCACCCGGTCGGCCGTCACCGCCGACTGTGCACCGAGGACCGCGGACGCGTCCCTCTGGGTCCCCATGTAGAAGAGCATCAGGCTGCGGTCCAGCTCGGCGACCACCTCCCGGTCGGAGTGGACCGGCTCGACGGTCACCGTCTCATCGTCGCGGAAGGTGAAGACGCTGAACGATCCGTAGGCCGACGCGAAGTGGTCCTGCTTGCCCATCTCCCGCCCGAGCACGTCGAGTTCGAGCGAGGCCGCCTCGGTGGCCAGGGTGTGCTTGGTGACGCGGTCGCCGTGAAGGGCGTGCAGCGCATTGATCAGTCCGACGCTGAAGGCACTCGACGATCCAAGACCGGTTCCGGCCGGGATGTCGGAGAAGGTCGTCAGCTCGACGGGTCGCTGGACGTCGAACATCCGGAGCGCTTCGCGGGCGATTGGGTTCTGAATCTCGTCGATCTCGTCGCAGAACTCC
>JAZADN010000070.1:0-4182 GCA_036123585.1 Actinomycetota bacterium | reverse complement strand
GGTGGTCGCCGAGCGTAGACAGGACCTCGGCGACCGACAGCCGTTCGTCGTCGTCCGAGGATCCGGATCCCTTGAGGACCGCGTCCAGAGCATCGGGGACGTGGTGGTCGACGGCCTCCAGTAGCAGTTCGGCCTTGCCGCCGTACCGGCTGTAGATGGCGCCGGTGGTGACGCCGGCCCGGCGGGCGATCTCGGCCACTCCTGCCTTTTCGTAGCCCTTCTCGGCGAAAGTCTCGGCGGCGGCGTGCAGCAACCGGTTAGTGAGGTCCTCGACCTGGGAGATCTCTCCGCCGAGGTGGTCGGACTGAGTCTGCTGCAGCGCCACGATCTGATAATAACCATTATTCGATTCCGGTCAAGGCAGTCCGGGCCTCCAGTGGCACCTAGGGTCGATCGGGTGACCGACCGGGTGAGACTCGACGTTGACGGCGCCATCGCAACCATCACCAACGACAACGTCGACAAGCACAACGCCTTCGACGACGAGATGGACACCCGCCTGTTCGAGATCCTGGGAGAATTGCGCGACCGATCCGACGTGCGAGCCGTGGTTTGGCGGGGCGAGGGGCCGTCGTGGTCGTCTGGCCGCGACGTTTCGGCCATCGGCACCAACGTGACCGACCTGACCCACCACGAGTTGATGGTCCGTGGCCATCAGGGCATCCAGCAACTGTGGGACATCGACGCACCGGTCATCGCCGCCATCCAGGGATGGGCCATTGGCGGGTCGTTCCAGCGGGCCCTGTTGTGCGACATCCGTATCGCGGCGACCGACGCCAGGTTCATGCTCCCCGAACTGGGCCACGGCGTGATCCCCGACACCGGAGGCATGGGAGTGCTCTACGAGATGTGCGGCCACGGCTTGGTGTCGGACATGGTGCTGACCGGACGACGCCTTACGGCCGACGAGGCTCTGAGCCACGGCATCGTCTCCCGGGTGGTCGAAATCGACGAACTGGACGCCACCGCTTACGAGATGGCGGAGAAGATCGCCACAGCGCCCGCCGTTGCCGTGAAATTGGCCCGCCGCGCCATTGGCCACCTGGCCCGACCCGACCAGCGTGCGTCGATGGAAGACGAGTTGATCTACCAGACCTTCTTGAACCGCAGCGAGGACTTCGCTGAGTTCAAGGCTGCCCGCGTCGATGGCCGCGAGCCCCGCTACCGAGGAAGCTGAGCACATGCCAGGGGAGTCCTCCACAGGGAGTCCTCCACCTCCGGCCCTCGGGGCCTCGGCGCTTCCCCCGGGGACCTTCGACGGCGAAGTGGTCCTGGTGACCGGCGGTGGCACGGGCCTCGGCCTCGCCGTCGCTCTGGAGTTCGGCCGACTTGGTGCGTCGCTGGTGTTGGCCAGCCGGGCAGAGGGCCATTTGGAGGCCGGAGCGGAGGCCCTGTCGGCCATCGGAGCGCCGGTGGCCACGGTGCCGTGCGACATCCGCGATTCGGAGGCGGTGGCGACGGCATTCGACGCGGCGACAGCGGCAGGGGCCGACTGGTTCGGCGATCCGAGGCTGCCCGGCGTACTGGTGAACAACGCGGCAGCCAACTTCCCTTCGCCCGCCGAGGACCTCTCGCCCAACGCGTGGCGCACCGTGGTCGACATCACCCTGAACGGCACGTTCCTCTGCAGCCGGGAGTTCGCCCGGCGACACCTGGCGGCCGGCACGCCGGCTTCGATCCTGAACGTGGCAGCCTCCTACGCCTGGACCGGCGGTCCAGGGTTCGCCCACTCGGCGGCAGCGAAGGCCGGGGTGGTGAACCTGGTCGAGACGCTCGCCGTGGAGTGGGGTCCGGCAGGGATCCGGGTCAACGGCCTAGTGCCGGGACTCATGCCGCATGAAGACATGACGGCCGACATCCGGGCCAGCCTGGACCGCACCCCCGACCTCGACGCTCGGCAGCCCGCCATGCGCGTCGGTGAGCCGAGGGAACTGGGCTGGGCGGCCACCTTCCTGGCCTCACCGTTCGCCCGGTTCGTGTCCGGCCACACCATGGTCGTGGACGGGGCCAACTGGCAGCGGCGGACGCTCACCAGCCCACCAGTGGTGCCGATCCGGGAGCAGATGGGTCTCGACAGGTTCGATCCGGATATCGGAGTTGGCCGGGGCTAGGTTCCCGGACCATGCACTTCGGAGCCTGCTTCTTTCCAACCGCGTACGCCATCGATCCCATCGAACTCGCCACGGCCTTGGAGGATCGCGGCTTCGAATCGGTCTGGCTGGCCGAGCACAGCCACATCCCGGCATCGAGGGAGTCGTCGTGGCCGGGCGGCGCGGAACTGCCTCAGATGTACTACGACACCCTGGACCCGTTCGTGACGCTCGGGGCCATGGCCACCGCCACCGCCACGTTGAAGCTGGGCACCGGCATCGCCCTAGTTGTCCAGCGCGACCCGATTCACACCGCAAAGGAGGTGGCCAGCCTCGATGTCTTGTCCGGCGGGCGGGTTCTGTTCGGGGTGGGCGCCGGCTGGAACCTCGAGGAGATGGCCGACCACGGCACCGATCCCGGGCGGCGCTTCGGCCTGATGCGCGAACGTGTCGAATCCATGAAGGCCCTGTGGGCCGACGAGGTCGCCGAGTACCACGGTGACCAGGTCGACTTCGGTCCCACTTACCAGAACCCCAAACCGGTTCAGCAGCCCCATCCGCCGATCCACGTGGGCGGCGTGGCCCCCGGCGGACTGCGTCGAGCCGTGGCCTACGGGAACGGATGGATCCCCATCGGGGGCCGGACACCGGTCGACGGGGCCGTGCTCTCGGGCCTGCGGGCCGAAGCGTGCGCCGAGGCGGGGCGGGACCCTTCGGAGGTCGAGGTGTCGATCTACTACGCCCCGGCGGATGCCTCGGTGCTCGACGACCTGGGCGAGCACGGCATCGAGCGGGCCGCCTTCAGCGTGCCGTCGGCCCCTCGCGACGAGGTGCTCCCCCTGCTGGATACCTACGCCGCGGTGATGGCCGGTCGCACCTGACCTTGCTTCCTGTCGCATCTGGAAAGCCGCCTCCGCCGGGCCGACCAGCCGCAATCTCAGCCTCGGGTGGCGGCCAGATCTGCGGATAGAGCGGCCTGCTGAGCCGCGTCAAGCTCCACGGCCAACTTCAGGGCCGGAAAGTCGCTACCCAGCCTGACCGGCGGCTGGTCGAGCGAGAAGAGCAGGTATTGCACCGCCGAGAGGCGGCCCCGCCCCACCTGGGACGGATCGTGTTCGGCGTAGGTGCGGCTGCCGTCGCCGGACTCCGCGTAAAGGCACTCCTGAAGACCCAGCCAGGCCTCAAGCAACGGACGACGCTTCGCTTCGTCCTCGATCTCGATGAGAAGGGCGCAACCCAACTGGCCGTGACCACCGAGCATCCCGTTGTAGGTGTCGATCTCCTCGAGGATCGCCGTCTCCCTCACGATCCGTTCGGCCCGCATGATCTCCTGCACCTGATATCGGATCGTGTCGTGATTCTCGAACAGAAAGGTCAGGTGCTCGCCAAGGTGGATGCGCCGAGGCTTCTTGGCCTCCATCACAGACGCCCGCTGTGCGTCACGGCCATCGGAGTAGGTCTGCCAGTCGACGATCTCGTCGCGTCGGACATGGTGCGGGGCGGGTACAGGTGCAGCGCTCATCCCTTGGTTCCTCCATCGGCTGGCGTCGTCCCGTCCCCTGGTGGTTCGGTGGCCTCGTCGACCTCTACCGGCGTGGGGAAGCCGTCAGGCTCGTATGCACGGGCCAGTATCGACATGGGGTGCATGGGACGCCGGCCGGCGTGCTGGCCGAACTGCAGCGCAGCCAGCGGGCAGTCGGTGGCCCAGACCTCGCCCTCAGTGGCCCGCAGCCCGTCAAAGGCCTTGCGGCCGATCCGAACCGAGGCCTCGAAGCCCTCCACCTTCATTGCGTGCGTGCCGTCGTGGCCGCAGCATTCCATCGTCGTGGTCGGCTTGACCCCAGGGATCTTCCGGAGAAGATCGCGACCCTTGAAGCCCACGCCCTGGGTGCGCAGGTGGCAGGGGGCGTGGTAGGCGACGTCGCCCGGCGTTGACGCGAAGCCGTCGTCGAACCGGTCCTCGTTGCGGATGGACCACAGGAACTCCGACGGGTCCGATACGGCTTCGGCCAAGCGATGGGCTCGTTCCCGATCGGCGGGGGCCACCAGTTCCGGGTACTCGCGACGCAGCATCATCGAGCAGGTCGGGTTG
>JAZADN010000069.1:0-9398 GCA_036123585.1 Actinomycetota bacterium | reverse complement strand
CATGGCCGACGAGGCTCCACCGAGCCCACCCATGAGCGGCCCCGGGACCGGGAACGGGAACGGGACCACTGTCTCGCGCCGCTCGGCCTCCAGTTGGTGGCGCTGGGTGACCAGCGCGACGTATCCCACCAGAGCCAGGTCAACGAAGAAGTGGACGAGCCACACGACACCCCCGACGGCCAAGCCACCGAGAAGAGTGAAGGTGACCAGGCCAGCGAGGGTGATCAGCAGGTCGCGGCGGCGACGACGAGCAGCTGCGGCATCGGTGGGAATCGATGTAGCTGCCGCCTGCACGGAGCGAAGGCGTCGGGGGCCGTGACGGCCGACGGAGCGTCCGGCGCCAACGACGCCTCCACCAACGGCAGCCAAGGGGCGGAACAGGACGTCCCGGTTGCGCACGAGCGTGGGGCCGAGGACGGCGGCCCAGAGCACGGCTAGGCCAAGAAGGATCAGCATCTGTGTCCGCCCCGGCTCTCGGCTCCTGCTCCACTCGTGGTAGCCCCAATCAAGGTCGGCCGCCCTCCGGTCCATCGCTCTTGCCTGTGGATAAGTTGGCAAAGTAGTGCGGGTTCGCCGGGAAATAGTGGATGATCACGCGCGGTACGCGCGATTTATCGCGCGTACAGCGCGATCAAGAGCCACGAAGAGTGGCGAAGGTGGTTATGTCCCGGGTTCGGGCCAGGTGTCGAGGCGACGCCAGTCCCCCGACCGGCCGCCGGACTTCTCCCAGACCGCGAGGCCCTCAACGACCATCGAACGATCAAGCGCCTTGCACATGTCGTAAACGGTGAGGGCGGCCACCGCACAGGCGGTCAACGCCTCCATCTCCACCCCGGTGCGCTCCACCGTTTCGGCCACCGCCTCCACGTCCACCCGGTCCTCGCCAACCACCAGATCGACGGCGACCGAACTCAGCATCAGCGGGTGGCACAGCGGAACCAGTTCAGAGGTCCGCTTGGCAGCCTGAATGCCGGCCACCCGGGCCACAGCCAGAACATCGCCCTTTGGCACGGCGCCCGACGACAGCGCCTGAGCGGTCTCCGCTTCCATCCGGACCGTGGCCCGGGCGACGGCCCTGCGCCGGGTCGCGTCCTTGTCCCCCACATCGACCATCCGGGCGCGCCCGTCGTCATCCAGGTGGGTGAAACCGTCCGTCTCCGACACGATCAGCCCCCGATCTGTGACATCGAGCGGGCCGGACGGATGAAGTCCACCTTCCCGATGCCGTGCCCGGCCCACTTGGCACCCACCGCTCGCTCCACCAGGGCCGAGACCTCGTCGTCAGAGGCCCCCGATCGAAGCAGCCCGCGCAGGTCGTGCTCGTCGACAGCGAACAGACAGTTGCGGAACTGGCCGTCGGCGGTGAGGCGGATCCGATCGCAGGAGTCACAGAAGCTGCGGGTCACGCTGGCCACCACTCCGATCTCGCCGCTGCCGTCCACATACCGGAAGCGACTGGCCGGCGCCGAGGTTCGGGGCACCGGCTCCAGCGGGAAGGCCTGGCCGATGCGGGCCACGATCTCCTCGAGGCCCACCACTGCACCATCGGACCACGCCTGATCGGCGTCTAGGGGCATGAACTCGATGAAGCGCACGACCACGCCCCGGTCGCGTCCGAAGCGGGCGAAGTCGACCAACTCATCATCGTTGACATCCCGCATGACCACCACGTTGACCTTGACCGGGTCCAGCCCGGCCTCAATCGCCGCGTCGATTCCGTCCAGCACGCGAGGCAGGTCGTCGCGCAGGGTCAGTTCGGCAAAGCGCTCCGCCCGCAGTGAGTCCAGCGACACGTTGATTCGCTTTAGTCCGGCGGCGGCCAGCGGACCAGCAAGCGTCCGTAGGGTCGCCCCGTTGGTGGTCAGGGCTAGATCCACGCCGAGGACAGCCAGACGCCGAACTAGGTCGTGCAAGTTGGCCCGCACGGTCGGTTCGCCCCCAGTGAGGCGAATGCTGTCCACGCCGTGGCGCTCGACCAGCAGGCGGGCTACCCGCTCAACCTCTTCGAAGGTCAGCAGTTCGGACCGGGGCAGCCACTCCAGCCCCTCTCTCGGCATGCAGTAGCCACACCGGAAGTTGCACCGGTCGGTCACCGAGATGCGCAGGTCGCGGTGGCGCCGGCCGAAGCCGTCGATGAGGGGGCGGTCCACTCGGCCAGCGTAGAGCGGCGGCTCGCAATGGGCCACGGCCGGAGATCCTGCCCTGCAGGGAGAGGGCTAGGCCAAGAGCAGGACGTCGACCTCGCCGCCGTCGGCTATGCCCTCGCCGTCGGGTAGCACGGCCAAGCCATCGGCGGCCGCCATGGCCGTCAGCTGATGCGACCCCTGCCCACCGGCCGAGGTCACTCGGAACCGTCCGTCCACAATGGCCACCCGAACCCGTGCGAAGTGCACCTTGCCGTCGGGATGGCGATCCAAGCCGCCGTCGACGACGGCCCGCACTCGTCGCCGATCGAGCTCAGTGTGGCCGCTCATGGCCCGCAGCGCCGGCCGGGCGAATAGCTCGAACGACACCATCGATGACACCGGGTTGCCGGGCAGGCCGAAGACCGGCACGCCGTCGACCAAGCCGAAGGCCAACGGCTTGGCCGGCTTGATTGCCACCTGCATCCACCGCATTTCGCCGAGCCGATCCAGGACCACCTTGACGTAGTCGAAGTCTCCCATCGACACGCCTCCCGAGGTGAGCAGTGCATCACACTTGGCCACCCCGTCGACCAGCGCCCGCTCGATGGCCTCTTCATCGTCGGGCACCCGACCTAGGTCGACCGGCTCGACGCCCATCTCGGCCAACAGGCCCAGCAAAGACGGACGGTTGGCGTCCCGGATCTGGCCCCGGGCTAGCGGCTCGGCACCCTCCCGGAGTTCGTCGCCCGTGGACACCACCCCCACCCGGAGGCGACGCCACGCCGACACTCGCTCCACGCCGATGCTGGCCAGCACCCCGAGGTGGCCGGGACTCAGAACCGTCCCCGCCGGGAAAGCCTCGTCGCCTGCCGCCAGGTCCTCGCCGGAGTGGCGTACATGGTTGCCCGACGGGATCTCCGCGTCGACACGCACCCGGTCGTCGCCCACCCACTCGGTCCACTCAACCATGACCACCGCGTCGGCGCCGGGGGGCAGCGGCGCCCCGGTCATGATCCGCACCGCAGTCCCCTCGACAACGGAAACGCCGGCGATCACCGGATCGAAGCCGGCGGCCACCGTACCGACCACGGCCAACTCGACCGGCGCACCCACCGTGTCGACAGCCCGCACGGCGAACCCGTCCATGGCCGTGTTGTCGAACGGCGGGACGTCACCGGGCGACGCCACCGAAGAGGCCAGGACCAGTCCCCGGGCGTCAACCAACGCCACGTCGGCCGCCACGGGGGCCGGGCATCGTTTCAGGACGTGGGTTCGGGCCAGTTCTAGCGAAATCATGGTTCTAGGGCGATCATTGGGTACGCGCGGTCAACACCCGAAGCCCCGCTCCTCGCCGGACACCAGACGGCGGATGTTGCCTTCGTGGCGGACCAGCACCAACGCGGCGATCCCGGCGGCGACCAAGAACTCGCACCAGCCCCGGCCGGTAGCCGCCACACCGGCCGGCAGGGCCACGGCGATCACGATGGAAGCCAGTGAGACCTTTCCGCTGATCCGGGCCACCAGGGCGAACAGAGCGGTCACCGACACGCCAACCAACGGGAACAGGACCAGGGAGCCACCGCCCCCGGTGGCCACGCCCTTGCCTCCCCGGAACTTGCGGGTGGCCGGCAGCACGTGACCGAGGGTGGCCGCCGCCCAGCAGGCCAGGCCCAGCGACCGATCGCCAACGGCCAGGCCGAGACCGGTGGCGACCGCCCCCTTGCCGGCGTCGGCCACGAACACCGTCAGGCCGGCCCGGCGGCCAGCGGTCCTGTAGACGTTGGTGGCGCCCGGGTTCCCGGAGCCCTCGGCGGTCGGATCGACCCCACGACGTCCGGCCACCAATTGGGCCGATGGAAGCATTCCCACGGCGTACGCGACGGCGACGAGGAGCCAGTGCATGGGCTCCAGCATGCCCGACCGGCCCGGCTGACCCGTTCTCCGTCCCCGATACGCTGGCCTCTCTCATCCTCGAGGGATCCGGTTGAGCCATGCCCACCTACCAGTACCGCTGCCAGTCCTGCCGGGACGAGTTCGAAGTCCGGCAGTCGTTCAGCGACGATGCCCTGACCACCTGTCCGGACCAGGCCTGCGGTGGCACGGTGTCCAAGGTGTTCAGCGGCGTGGGCATCTCATTCAAGGGCGACGGTTTCTACAAGAACGACCACGGCTCCGCCTCGAAGTCCCAACGCTCCGAGTCGGATGGCACCTCCTCCGACTCCAGCAGTAGCGACCCGTCGACGACCTCGTCGGACTCCAGTTCGTCGAAGGACTCGAAATCGACGAAGGACTCCAGTTCGCCCAAGGACTCCAGCTCGGACAGTTCCTCGACCAGCAGCACGGCGAGCAGCCCCAGCAACTCGACCAGCACGGCAGCCGCCTCAGCCTGACCCCCTCCGGACCCCACCGGCGGCACTCTGACCTGCTGTCCGTCGACGACCGGAACCTGACCGCGGCCGTCTCCACCGGCCTCGTCGTCGATCTCCTTGGCGCCTCGCTTTGGAATGCCCTCATCCCCACCCTCCTCAAGGAAGGTCCCAAAATCCCTCAGCGCACCCCGGCCACGATGAGCGTCAGCACGGCGAGGCCGACCACCACCCGGTAGGCGGCGAACCCACCAAGACCGCCACGAGCCACCACTCTCAGGAGCACATGGACGGCCACCCAGCCGCTTAGCGCCGAGGCTAAGGTTCCGGCGAGGAACGACGCCCACCAGCCCGTCGGAATCGTCAGGCCGCCCATCGACACCAGACCGGCCCCGAGCACCACCGGCAGAGCCATGAGGAACGACAGGCGGGCCGCCTCTGAACGCTCCACCCCCATGCCGCGAGCCACGGTGAGCACCACCCCGGAACGCGAGACCCCCGGCTGGAAGGCCAGGCCCTGGGCGACGCCCAGCCAGACAGCCCGGCCGAACGACAACTCAGCAAGCGGCATACCACCGGCGCCCGCCCGGCGGTCGACCCACCACATCACAACGCCGAAGGCGACCAGACAGGCCGCCAGCAGCCATGTCCGGTCGCCCAGATCACCGGCTACGACCAGGACGATCAGGCCAAGGGCGGCCGTGGGCAGCGCGGTGGTAGCCAGTAGGCAGGCCGTTCGGGCGTCGCCCTCGGGCCGACCTCCTGAACGCAGCCACCGCAGGCTGGCCCCCAAGTAACGGACCACGTCGTCCCACAGGTAGGCCACCGCCCCAACCAGGGTGCCGAGATGCAGGGCCACGTCGAAGGCGTCCTCCAAGGCCGGGTCACCCCCGAAGTCGTCCCAGCCAAATAGCCACGGCACCAACGACAGGTGCCCACTCGACGAGACGGGTAGGAACTCGGTCAGGCCCTGGACGAGGCCGAGGAGAATGGCGTGCAGGATAGGCACGACCTGACGCCCTCCGGCTCCCCTACCGCCCCGAGACGGTCAGCTCGCCGACTACCAGAGTCACGCCGGCGGCCCGCATGGGCAGCCACTGCACGTCGCTGCCCACCGCAGCCAGGTCCTGGAGCATCTTCTGGATGGTCGAGGCGATGGTGAACTCCCGGACCGGCTCGGCCAGCTCGCCGCCACGGATCCGCAGGCCTTCAGCTCCGGTCGAGAAGTCGCCACTGACCGGGTTGACCCCAGAGTGCAGCCCGCTGACCCCCTGTACTAGCAGGCCGTCGTCGACCCCGGCTACCAACTCGGTCGGGCCCAGGGGCCCAGGGGCCACCTTCACAGCTCGCGCCCCTACCCCGGGCATTGACGCGTAGCCGCGCACCGCAGAGCCGGTTGACGTCGTGCCGGCCCGCCGAGCCGTCTCGCTGTTGTGTAGGAACCGTTCAAGGCGGCCGTTGGCCACCAGCACGTTGCACCGCGTTGCCAGACCCTCGCCGTCGGCCGCTGTAGCCGAGGTGGCCAATGGGTCGGTGGGATCGTCAACCAGGGTGAGAAGCGGATCGGCCACCGCCTCGCCGAGCCGGTCGGCGAACATGGACCTTCCCTTCTGAACGGCCTCGCCACTCAGGGTGCCGGCCACGATCCCCAGGAACTGGGCGCTTACCCACGGATCCAGCACCACGGTCATCCGACCCGAATCGGGCTTGGTGGCTCCCAGCATCCGGGTGGAGCGCTCCGCGGCGTCGGCTGCCACGGCCTCTAGATCGAGGTCGCCGGGTGCACGCCCCAACGAGAAGCCGAAGCCTGTCTGGGTCTCGCCGTCCTGTTCGGCCAGGGCGTGGGCCGAAAGGAAACACCCGGTCTCTCGGCTGGTCGACCGGATCCCCGTGGTGGTGGCCACCGCGCTGACAGCCACCGAGTCGCCGTACTCAGCCGACTCCACCCCTGAGATCCGCGGGTCGGCAGCCCGCACCAGTCGCTCCAACTCGAGGGCCACGGCGACCTTGTCCGCCGTCTGGTGGACCACTAGCTCCGGTCGGTACAGGTCGAGGTCAATGAAGGACACGCCGTCGGGCTCGGCAACCGCACAGTGCTCGTCCGGAGTCGCGAACCCCAGGTTGTCGCGGGCCTCGGCCAGCACCTCGGAGGCCACTTCGCCCTCCAGCGTCCCCGCGTGGGCGAAGCCCTGCCGGCCGTCGCGCACCACCCGGACGCCGATGCCCTGCGACTCGGCCGAGGTCAGCGACTCGACTTCGCCCTGGTAGGCCCGAACTTCGGTCTCGCGTTCGTGGACCACGACTGCCTCTACCTGCTCGCCGGGCCCGGCCAACCCGATGACCCGCTCGGCTACGGCCAGCAACTCCACTTCGTCCATCGACCCGCTCGCCTCCGGTCCAGACGCCACCTCAGGCTGCCGTTCCGCCGACGGTGAGTCGAGCCACCCGCAGAGTGGGCGTCCCGTCGCCGACTGGCACCCCCTGACCGTCCTTGCCGCAGGTGCCGGGCGAGCCCATGGCGAAGTCGTGGGCGATGGCATCGATGGCCATCAGGGATTCAGGACCGTTGCCGATCAGGTTGCCGTCGCGGATCGGGGCGGTCAGGCGGCCGTCCTCGATGAGGTAGGCCTCGGTCATCCCGAACACGAAGTCGCCGGTCGCCGTGTTGACCTGGCCGCCTCCCAGTTGGGCCACGTATACGCCATGGTCGGTCCCGGCCACGATGTCGGTCGGGTCGTCGGTGCCCGGCTCTAGGTAGGTGTTGGTCATTCGCACCATGGGCAGAAACCGGTAGCCCTGCCGACGGCCGTTGCCTGAACCGGTGCGGCCCTCCTTCACGGCCCTCAGGCGGTCCCACATGTAGTCGGCCAGCACCCCCGACTCGATCAGCACGTTGCGCTGGGCGGGCCGACCCTCGTCATCGACGGCGAACCGGCCCCACTCACCGGCCATGGTGCCGTCATCGACCAGGCTGACCGTCGGCGCGGCGACCACCTCGCCACGTCGGCCAGCAAACACCGAGGCGGACTTGGCCACCAGGTCGGCCTCCAGGCCATGGCCACACGCCTCGTGGAACAGCACCCCGCCGCCGCCGGGCCCGACCACAACCGGCATCTCGCCACTGGGAGCGGGCACCGCGTCGAGCTTGGTCAACGCCCGGCCAGCCGCCCGACGCGCCAGCTCGTCCACGTCGACGTCATCGAAGAGCTCAAAGCCGACAGTGTGGCCGACCGACTCGCGCCCGGTCTGCAGGCCGGAGTCGCCCGAGGCCACACAGGACACCGAGAACAGGGTCCGGACCTGGCGGTCGCCGGTCAGCAGGCCCTCGCTGTTGGCGATCTGGATGCGCCGCTGCGAGTCGCCGTAGCGGACCGCAACCTGGCTGATCGCACCGTCGGCCGCCCGGGCGGCCTCGTCTGCCCGCTCTAGAAGGGCCACCTTCCGGGCTTTGGACACGTCCGCGGGGAAGAGGCGCACCACCGCCGGTGCGGGCCCCGACGGCCCGTCGAGGGCCACCTCCCGCACGCCACCCCCGCCGGAGGCCGCAGCGGCCGAGGCAGTCTCGGCAGCGGCCCGCAGGCTCGCGGGCGACAGGTCCGCCGTGTGGGCGAACCCTGTGGTCTCACCGGTTACCACCCGGATCCCGGCACCACGATCCCGACCGCTGGACAACTCCTCGATGCGACCGTCGTCCAGCACCGCCGAAGTGGACCGGCGTTCCTCCACGAATATCTCGGCGAACTCGCCGCCGGTGGCCATGGCGGTGGCCAGGGTGGACCGGAGGAGATCTGGATCCAGAATCGGCACCGGCCCGTCAACGCGGTCCCCGTCGGCGTCCACCACAATCACGCTCCCCTCCTGCCCGTCACGACAGGCTCGCTGGCCAGCCCTGGACCAGGTCTTCTAGGGCCCTTGGGCCGCCGCGTAGGGTACCGCCCGTGGCCCCCATGCCCGGGTTGCGCGGCCGCGCCGCGCACACCGTGACCGACGCCGACACGGCACTCTCGTCCCGCTCCGGACACGTGGCCGTATTGGGGACGCCCCGACTTGTGGCACTACTCGAGGAGGCCACCATGGCGGCACTCGACGGCGCGCTGGCTGATGGCGAGACCAGTGTGGGCATGCGGCTACATGTCGACCACTTGGCCCCGGTCGCCCCCGGCACTGGTGTGACGGCCGAGGCCGTGCTGGAGGGGGTCGAGGGGCGGCGCCTGACCTTCTCAGCCACGGCGACGGTCGGCGACGTCCAGGTGGCGCGGGCCAGCATCGTGCGCGTGGTGGTCGAGACCGACCGGTTTCTGGACCGGGTGGACGGCGGAACCGCCTGACCGGTGGCCGAGGCGAACCGAACCGGACCGGACCGACCGACCGGCCTGCGACGGGACCGCGGGCCGGGAAGTGGCCTGCACTGGTGGGCCGAGGTCCTCCTCGTCCTCGGCTTCTACGCCGTCTACTCCGCGATCCGGAACCTCTTCGGTTCGGAATCCGTGGAGGTGGCCGCCGCCCTGGCTAACGCCGAGCGGATCATCGACCTGGAGAAGGCCCTCAACCTTTACGTGGAGCTGGACGTCCAAAATGCCTTCCTGGGGTCCCGCTGGTTCATCCAGTTCTGGAACCTCTTCTACGGGACGTTCCATTTCACGGTCACCGTCTTCGTCCTGGTCTGGGTGTACCGGCGCTTTCCGCACCTGTACGCCCGCCACCGGTCAACCTTCCTGGGCACCAACGGTCGGGCCCTGGTCGGCTTCGCCCTGTTCCCGCTGATGCCGCCCCGGCTGCTGTCGGACTGTGGCGAGGACGGCGCCTGCCTCCCCCCCATCCACCCGTACCTGGACCCCGGCACCGACCTGGGGGGCGGGTGGTCGGTGGACTCGGGCACGATGCAGCAGGGGAGCACCCAGGTCGC
>JAZADN010000068.1:0-7664 GCA_036123585.1 Actinomycetota bacterium | reverse complement strand
GAGGACCGGCGTGTCGCCTCGGGTGGCAATGCTGCGGAGCCGGTTCACGACGTCCTTCCTACACGCTGGACGAGGACGAACCTCGGAGAGATCGCCCGAATCTGCGCAGACCCCTCTGCTTCACCGTCTAGTGAGGTCGTCGGGCAGACTCATGGCGTGCGTCTGGGATCAGCCATCAGCAGGCGGAGACGAGATCCCGTCGAAAGGGATCTCGTAGCCGTTCTGGGTGTCGAACGCGTCGAGACCGGCGGGATGGCGCTCGGCCTGTACAGCAGTGACGGCTCGGTGACCCGGGGAGGCCGGGCGGGGATCGTCTGTTTCCCGGAGACCACCGAAGAGGTGTCGGCCTGCGTGAAGGCGGCTGTCCGACATGGCCGGGCGTTCGTTCCTCGCGGTGCCGGGACGGGGCTTTCGGGCGGGGCGGTGCCGTGCGACGAGCCGGTGATGGTCGTGACCACCCGGATGGACCGCATCCACGCGGTGGATCTGGAGCGACGCTTCGCATGGGTCGGGCCGGGCGTGGTGAATCTCGACCTGACACGACACTTGGCCGGAACTGGGCTGCACTTCGCTCCCGACCCCTCCAGCCAGCAGTCGTGCACCATTGGCGGGAACGTGGCCAACAACTCCGGAGGCCCGCACTGCTTGCAGGACGGCGTGACCAGCGCCCACGTCCTAGCCCTGGAGGTGGTCCTACCGGACGGTGAGGTGGTGGTACTCGGGAGCGAGGAGGGCCGGGCGGCGGGGTACGACCTACGGGGTGCATTCGTGGGAGGAGAGGGGACCTTGGGCATTGCCACCAAGATCTGCGTCCGCCTCAGCGAGAACCCGCCCGAGGTGGCGACCCTGCTCCTCGACTTCGCCCGGGTGGAGGATGCCGCGGAGACGGTGAGCGCAGTGATCGCGGCAGGCATCGTTCCCGCGGCCCTGGAGATCATGGACCAACGGGTAGTGGAGGCCGTTGAGCCGTTTGTGCGAGCCGGATATCCAATGGACGCTGCCGCGGTTCTCATCGTGGAACTGGATGGTCTCCGGGGCGGGGTAGCGGCCGAGACCGGACTGGTCAGCGCCATCGGCGAGAACCACGGCGCCCGGACGATCCGGATCGCCGCCGACGAGGACGAGCGGGACCGCATTTGGAAGGGCCGCAAGAGCGCCTTCGGCGCCATCGCGGCCATCAAGCCCGACTACTACTTGAACGACACAGTGATCCCCCGGACCCGACTGGCCGAGGTCCTGGCCCGGGTCTACGAAGTGGTAGACGATCGGGACCTAATCGTCATGAACGTCTTCCACGCCGGGGACGGCAACCTGCATCCGCTGATCGTCTACGACGCCCGGGAGCCGGGTGTCCTGGAGCGGGTGCTCGAAGCGGGTGAGGAGATCGTGATGATCTCGGTGGAGGCCGGCGGGGTGCTGTCCGGTGAGCACGGTATCGGCCTAGAGAAGAAGCGGTTCATGGCACTGCAGTTCACCGACGAGGACCTAGCGGCCCAGGATCGGCTGCGTCGGGCCTTCGACGTGACCGGCCTGTCCAACCCGGCCAAGGTGCTGCCCACCGGGGCGAGTTGTGGGCACGTGACGAGCCTAGGGCGACCACCGGAGGGGATGTGGGTGTGAAGCAGCTACCGGTGGACTCGGGGTGCATGGCATCCTTCCGGGACGCAGTAGGCGACTCCGGACCGGTCTGTGTGCGCGGCGGCGGTACCCGGTGGGACATCGGCCGCGCAGGTGGTCCACCGGTACGCGAGGTCGCGGCTCCGACTGGCGTGGAAGCCTTCGAGCCGGCGGACATGACGGTCCGGGTCGGTGCCGGGACCACGCTCGACGAACTCCTGACAGTGTTGTCCGCCCACGGCCAAGAGGTGGCTCTCGACGGCCCGCCCGGATCGACGGTCGGAGGGGCGCTGATGGTCGGTCACAGCCCCCTGCGTCGGGGGCGACTCGGCGAGACGACCGATGCCCTCCTGCAGGCCGACTGCGTGGGCGCAGACGGATCCCTGTTCACGGCAGGCGGCCCTACGGTCAAGAATGTCACCGGGTACGACCTTTGCCGACTTCTCGTCGGTTCCCTGGGGACCCTCGCCCTCGTAGGACGGGTGACCCTGCGGACACGACCGCTGCCCGAGACGGGGCGGTGGCTGGCCGGCGAGGTTCCGCCGGGTGTCGTCAGGCGGCTGGTGCACCGCCCGGCGTCCTTGCTGTGGGACGGGGAGCGGTCAACTGTTCGGATAGAAGGACACATCGCAGATGTGACCGACCAGGCAGACCGCTTGTCCTCCGCAGGCCTCGTCGAGGTTGAGTCACCGGTCCTCCCACCATGGCGGGACAGTTGGCCTAGTGCCAAGCCGTCAGTTGACGGCCCGTCGGAAGGCCTGCCGACGGGCGCGGTACTGGAGGTCGGTGCAGGGGTCCTCCACCGCTTCGAACCCGGGGCGCCACCGGAGATTCCGGATGGTGTCGCGGCGTTGGCCACCCGCGTTCGGGATGCCTTCGATCCGCTACGGAGGCTGAACCCGCAGTGCGACCCTCACCGGGTGCCAGCATGACCCCGTTGGGCTCCGGAACGCCCCTTGGCCTCGATGACGAGGCACTGGCGGCCTGCGTCCAGTGTGGCCTGTGCCTGCCGCACTGCCCGACGTATCGGGTGACCGGCGATGAGCGGCGGTCACCACGAGGAAGAATCGCCCTGCTGCGGGCGGTGGAATGGGACGGTGCGACAGCCGACGACGAATGGCACGAGGCCATCGACACTTGCGTCGGATGTCTCGGGTGCGAGACAGCCTGTCCGTCGGCGGTTCCCTACGGACGCCTGATTGCCGATACCCGCGCCGCGGTGGCAGTCGATCACCGACCGCCGCTACGCCTCCGGGTGGGCCTACGGATGTTGTCTTGGCCACGCCTCGTGCGGTGGGGGAGCCGCTTCATCGGGCTGGTGCAGCGGCTGGGCCTCCTGCGTCGGACCGGCGTCCTACCGGCCCGGATCCCACTTCGCCGGTTCGCTCAGCGGCCGGTCGGCCCGGAGGAGGTCGGCTCAGAGGAGGTCGTCCTCTTCACCGGCTGTGTGATGGATGCCTGGCAGCCGGAGGTCCATGCCGCTGTGGTCGAAGTTCTGAACGCTGCGGGGATCTCTGCCGGGCGGTCGGGCGACAGGGTGGGCTGCTGCGGGTCGCTGCACGAACACGCCGGCCTCGTCAACGACGCACGTATGCACGCCCGGCGCGTCGTTGATGCCTTGGCGCTTGACGATGCCGACACCCGTCCGATACTGGTGGACTCAGCAGGTTGCGGGGCGACGTTGAAGCACTACGGGGACCTGCTGGACACGCCGGAGGCACGAGCCTTCGCCGAGCGGGTCTTCGACGTGCACGAGTGGTGTGCCGATGATCCTCGGGTCATCGAACTCGTGTCGTCGATGGCCGACGACATTGAGACTGAACGGCCGATCGTGGTGGTCCAGGATCCGTGCCATCTCCGCCATGTCCAGGGTTGCCACGGCGCGGTCAGGGACCTCTTGCGACCCCTTGCGGATCTGCGAGAACTAGATGACGAAGGCCTCTGCTGTGGTGCCGGAGGGGCCTACCAGGTTCTGCAGCCTGGACTGGCCAGAGCCGCCCGAGATCGGAAGGTGGCAGCGGTGCGCCGGACCACCAGCGATGTGAACGGAGCCGTCCTCGTGAGTGCCAATCCAGGTTGTTCAATTCACCTGGCGGGGGAGCGATCATTGAAGGCTGCGGGACTGATTGTCCGACACCCGATGGAGGTAGTGGCGGACCGGCTCCGGCGTGGCGTAACCCGGACCGAGTCCGGGAGGGAGGCCGACGGTGTCGGGTGAGTTCGACGAGATCCGGGGTCGTCTGGAGGCCCTAGCCGAGGAACTGGCTGACCTTGCCATCGTGCGCCTGCGGGAGTCCATCGATGCTGGCGGCCACGAGTTGCCAGTCGACGAGAAGCGCATCACCCGGGCCCGGCGAGCCGTGGAGAAGGCCGCACACCTCCTCGAGGAACCCGACGACGGATTCCACGACTGAGTGCCACCGGAAGGGAACTCCTAAGCGCCGACCACCGGTATGAGCACCCGACCGTCGTCGGAACGTTCCACCCGTAGGCGGCGCCCGACCTCGGCCCGCTCGTAGAGAGTGGTCCGCTGGACGAGGTGGCGGCCCAGTGGCTCGACGAGGGCGCGAAAGTCGCTCTCGGTGACCTGCTGGCCGTGCTCGGCTCCGGCGGCCCGGGAGATGTTCTCGTCCATCAGAGTTCCACCTAGGTCGTCAACACCGGCTTGGAGGAGTTGGCGGACGCCTTCGAAACCAATCTTCACCCAGGACGCCTGGACATGGTCGATCAGCCCGTCGTACGCGATGCGAGCAACGGCGTGGACGAGGAGGTTCTCTCGGAAGGTCGGACCGCGTCGTGCCTTCCTCTGCAGGTAGATGGGCGAGGCCATGTGGACGAAGGGCAGGCCCACGAACTCGGTGAAGCCACCGGTCTCCTCTTGGAGGTCCCGGCACCGGAGCAGGTGACGGACCCAGTGGACCGGGCGTTCGATGGAGCCGTACATCATTGTGACGTTGGAGCGGATGCCGACCGAGTGAGCGGTGCGGTGAGCCTCCAGCCACTCCTCGGTGGTGATCTTGTCCGGGCAGAGCACTTCGCGGATCTCGTCGTCGAGTATCTCGGCCGCAGTGCCGGGCAACGACCTCAGGCCCGCCTCATAGGCCCGCCGGAGGTAGTCGGAGAGCGGCTCACCAAGGCGTCGCGCCCCCTCGGTGACCTCCAGGGCGGTGAATCCGTGGACGTGGATGTCGGGCACTGCCTCTCGCACGGCCCGCGTCACCTCGAGGTAGTACTCGCCGTCGAAGTCGGGATGGATCCCACCCTGCAGGCACACCTCGGTGGCACCCATTCGGGCCGCGTCGGCAGCCCGGGCGGCAATCTCGTCCATCTCCAGGAGGTACGGAGTTCCGCGCAGGTTCAGCGACAGCGGGCCCTTGGAGAAGCCGCAGAAGCGGCATTTGTAGGTACAGACGTTGGTGTAGTTGATGTTCCGGTTGGCCACCCAGGTCACGTCGTCGCCGACCCGCCGCCGCCGGAGCTCGTCGGCGACCTCGGCTACCGCCGCTACCTCGCCCCCCCGGGCTTCGAAGAGGGCCAGAAGTTCGGGCTCGGCGGCGCGCTGGCCCGCGAGCACTCCGTCGAGGACCTCCTGGAGACGTCCAGCGCTGGGCCGGCCGGGAACGAGTGTCACTGGTCGGGCCGGCGAGCCGGAGTACCAGGCGGTGGAGCGGTCATCGATCCGGCGCACTTCCGCGCCGGTTCCCGGGCCCTCCTCGCCGGCGACCAGCTCGATCTCCTCAGGAAAAACGGCACCGGGGTCGTCACGTCCGAGACCCGCGGCGTCGCTGCGGTCCATCACGGCAAAGGCCAGTCCGGGATCAAACCACCGCTCAGGTTCCCTGACGTAGGCCGGGTGGGCTGTTAGGCGGGGAGCCAGGGTGAAACCCTGGACCTCGGTGACCGATGCCAGGCGCTCGAGATCTGGCCAAGGCCTCTCGGGATTGACGTGGTCGGCGGTGACCGGAGACACACCGCCCCAGTCGTCCACCCCGGCGTCCAGCAGCCTCCCGAAGTCGTCGGACAAGTTTGGGGGTGCCTGAACGTGAACCGCGGGAGGGAGGATGACGCGTGCCAGGGCGATGGCGTCGTGGTAGAGGTCGTCAGGACATGGTGGCTCTGCGTGCATGGCCGTACCAGGCTTTGGCAGGAAGTTCTGGACGATGACCTCCTGGACATGACCGTGGCGGGAGTGCGACTCGGCTATTGCCGCGAGGGCGGCGATCCGGTCGGAGCGGTCCTCGCCGATGCCGACCAGGATCCCGGTGGTGAACGGGATGGCCAGTCTGCCGGCCGCTTCGAGGGTGGCTAGGCGGCGGGCTGGGGCCTTGTCAGGCGCTCCGCGATGGCAGGTGAGATCGTCGCGGAGCGTTTCGAGCATCATTCCCTGAGAGGGGCAGACCACCCGGAGGGAGGCGAGTTCGTCGGTGTCTAGGGCGCCAGCGTTGGCGTGCGGTAACAGCCCAGTTTCGTCGAGCACCAAGCGTGCCATGGCGGCCAGGTAAGAGATCGTCGAGTCATAGCCATGGGTGGCCAGCCAGTCGGCGGCCGACGGGTACCGGAGTTCGGGACGTTCCCCGAGGGTGAACAGGGCCTCGTGGCAACCCACCTCGGCTCCTCTGCGGGCGATGTCCAGCACCTGGTCTGGAGTGAGGTAGGGAGCGTCGAGGCGTGCTGGTGGCTGGGCGAAGGTGCAGTAGCCGCAGCGGTCCCGGCACAGCATCGTCAGTGGGATGAAGACTTTTGGGCTGTAGGTCACCCGGTTGCCATGGTGAAAGTCGCGGATGCGGCGCGCTTCGGCGAAGAGGTCCTGGCCGCTCGGGAGGAAAGGGGGGTATCCGGTCATCGAGATACTCCGTCGGTGTCACGCCCGGGGCCGGGGCGACTCCGGATGTGAAGGGGGGTGACGGCGGCGTGGCAGGCGGGACAGACGAGGGACTGATCCAGCGGCGTTCCGCAGGCGTCGTGCACGAGCAGGGTAGGGGGACCATCGTCCGCATACCAGCGGTCGCCCCAGCGCATGAGGGCCACCAGGGCAGGGGACAGGTCGGCGCCCTTCGCCGTGAGTCTGTATTCGTGCCGCACCGGTCGATCCTGATAGGGGACCTTCTGGACGATGTCCAGGCCCACCAGACGGTTCAGGCGGTCGGTGAGCAGGTTGCGGGCGATGCCCAGGTCGCGGTGAAGTGCTTCGAAGCGTCGAACGCCCCGGAAGAGGTCGCGGAGAATGAGCAGGGTCCACCGATCCCCGACCGCTTCGAGGGTCGCAGCGATGGAACAGCTAGGCGTGTCCGGCAGGTCGACAGGGTCGACGAGCGGTGGGGCGTTCCTGGCCATCGCCGGACTGTAACAGTCAGTTGTGATTCAAAACGGACCCAGTGGGCGAGTTGTCGGGTGGAGGGTCAGACCGCTGCGGCCTTGTCTGCCAGGCTGCCGAGAAGGTCGTCGAAGGACGCGATGAACGAAGCCACGCCTTCGGCCTCCAGGACATGGCCAACGTCCCTGAGGTCGACGCCGACGGCCTCGACGGCGGCCAGCACCGCGCGGGCGGCTTCCGGATCGGCGTCCACCGTTCGGGCCACCGTGCCGTGGTCCTCGAAGGCCTCCAACGTGGCGTCGGGCAGCGTGTTCACGGTGTCTGGCCCGATAAGGGAGTCGACGTAGAGGGTGTCGGGATAAGCGGGATCCTTGGTGGAGGTGGACGCCCAGAGGGGCCGCTGGACCCGCGCCCCGTGGGTGGCGAGTTTTTCCCACCTAGCACCCCGGAAGGCGTCCTGGAACATGGCGTAGGCCACCTGCCCCTGAGCTACAGCTGTCCGGCCGCGCATTTCCTTGGCCATCTCGGTTCCGAGAGCGTCGAGGCGGCGGTCGACCTCGCTGTCGGTCCGACTGATGAAGAACGAGGCCACAGACGAGACATCCGAGAGGTCCGCGACGCCGCCGGCCAACCGGGCTTCGAGGCCCGACAGGTAAGCCTCAACCACCTCGGCGTACCGGTCCAGGGAGAAGATCAGGGTCACGTTGACGCTGCGACCCTCGACGATCATCTG
>JAZADN010000067.1:0-47571 GCA_036123585.1 Actinomycetota bacterium | reverse complement strand
GGCCACGGAGCGCTCATCGTCCCCCTGTCGGACTTCTCGGTAATGACAGCGGATGCCGCGGTGTTCACCGCCGGACCGCCGGTGGTCAAGGCATCCCTCGGCGAGGATGTGACAGCAGCCGAGTTAGGTGGCCCGAAAGTGGCGGTGGCCAGCGGCCTGGTCCACAACGTGGCCGCCGACGACCAAGATGCCATCGACCAACTACGTACCTGGCTGTCATACCTGCCGTCCAGCGCCTGGTCCTATCCGCCCTCGGTGGAGGCCGGTGTGGATGTCGGCCCCCGCCGCCTCGACGGGATCACGGACCTCATCCCGCGGTCGTCCAGCTTGAGCTACGACATCCGTCCGGTCCTCGCGGCGGTGGTCGACGACGGGCGGTACTTCGAAGTCCAGCCGACTTTCGGCGATTCCATCGTCTGCGCGCTGGCCCGCCTCGGCGGCGAGCCGGTGGCCGTGGTTGCCAACCAACCGAAGGTGCGGGCTGGAGCCATCGACGCGGCGGCTGCCGACAAGGCCGCCCACTTCATCCAGGTGGCCGACTCGTTCCACCTGCCGCTGGTCTTCCTGACCGACAACCCGGGGATGCTGGCCGGTACGGCCTCGGAGAGGGCCGCGGTACTGCGATCCGGGGCGCGGATGTTCGCCGCCCAAACCCAGGCCCGGACCGTCAAGGTCCAGGTGGCCCTCCGGAAGGCCTACGGCTTCGGGTCGCTGGCCATGTCCATGGTGTCTTTCGACGGCCAGACCGCCTCCTATGCCCTGCCCGGTGTGACGCTGGGTGCGATGGGGAGCCGGGCGGCCTCTGAGGCGACCAGGGCGGATGCCGAGACCGCTGCTGTGATCCATGACGCGGAGGCCACCGCCGTCTACCGGTCGGCGTCGCGTCTGGGCTTCGACGAGGTGGTCGATCCCCACGACTTGCGCGACGTGCTCCTCGAAGCCGTCCACCGGGGCCTGTCGCGCCGCCAGGCCGCGCCTGAGCCCACCGCCCGGACGGCCATCGCCCCCTGAGCAGGCCCTCCGGTCAGGAGGCCGCTTGGGTCGAGCGTCACGAGAGTCTCCACGAGGCATTCGGAGGCAGGGGCTGGCAGGCTGGGGGTCGACCGTCCCGACCTCCCGGAGTCCCATGAGCACCGATCGACTATCCCGACGCATAACCGCCATCGCCGAGTCGGCGACCATGGCTGTGGACTCGAAGGCCAAGGCCCTCAAGGCGGCCGGCGAGCCGGTCATCGGCTTCGGAGCCGGCGAGCCCGACTTCGCCACACCGCCGCACATCGTGACGGCAGCGGTGGCCGCCTGCCAGGACCCGGCCACCCACAAGTACACCCCTGCCGGCGGTATGCCGGCACTCAAGGAGGCGCTAGCCGACAAGACCGAGCGGGATTCCGGCTGGCGGCCCGACCCGGCGCGCATCCTCGTCACCAACGGCGGCAAGCACGCCGTTTACAACACCTGTGCCGCGGTCCTGAACCCCGGCGATGAGGTGCTCCTGCCCGCCCCGTATTGGACCACCTACCCCGAGTCCATCGCCCTAGCCGGGGGAACCATGGTGCCGTTGCCCACCGACACCGCCTCGGGATTCCGGGTCACCGTCGACCAGTTGGAGGCGGCCCGCACCGAGCACACTAAAGCCCTCTTCTTCGTGTCGCCGTCCAACCCGACGGGCGCCGTCTACCCGGCCGACGAGATCGAGGCCATCGGACGGTGGGCCGTCGATCACGGCATCTGGGTGTTCGCCGACGAGATCTACGAGCACCTCACCTACGACGACCACGTCCACCACTCGATGCGGGCTCTGGTACCCGAGGTCGACGACCATTTCGTGGCCATCAACGGCGTGGCTAAGACCTACGCCATGACGGGATGGCGGGTCGGGTGGATGATCGGCCCGTCCGACCTCGTCAAGGCGGCTGCGAACCTGCAGTCGCACGGCACCAGCAACGTGGCCAATGTGTCACAGCGGGCGGCCATGGCAGCCGTATCTGCCGACCTGACAGCCGTCGAGGAGATGCGAGCCTCGTTCGACCGCCGCCGCCGCACCATGACCGAGATGCTCCGGGCGATCGACGGTGTCGACCTGCTCACCCCGCAGGGCGCCTTCTACGCCTTCCCGGACCTAACCGCCTTCCTGGGGCGGGAGGTCGCCGGACGGGTGCCCATCACCACCTCGGAGTTGGCTGGGATCATTCTCGACGAGGCCAAGGTGGCGATAGTCCCCGGCGAGGCCTTCGGCGCCCCCGGTTACGCTCGCCTGTCTTTCGCCTTGGGCGACGACGACCTCGTGGAGGGCCTGACCCGCATCGACGAACTCCTGGCCGGCTGACCCTCCCACCGTCCACTCCTAGTGCCGAAAGAACCGACGCCGGTGACCGCGCCTCGACCCCACGGCAGTTGGCCTTCACCCATCTCGGCCCGAACCCTGGTGGCCGGGGCAGTCAGTCTGGGTGAGGTGGTTGCCGACGGAGGCAACCTCTGGTGGTCCGAGTCGCGGCCCGACGAGGGCGGGCGCACCGTGGTGGTGCGACGGACGGCGGAGGGCACCGTGACCGATGCGGTTCCATCAGATCTGGTCTCGGGCGATGCGGACGTTCGGACAGGCGTCCACGAGTACGGCGGTGGCGCCTGGTGGGTGGCCGACGGTGTGCTGGTCCACAGCCGCAGATCGGACGAACGCCTGGTCCGGAGCGACCCCGACGGCGCGCCCGACGCGGTGGGCACCCTCCTGACCCCAGAACCGGCCGTGCCGCGCGGCCTGCGTTACGCCGACGGCCGCACCTCGCCGGACGGTCGATGGTACGTCTGCGTCCGCGAGGACCACGGGGACGCCACCAGCGAGCCGGCCAATGAGTTGGTGGCCGTGCCCATGGATGGGTCGGCCGCCGGGTCGGCTAGCGACGGGCCCGGGGAGGTCCGGGTCCTGGTATCTGGCCCGGACTTCGTGTCGTCACCCCGGCCTTCTCCCGACGGGTCCCGCCTGGCGTGGATCCAGTGGAACCACCCCGACCTGCCGTGGGACGACACGCAGTTGTGGGTGGGCGACCTGTCCCCCGACGGGACCCTGAGCCGCGCTCGACGCCTGGACGACGCCCGGGGCGAGTCGTGCTTCCCGCCCGAGTGGTTCGACGAGGCGACGCTCCGGGTGGTCACCGACCGGGACGACTGGTGGCACCTTCACCGGGTCGACGTGGGATCCGGTGGCTTCGTCCAGATCACTGCCGGGCGGTTCGAGGTGGCCACCCCCCAGTGGGTGTTCGGACAGTCGCGGTACACGGTGGTCGGCGAGGACATCTGGTTCGTTCGTCGCGAGGCCGGTGTCGACAGGCTCGGCGTGGTCCACCCCGACGGAACCTCTACCGATGTCGAACCGTTGGGCAGTGATCCCCGTACGCGGGCCACGTCGATCGGATCCTTGGCCCGGTTTCGGAACGGGATCGTTGCCGTAGCCGCCTCCTGGACCAGTGAGCCGACCCTGATGGCCGTCGGGGCAGAAGAATCCACGGTGTTGCGAGCACCCCGGGACCTGGCAGCCGACGTGGGGGTAGGGCCCGACTGGCTACCCATTCCCGAGGCGGTCGAGTTCCCGACCGGTCCAGTGGCTCCTGGCTCCGAGACGGCCCACGCCCTCGTCTACCCGCCGACTAGCCCCGACAACCGGGGTCCCGACGGTGAGCGCCCGCCGCTGGTGGTGCTCGTCCACGGCGGTCCCACCGGGTCGGTCCGCACGCAGCTGCAGCTAGCCGTGGCCTATTGGACCAGTCGGGGCTTTGCCGTGGCCGACGTCGACTACCGGGGCTCGACCGGCTACGGCCGTCCCTACCGCCACCGCCTTCGGGGCGGCTGGGGCGTGCTGGACGTCGAGGACTGTGTGGCCGTAGCCCGTCACCTGGCTGCCGAAGGTCGGGTCGACGGTGACCGGCTGGCCATCCGAGGTGGCAGTGCGGGGGGGTTCACCGTGCTGGCTGCCCTGGCCTTCCACGATGCCTTCACGGCCGGGGCCAGTCGCTACGGGATCGCCGATCTGGCTGCGCTGGCCGCCGAAACCCACAAATTCGAAGCCCGCTACCTGGACCGTTTGGTCGGGGAGTGGCCCGCCGACGAGGCCATCTACCGGGACCGATCCCCCATCCACCACGTGGACCGACTGTCTACGCCGCTTCTCCTCCTCCAAGGCCTCGAGGACCGTGTGGTGCCGCCGTCCCAAGCTCACGCCATGGCCGATGCCCTGCGCGACCGGGGCGTGCCCTTCGCTCTAGTGGAGTTCCCAGACGAGGGCCATGGGTTCCGAAGGGCCGACAACGTGGTCCGGGCCCTGGAGGCTGAGATGGCCTTCTTCTCTAGGTGCTTCGGGTTCGACCCGGCCGACGACCTCCCCTCGTTGGACGTCGAGGGTTGAGACGGGTGCGGTCAGCGGGAGGTCCTCAACCATCATGGTGCTGGCTACCGACGCCCCGGTCCCCGCCAGAACGATCGACGAGTAGCAGTCCAGCATCGGGATCGTGTTTGTCCGGTCGATCGATCCGCCCCGACGCGGGTTGCGGCCATAGCGGCACCGCCGTCTACAATGGTCCCCGATGCGACCGATCCTCGACCTCCTGCTGCTGACCTAGGGCGAGCGCCCCACATACGCGTTCGCCCGAACCTCCTGCGCCCACCGGGCCAGGAGGTTCTCCGCTTTTCAGGGTCGGGCTACCGGCCGCATCGAACCACCGAGACACACCGAGACACCAAATGCGGGAGGCCCCACGGGCACTCCCCGGAAGCGAGCACCAGCTATGAGCCAGAGCACGAGCTCCGAACGGGTGATCATCTTCGACACCACGCTTCGCGACGGCGAGCAGTCGCCGGGCATCTCCCTGGACGTGGGGGAGAAGCTGGAGATTGCCGAGCAGTTGGCCCGCCTGGGCGTGGACTACATCGAGGCCGGCTTTCCCATCGCCAGCCAGGGCGACTTCGAGGCAGTGCACGCCATCGCCTCGGCCGTCGAGGGCCCGACCATCTGCGGCCTGTCGCGGACCGCCCACAAGGACATCGACCGCTGCTGGGAGGCCATCGAGCCTGCGGCCAAGCGGCGAATCCACACCTTCATCGCCACGAGTCCCACCCACATGGAACACAAGCTCAAGATGAGCCCCGAACCGGTGTTGGCTGAGGCCACCTCGGCGGTGGGCCGGGCCCGGGAGTACACCGACGACGTCGAGTTCAGTCCCGAGGACGCCTCGCGGTCCGACTTCGACTTCATGTGCGACGTGCTCCAGGCCGCGGTGGACGCCGGCGCCGGCACGCTCAACATCCCTGACACTGTGGGTTTCGCCACACCGTCGGAGTGGTCGGACCGGATTCGTTCGATCCGGGAGCGGGTGTCCGGCGACTATGTGATCTCTACCCACTGCCACAATGACCTCGGCCTGGCCGTGGCCAACTCGCTGGCCGCTGTGGAGGCTGGTGCCCGGCAGGTGGAGTGCACCATCAACGGCATCGGGGAGCGGGCCGGAAACGCGGCGATGGAGGAGATCGTCATGGCGCTACGCACCCGTCCTGACTCGTACCCAGACATCGAGGTGGATATCCGCACCGAGGAACTGGCGAAGTCCAGCCGGATCGTCAGCCGGCTCACCGGCTATCCGGTGCAGTACAACAAGGCCGTGGTGGGCCGGAACGCCTTTGCCCACGAGTCGGGCATCCACCAGCACGGCGTGCTCAATGAGCGAACCACCTACGAGATCATGGACCCAACCGCGGTGGGCGCCGGCGAGAGCCAGCTGGTGCTCGGCAAGCACTCTGGTCGGGCTGCCTTTCGGGACGCCCTGCAGAAACTGGGCTACGACATACAGGGGGACGCCCTGAACGCGGCGTTCACGAGATTCAAGGAACTGGCCGACCGCAAGGTGCAACTCGGAGACGCCGACCTCGAGGCCCTCGTCATCGAGGAGGTCGGCGGGAGCGTCGACCACGCCTACGAGTTCGTGAGCCTCGACGTTCGGGGCGGCAACGCCAACACCCCGTCGGCCGATCTTGTCATGCGGGTCGACGGCGTCGAGGTGTCAGTTTCGTGCGAGGGAGATGGCATGGTCGACGCCTCGTGTACGGCCATCAAGCAGGCCACCGGCGCCGAGGGTCGGATGACCGACTACAACGTGACTTCGGTGACCGGCGGGGTGGATGCCCTGGCCGACGTGGCCCTCACCTTCGAGAGCGCCGAAGGGGTCACCGTGTCGGGCCGGGGCCTTTCGACCGACGTGGTCGAGGCATCAGCGCGAGCGCTCATCGGGGCCCTCAACAAGATCGCCCGGATCCGCGAGTCCGGCGAGGACCCGAACGCTGTGGACCGGCCCGGCCACATCGGCTGAGTCGAGGAAAGACGTGGGTGAGATCCCGAACGGCGAGTTTCCGCTCCGGACCTTTCTGGACTTCACGATCGGCGACGGGCCGAACGGGGAGCCCGGCACGGCCACGGCGATCCTCGACGTCGACGAAAGGCACCTGAACCCGAACGACGTGGTCCACGGCGGGGTGGTCTTCACCATGGTCGACACGGCCATGGGGCGGGCCACCATGTCGGTCATCGACGAGGGCAGCATCTGCGCGTCGATCGAGGTGTCGGTGCGCTACCTCCGCCCCATAGGCGGTGGCCGGCTGGTGGCCACCGCGTCGGTGCTGCGTGCCGGACGTCGGATCGTGCACCTCGAGGGCACTGTGGGAGTCGAGGGCGATGACCGACCTGCCGCCGTGGTCCAAGGCTCCTTTGCCGTCCTGGAGGGATGATCGGCGGTCTGGCAGGTACACCTGAATCCAGGTGTTCTCAATCGAGAAGGATGACCTGAAGGCGGTCAAGGCCGTCGAGGGCGTTTTCTTGGACCCGGCGCCACGAGTACGACCACAGGCCGCCTCCTATGACCAGCGTTCGCTGGATGGGCTGGACGTAGCCGCCATCCGGCCAGCACACGACCACGTCGTGGTCCTCGGGAACCTCATCGGGGTCGAGCCCGAAATCCTCGGCCCACCACTTCGCCTCCTCGCGGGGCAGCACGTCGCACCAGTGGTCGCGCATCGATGCCCTCGAGTCCGGTTCGCATGCCATGACTACAGCACCCTCGATCGCCGGGCCTCCGATGTCGATCAGGGGGCACGGTGGGACGGGCTCGGCCACCTCGTCGTCTCGATGGTCGATGCGGCCCTCTTCGGTGATGCTGTCGTCGTCGACTCGGAGCACCACGGCACCGTGCTCGTCGGTCCGCCAGTCGTCGAAGGGGAGCACGGCCCGGCCGTCCCACCACAGGAAGGCGTGATGGTCCCACTCCGCGCCGCTGTGCCCGCCGCCCGGAGACCAGGTGGCCACCTCCACCGGAGCGTCGAGGTCCGACACGTCGAATAGGGCGACCTTGGTGCCGGTGGTCCGCCCCTCTTCGGTGGCCTCCTGGCCGACGCCCAGCACCCGGTCCGGTCCGACGGGGTGCAGATAGCCCGAGTAGCCGGTGATCTTGAGTTCACCGCGCACCACCGGCGCCGTGGGGTCCGACAGGTCCACGGTGTAGAAGGGGTCTGTCTGGCGGAAGGTGACCACGTAGGCCACCTCGCCCACGTAGCGCACGGCGAAGATCCGCTCGCCCCGGCCCATGTCGCCCACCCGACCGACGACCACCAGCTCGCTGTCTCGGCGCTCCAGCACGGACACCATCGACTCGGCATTGTCGTCGAACTGCCACGGCCCGCCAGTGGTGGTGGCCACTCGAAGACGACCGTCGTATTCCGACATGGAGAATTGGTTCAGCAGATGGCCGGGGACATCGCCCGATGCGGTGTAGATGGCCCTCTCGGGATCGGTCACGTCGAACTGGTGGAGGGCGGTGTCCCAGTTGCGGTCCCACCAGGCCCTCCGGTCATCGTCCTCCATCTCGGCCGGATCGACCCAGGCGCTGGTCGACACGTACAGGTGCTCGTGGCCCGAGTAGACGGTCGACCCTTCGGCCAGCACCGCGGTGGTGGCTGGCCGCGCCAGTGGCCGGTCCAGGGGGACGGTGAGAACCGAGAGGGTTGAGAAGCCGGCGAACGTGGTGGGCCTCGAAACGTCGGTGCACTCGTGCAGTGGGCCGTCGACCACGGTTCCGTCGGCTGACTCGAGGACGAACTCCGGCATCCAGTCGGCCAGGACCGTCTCGGCCACCACCTCCCGGTTGAACCGGCGGGCCCGTTCCTCGCCGGCGTAGTTCGTCGGGTACACGAACGGCAGCTCGTCGGGCATCGAGGTCACCACCATGCGGGCCGACCCACCGACGATGCGTGTGGATACATGGGATCCGGTCACGGTCAGCACGTTGGCGACGCGCAGGTCCGCTGGGTCCGAGAGGTCGACTTCGATCAGGCTGGTCAGCGGCCGCCAAACACCGTCGGGGACCAGGCTGGCCCTCGCTGGACGGAGCTCCGGTCGATCGTGGTCCAAGTGCGTGTCGGCCAGCAGGAACGCCCGGTCACCGGCCAGCACCATCTGACGGGACCAGTGACCGTCGAGTAGGAGGGTGTCGGTGAGGAACGCCCCACCGTCAGTGAGGACCACGTGGTGGAGGCGGTCGTCTTCCACCACGAGGATCCGCTTTCCATCGGTTTTGAGCAGGTCGGGCTCGTCGATGCCCAACTCCTGGACGTTGGTCCCCGAGTAGTCCTGCCCCTCCACCATCGACCGGGCGGCTGGTGCCGAGGTCGCCACGCCAGCGGCGGCCGAGTCATCAGCCGTCGCCAAGGCCTCCATTATCACCGGCCCGCCGTACCACCTGCCTAGGCCGTAGGGGCCGACCCGGCCGATGGCCTCGTCCTGCAGGTGAAGGAGCAGTTCGTCACAAGCCGTAAACGGAACCAGCCCGGCCACCAGTTCGGTGTCCGTCACGTCGACGGTCCCCGTGGGGGGAACGGAGGTGGTGGTCCGGCCACCGGATATACCGCCGCGCTCGGGATCCTGGGCGCAGGCGCCCGCGGCCAGCGCCAACCCAAGGACAGGGGCCAGCAGGCGAACCGTCCTGCCTCTGCCCGGAGGCCGCGTTGGCTGGGTCACGCCGTGGTAGGCAGCCAGGCCGGGCGGGTGTCCTCGTAGTGGGCGATGTCGTCCTCGTGGTGCAGCGAAATCCCGATGTCGTCCAGGCCCTCTAGGAACCGCTCTCGGGTCGATTCGTCCAATGGGAACGAACACGAGATCCCGGCGTCGGGCGCCTCGAGCGTCAGGTTGGCCACGTCGACGGTGACCACCAGTTCCGGGTTCGCCTCCACGGCGTCCAGCAGGGCCTCTCCCACCTCGGCGGAGATCTGCACCGGCACCAGACCGTTCTTGGTGCAATTGTTGCGGAAGATGTCGGCAAACCGGGGCGACACCACGGCTCCGAACCCGTACTGCTGGATGGCCCAGACGGCGTGTTCCCGCGACGATCCAGTTCCAAAGTTCGGGCCGGCCACCAGCACGACAGCCTCGGCGTACCGTTCGTCGTTCAGCACAAAGTCGCGGTCGTCCCGCCACTCGGAGAAAAGACCCTTGTCGAAGCCGGTGCGTTCCACCCGCTTTAGCCAGTCGCTGGGGATGATCTGGTCGGTGTCGACGTCGGACCGGCGTAGCGGCACCGCGGTCCCAGACACGATCTGGACAGCATCCATTGGTTCCTGCTCCTCGTTGTTCCTGTTCAGGTCAGGTCGCCGGGGGCGGCGAATCGACCGGCGATGGCGGTGGCTGCGGCGACGGCCGGCGACACCAGGTGGGTGCGCCCACCGCGGCCCTGACGGCCCTCGAAGTTGCGGTTGCTGGTGCTGGCGCATCGCTCGCCGGCGGTGAGCTTGTCGGGGTTCATGGCTAGGCACATCGAGCATCCCGGCTCTCGCCAGTCGAAGCCCGCCTCGGTGAACACCGCGGGCAGGCCCTCGGCCTCGGCCTGCGCCTTGACCTCCCATGACCCGGGCACGACGAGCGTGCGCATTCCGTCGGCTACCCGGCGGCCCTTCGCTACGGCGGCAGCGGCCCGTAGGTCCTCGATGCGGCTGTTGGTGCACGATCCGATGAACACGGTGTCGACGGCCACATCGCGGATGGACGTCCCGGCGGTCAAGCCCATGTAGTCCAGCGCCCGCTCGGCCGATTCCTGTTGGCTGGGCTCGTCGAAGTCGCCAGGGGCCGGGACGATGCCGTCCAGTGGCATGACCTGGCCAGGGTTCGTGCCCCAAGAGACGTGCGGGTTGATAGCCGACCCGTCGAGCAGGACCTCCCGGTCGAAGGTGGCACCCTCGTCGGTAGCCAGGGAGCGCCAGTCCGCCATTGCGGCATCCCAGTCGGAGCCCGACGGGGCGTGGGGCCTGCCGGCCAGGTATTCGAAGGTGGTGTCGTCGGGGGCGATCAGCCCGGCCTTGGCGCCGGCCTCGATCGACATGTTGCAGACGGTCATCCGGCCCTCCATCGACAGCGCCCGGATGACCTCGCCCCGGTACTCGATGATTGAACCGATTCCACCGCCCGTGCCCAGTTCGCCGACGATGGCCAGGATCACGTCCTTGGCCGACGAGCCCTCGGGCAGGGTTCCGTCCACCGTTACCGCCAGAGTGCCCGGCCGCTGCTGCGGCAGTGTCTGGGTGGCCAGCACGTGCTCTACCTCGCTGGTGCCGATGCCGAAGGCCAGCGCTCCGAACGCCCCGTGGGTGCTGGTGTGGCTGTCGCCGCATACGACCGTCATGCCCGGCAGGGTCAGGCCCTTTTCCGGACCGATTACGTGGACGATGCCCTGGCCCGGATCGCCCATCGGGTAAAGGCGCACGCCGAACTCGTTGCAGTTGCGGCGTAACGTTTCCACCTGGGCCCGGCTGACCGGATCCGCGATCGGCTGGTCGATGTCAGTGGTGGGGACGTTGTGGTCCTCAGTTGCCACCGTCAACTCCGTGTGGCGGACCCGCCGACCGGCCATGCGGAGGCCGTCAAAGGCCTGTGGCGAGGTGACCTCGTGAATCAGGTGCAGGTCGATGAACAGCAGGTCCGGCTCACCCGCGGTGGAATAGACCACGTGGCGGTCCCAGACCTTCTGGGACAGCGTCTTGGGCAGGGGGGAACCGGTCATTTGTGCTCCTGGCGCCCGGGGCGGGTTCGTGCGGCGATCGGGTCCGGTCAGGATACGGGGCGGTCCGGCCGACGAGCCGTCGCCCCGGTTCGACCACCCAGAGGCGGGGAGTGGCCGTTCAGGCGTCCCGGTGGCGGGCCTCCTCCAACAGTTCGAGGGCTCCGTAGCGGTCTATGTCGCCGGCGTGGACGACCACTGACCCGCCGGCGCTCACCGCTGCAGTCGCCGGATTTCCGAAAACACCGAAGCCGGTATAGACCTCACCGTCATCGGCGATGTTGGAAAACCCGGTGATGCCCCACTCGGCTGCTACCTGGTTGGCGTACTCCAGATCGTCCGGTTCGATGGTTGAGACCCCGATCACCGTGAGGTCCGGTCGTGTGCTGAGCTCGGCGACCGCCGAAGCCTCGTGGCGGCACGACGTTCAGGTGGGCGCCCAAAACCAGAACAGGACATCCTGGCGGGCCACGTCGACACCGCCGAAAGAACTGCCATCGAAGAGGATGGCGGTGAACTCGAGCTCGTGCGGGAGCTCGTAGGGGCGGGCAACCTGCTGGACCGTCGTGAGTAGCTCGGTGGCCGTCGTGATCGGCGTTGCGGACCCGGTGGTGGTGGCGGCCGCTTGGGTCGCCGAGCCGCTGGAGCAGGCGGTGGCGAGGAGGGCCACCGCGGCCAGGGCGAACCTCAGGAAAAGGGTCAAAAGAGCCATGCGGAGGCGAGAGTAGGGGGGGTACCGTCAAGACGTGAGTACTCGGAAGTTGATCATCTCGTCGCTCCTCTGCGGTATGGCGCTGCTCGTGGCCTTCACCGTGCAGGTTCTCGTCGCCTGATGGCTCTCCAAAACGTCGCCGCACTGGGCGGGTCGTCACTCGTCCAGCACGACCTCGTCGTCATCGGTGGTGGCCCCGCCGGATACGCCGCGGCGCTGTACGGAGCGGCGTCCGGCCTCGACGTGGCCCTCGTCGAAGAAGGCCTACTCGGCGGCACCTGCCTCCACGTGGGTTGCATCCCCGCCAAGGAACTCCTCGAGACCGCGGCAGTGCTGCGGACCGTGCGCCATGCCGCCGACTTCGGCGTGGGTTCGGTCGGCGGTGGCGAACTGGAGCCCACCGTCAACCTGGCTACCAGCCAGGCCCGCAAGCAGAAGGTGATCGACGGCCTGGAGCGCGGCGTGGCCTCCCTGCTATCCGGCCGCGAGGTCACCATCTATGAGGGCACTGGCCGACTCGGCGCCGCCCACGTGGTCTCCATCGATCATGGCGCCGGCGATCCGACGCTCGTGGTTTCCGAGCACGTCGTGCTGGCCACCGGCTCTTCACCCCGCACGATTCCCGGCTTCGAGATCGACGGCACCCTCGTTGTCACCAGCGACGAGGTGCTGTCGCTGGCCGAGGCTCCGTCCCGGGTCGCCGTCATCGGTGGCGGTGCCATCGGCTGCGAGTTCGCCTCCATGCTCGCCGACTTCGGCTCGACAGTGACTCTGCTCGAGGCAGCCCCCGAGATCCTTCCCGGCTGCGATGCCGACGCGGCCAAGGCCATCCGACGTGCCTTCAAGAAGAGGAAGATCGACGTCCACTCCGGCGTCGTCGTTGCTGGGCACCATCCGGGCGACACCGGGACCACGGTGAGGTACGGGCCGGCCGGCGCCGGTCCTCCCGGTGATGTCGGCACCGAGTTCTCCGACCTGGCCGTCGACCTGGTCGTCGTCGCCGTGGGGCGCCGCCCCCGAGGCGAGTCTGCTGGTCTGGTGGGCACCCGGGTGGTCGTCGACGACCGGGGCTTCATCGAGGTTGACGACCGACTGCGGACCGGAGAGCACGGTGTCTATGCGGTGGGCGACGTCGTCGACACACCGCAACTGGCCCACGTGGGCTTTGCCGAGGGCATGTTCGTCGTCCGAGACCTGCTCGGCGAATCGCCTGCCCGGTTGGACCCGACCACCGTGCCGTGGTGCATCTACAGTCATCCGGAGGTGGCCTTCGCCGGCCTGACCGAGGCAGCGGCGATCGAGGCCGGCCACGACGTGGTGGTGTCCAGCCACCGGTTCGCCGGCAACGGCCGGGCCATGATCCTCGGCGAGGCCGACGGCCTGGTGAAGGTGGTGGCCGAGAAGGATGCTGATGGCCGCGCTGGGAGGATCCTCGGCGTCCATCTGGTCGGCCCCTGGGTCACCGAGCAGCTCGGACAGGGCTATCTGGCGGTCAACTGGGAGGCCACCGTCGATGAGGTGGCGGCCCACATCCAGCCCCATCCGACACTCAGCGAACTGTTCGGCGAGACCGTCTTGTCTCTGACCGGCCGGTCCCTCCACGGCTGACCGGGACTCGTAATGGCCGACGTGCACCTTCCGCAACTCGGTGAGACAGTCACCGAGGGGACGATCACCGAGTGGTTCGTTTCCGTGGGCGAGACCGTCGTCGAGGGGGAGCCGCTGTACGAGGTGTCCACCGACAAAGTCGACTCCGAAGTTCCAGCGCCATTCAGCGGGACCCTCACTGAAGTCGTGGCCTTTGAGGGCGCCACCGTCGACGTTGGTGCCCTCCTATGCCGAATCGACCCCACCGGCGCCACGAGCCCATCCTCGGCTGACGGAACTGAAGCCCACAGAGGGAGCACCGATTCGCCCGGCGACATTGCGCCTGTTGAGGTGGGAGGCGCGACGCCCCATTCGGCCAGCCAGCCAAAGGGCCGTGGTGGCAGCCGATCGGGCACGGAGTTGGTATCTCCGGTGGTGCGGAGGTTGCTGGCTGAAAAGGGGGTGGACCCGTCGCGGGTGACCGGGACGGGGATGGGCGGTCGTATCACGCGTGCCGATGCCGAAAGCTTCTTGCGGGACAATCCGGGACGGACCGAACCGTTCGGCGGCATCCGCCGGGCCACGGCTCGCCACATGGTCGCCTCCAAGGTCACGTCGCCGCACGTGCTGACCGCCATGGAGGTGGATTACACGTCCGTCGACGAGGTTCGCCTGGCCGAGCGGGCTACTTGGAGCGACACCGAGGGGTCCAGCCTGACCCACCTGCCGTTCATCGTGGCCGCCCTGTGCGATGCCCTTTCCGAGTTCCCGCGGCTCAACGCATCGGTCGGTGACGACGAGTTGGTCGTCCATGGCGCGGTCAACCTGGCGGTGGCCGTCGACCTGGACTTCGAGGGCCTGGTCGCCCCGGTGGTCCGAGGCGTGGAGCACCTCTCCATCCAAGACGTCGCCCGTTCGATCGTCGACGTGGCCGGTCGAGCCCGCAGTCGGTCGTTGTTGCCGGACGACCTCGCTGGCGGCACGTTCACCGTCACCAACCCCGGCCAATACGGGACGCTGTTCCAGTTCCCGATCATCAACCAACCCCAGGTGGCCATTCTGTCCACCGACGGGATCGCCCGACGGCCAGCGGTGGTTGTCGACGATGACGGGAACGAAACGGTTGGCGTCCGGTCGATGGGCGTCCTGGCCCTGGCCTGGGACCACCGGGCGTTCGACGGCGCCTACGCGGCGGCCTTTCTGCGGGCGGTGAAGGAGGCGCTGGAGAAGTCGGACTGGGCGTCCCGCTGGGCGGCCGGAGAGTGACCGGTGCGAGGGTCCGACCGTTCCGGGTCCGGTGGCTAGGGAAGGTCCGCTACCGCGACGCTCTGGCCCTCCAGCACGGGGTCCATGCCCACGCCGTCGACCTTCCTGCACCGCAGGACCACCTGCTACTGCTCGAGCACCACGCCGTCTACACCCTCGGGGTGAGTGCCGATCCAGGGAACCTGCTCGAGCCGGCCGAGGAGATCGGAGCCGAGGTGGTCAAGGCCGACCGGGGTGGTGACATCACCTACCACGGGCCCGGACAACTGGTCGGCTACCCGCTCCTCCACCTGCCCGGGAAGCGGGGCGGTGGTCTGGCTGACACGGCCGCTTACGTCCGGTCAGTGGAGGAGGTGGTCATTGCCACTTGTCGCGACCTTGGCTTGGTCGACGTGGGGCGCCTCGGTCGGTATCCGGGGGTGTGGGTCGAGCCCGACGGGCCGCGACCCCGGAAGGTGGCGGCCGTCGGCGTGAAACTGACCCGGAGCCAGACCATGCACGGCTTCGCCCTCAACGTCGCCCCGAACCTGGACCACTTTGCCCGGATGGTGCCTTGTGGCATCACCGAGTACGGGGTGACGTCACTGGCCGCCGAGGGGATCATCGTCACCATGGCCGAGGTGGTCGACCGGGTGGCGGCCCGAGCGGCCGAGTGCTGGGCGGCCGGCCCCGTCGACCGAGCCGACGTGGCCCAGTCAGGGGAGTGGCGGCCCGACCTGGACGGGGAACCGGCCCCGTTCAGCCGCGGTGCCGGACCCGGTGAGGTGCCGCCGGTGGGCCGCAAGCCCGAGTGGATGCGGGTCCCCCTCGACACCGGCCCGGCGTACCGGCGTCTAAAGGCGCTGATGCGCAGCAGCGACCTGGTCACGGTGTGCGAGGAGGCCGGTTGCCCAAACGTCTTCGAGTGCTGGAACGACGGAACGGCAACCTTCATGATCAACGGAGCGCGATGCACGAGGGCCTGCGGCTTCTGCCTGGTCGACACCCGTCGCCCAACAGCGCTCGACCCCGGCGAGCCGGAACGAGTCGCTGCTGCAGTGTCTGAGATGGGGCTGGCCCATGCCGTGGTCACCGCCGTAGCTCGCGACGACCTGCCCGACCACGGAGCCAGCGCCTTCGCTGCCACCGTCACCGCCATCCGCCAGCGCTGCCCGGGGACCGCGGTGGAGATCCTGGTCCCGGACTGCAAGGGCGACGAGGCAGCCCTGAACACCCTTTTTGACGCCCGACCCGACGTGCTCAACCACAACGTGGAGACGGTGGCCCGGTTGCAGCGACGGGTCCGGCCGTCGGCCGGCTACGCCCGAAGCCTCTCGGTGCTAGCCCGGGCGAAGGCGGCCGGGTTGACCACCAAGTCGTCGATCATGGTCGGCCTCGGCGAGACCGATGTCGAGGTCGACGGCTGTCTGGCCGATCTGGCTGCCGTGGGATGCGACATCGCCACCATCGGCCAGTACCTGAGGCCCACCACCCACCACCTCCCGCTGGAACGATGGGTGGAGCCGGAGACTTTCGAGCGGTGGCGCGAGGTCGCGCGGTCGTCGGGTATCGGACACGTGGAGGCCTCTCCGCTCACCCGATCCAGCCACCACGCCCGTCAGGCCGCCGAGGCGGTGAGTGGTGCCGGTCCCGTGACGTCCGTTTCCAGGACACCGGTTCCGGTGAAATTGGGCGCACGGATCCAGACCTAGCCTGTCGCCGTGTTCGCCGACCGCCTGGCCCGGGTCCGGGCCCGCATGAAGGACGACGGCCTCGACGTCCTCCTCCTGTCGGTCGGTGCAGACCTGCCGTACTTCTGCGGCTACGAGGCCATGCCGCTGGAGCGCCTCACCATGCTGGTCGTCCCGAGCGACGGCCACGCCACCCTGGTGGTGCCCCATCTCGAGGCGCCCCGGGTCGTCGAGCGGGCCGACGTCTTCGACCTGGTCACCTGGCGGGACGGCGAGGACCCGATCGGCCTCGTTGTCGACCGCCTGCCGGGTGGACCGGGCGGCGAGGTCACCGTGGCCATTGGCGACCAGGCATGGGCCGGGTTCGCCGTCGACCTATTGGCCGCCCGCCCCGGTCTGGCGCTCACCCGGGCGTCCGAGGTCACCGCCCCCATCCGCATGGTCAAGGACGGTGCCGAGGTCGACGTGCTCCGCGCGGCCGGAGCGGCCGTCGACCGAATCCTCGCCGACGTCCAGGCGGGAAACGTCCGGCTGGCCGGACGGACCGAGGCCGACATAGCGGCCGAGATCGCCCGCCGCATCATCGACGAGGGGCACCACCGGGTGAACTTCACCATCGTGGCCTCCGGCCCTAATGCGGCCAGTCCCCACCACGAGGCCGGCGACAGGGTGATCCGGCCCGGCGAGTCGGTCTTGTTCGACATCGGTGGGACGATGCTCGGCGCCGACGGTGTCGGGTACTGCTCCGACATCACCCGCTGCGTTCACCTCGGCGAACCGCCGGCCGAGTTCTCCGAGGCCTACGAGGCGCTCTACGCCGCGCAGGCAGCCGGGGTGGCGGCGGCGACGGTGGGGACGCCCTGCGAGGAGGTCGACGCCACGTCCCGCCGCGTGCTGGACGACGCCGGCTACGGCGAGTGGTTCGTCCACCGCCTCGGCCACGGCATCGGCGTCGAGGCCCACGAGCACCCCAACCTGGTGGCCGGCAACGACCTGGCTCTGGCCCCCGGGCACGCCTTCTCGGTCGAGCCGGGGATCTATGTCCCCGACCGTTGGGGGATGCGCCTCGAGGACATCGTGGTGGCCACGGTCGACGGGCCCGACCCGATGAACCGGATCGACCACGGCCTGGCCATCGTCGACGCCTGATCCGAACCGAGGCCACGCGGTGATCGACCTCGACGCGGCCAGCGTCCTGTTGCAGTGGGCCACTGGCGGCCTCTTCTTCCTTTGGGTGACCGGCCGTCGCCGGGAGGTGGGGATCGGCTACGGCTGGACGATGCGCGCCACGTTCGGGCTGATGGCCGTCGGCGGGGTGGTCATCGGTCTAGTCCTCGACCCGCTGCCGGTCCGTGAGGTGGCCGGGGTCGCCATGGTGGCGTCCATCCTGGCGGCCACCGTGGTCTCGGTGCTCCGCCGGAAGACCGGCGTGGCGGGACAGCGCGACGAGGAGGAGCGCCGCTACGCCCGGGTGGCCGAGATGACCGGCATCGAGCGGAAGCGCCAGACCTTCGACCGCTCGATCCCCGAGTTCCCCCCAAACCTCGACCTGTTGGCACCGGCCTTCGGCTTGGTGGCCGTCGTGGCGGCCGGGATCGACGCCGGCGACCCGGCGGTGCTGTCGGTGGCCCGGATGCTGGTCGGTACGGCATTCCTCGGAGCGGTCAGCGACGCCATGCTCCTCGGCCACTGGTACCTGGTGCAGCCTGGCTTGGCCCGCGGACCGCTCCTCGAACTGGTGCGTTGGACGGGGTGGACGTGGCCGTTCGAGTTGGCCGTTCTGCTGTGGCCGACCGGCATGATCTCAGTGCTCGACGGGTCGATTGACGATGGCTACAACGGCCTGCTGGGGTGGTTCTGGGTGGCCTGCACGGTGGCCACCATCGCTCTCGTAGCGGCGACGAGGGCAGCGCTTCGAGAGCGCCAGTACTCGGCGGTCATGGCGGCTACCGGCCTGCTGTACCTGGCCATCCTCACCGCCTTCGGCATGGACCTCGTCGCCCGGGCCATCCTGGCCTGAGGGCCGGACCTAGGCTCTATCGCCGATGGATGGGTCACCTGCGGACGAGGCACGCGCCTACACCCGGATCTACACCCGGAAAGGCGACGACGGTACGACCGGTCTGCTGTACGGCGGTCGGGTGCCCAAGGACTCGGCCGCACCCTCGGCCTACGGAGACGTGGACGAGGCCCAGGCCGCCATCGGCTTGGCCCGGGCAGCGATCGACGCCCGGGACGGGACGGACCTGGACGCCGTTCTCGTCGGCGTCCAACGCGACCTGTGGTTGGTCATGGCCGAGCTGGCTTGCCATCCCGACAAGGTGGACCGTCTGATCGAGAACGGCTCTCGGGCCACGCCGACCATGGTCGAGGCCCTCGAGAGGCTGATCGACGACGTGTCATCCCGCTTCGAGCCGCCCACGGAGTTCGTGGTGCCCGGGGGCGACGAGGTGTCCGCCCGCCTCGACATGGCCCGCACCGTCTGCCGCCGGGCCGAGCGCACTGCCCTAGCGGTGGTTACCGACGGATCCTCGGTTGTGCCGTACCTGAATCGACTTTCTGACCTGTTGTGGACCCTGGCCCGATGGCAGGAGGGCACCTCGATGACCGCCCGGGAGGCGACATGACCACCCAGTTTTCTACCGCCCGCCGTCCACCGGTCCGTTCCGAGGTGGTGGCCCACGGTCTCACCACTGAGGCGCTCGCCGACGAGGGAGGGTTGCCGCCCGGTCTGGACCGTGACGACCTGGGTCGGCTCGGCTTCGAGGCGAAGGCGGGTCAGGTGCAGTTGGTTCCGGCCGACGGCGGGCTGATCGCTGCGGTGGGCCTCGGACCGGCCGGAGACCTTTCCACCAGCGTGCTCCGCCTTTCGGCGGCCGCCCTGGCTCGGGTGGCCCGGAAGAACAGGTCGCTGGCTACGGACCTCGCCGCCGCGGCGGCCCTCGCCGACGGCCCCGGTGAGGCTGATGGTGCGGCCGCGCTGGTCGAGGGCATCTCCCTGGCCCTCTACCGGTTTGGTTACCACTCCTCGGGTGGGGACCGCCGTGGCGACCGCCTGGCCCGGGTGACGCTGGTGGGTAGCACGGCGGCGGGCGTGCGTGCAGCCGTTGAGCGGGGGAGCGCAGTGGCCGAAGGGGTGGCCCTGGCCCGCGACCTCGTCAACGAGCCGGGGGGCAGCCTGACCCCGCCGAAGTTCGCCAACAAGGTGCGTCGCATGGCCCGGGACCGTGGCTTGACCGTCAAGGTGCTGGACGAGGCAGCCATTCGCCGGGCCCGCCTAGGAGGGCTGCTGGGGGTGAACCGCGGCTCCACCCAGCCGCCCCGTTTCGTGGAACTGGTCTACTCGCCGCCTGGGCGGCCGAAGGGCACCTTGGCGCTCGTCGGCAAGGGCCTGACCTTCGACGCCGGCGGCCTCTCCATCAAGTCCGGCCAGGGGATGATGGACATGAAGATGGACATGGGCGGGGCTGCCGCGGTGGTCGGCGCCATGTCGGTGCTGCCCGCCGTAGCACCGGCCTGTCGGGTCCGGGCCTACCTGCCGATGACCGACAACATGCTGGGCGGCGATGCCACCCGGCCGGGTGACGTGCTGACCATCCGCAACGGCAAGACCATTGAGGTACTCAATACCGATGCCGAGGGGCGCCTAGTGCTGGCCGACGCCCTGTCGTTGGCCTCGGAGGCCAAACCGGACGCCATCGTGGACCTGGCCACCCTGACCGGCGCCTGCATGGTCGCGTTGGGTCCGACGATTGCCGGCCTCATGGGTCGTGATGACGACTTCCTCGAGCAGGTCGAGGCAGCCTCGGAGAGGACCGGCGAGCAGGTTTGGCGTCTGCCTTTGCCCGACGAGTACCGAAAGATGGTCGACTCGCCGGTGGCCGACATGAAAAACATCGGCGGCCCCTATGCCGGGGCGCTGACCGCCGGGATCATCCTCAGGGAGTTCGTGGCCGAGGGCATCCCGTGGGCGCACCTCGACATCGCCGGTCCGGCATTCTCAGATTCCGACGACGCCGAGACGACCCGCGGTGGGACTGGCTTCGGGGTCCGTCTGCTCGTCGACCTGGCGACCACCTTCACCGCCTGAACAAGCCTGTCCGCGGACCTCTAGGTCGACCTGCCGGAACGCGCCGCTGCCGGCACCCGGGTCGACGAGCACTGGCAACGGCGGAGGGCCGGAGTGCGTCAGACGGCCCTTCCACAGCGCGGCATACGACGGACGGCACCGGGGTGCGGCGGGTCGTCGGACCGGTGGCGAGGCAGCGGTCCCAGGCCTCGACGCGCAGGCACTCTTTCGAAAAGGAGTGGGCCAGCTGGTCGCGGGTCTCGTCGCCGTTTTGGGCTGGTCGACAGGGTGAGTCGCGTGGAGATCGGACCACCGACAAGTGGTCCCGCTGGGGAAGCCACACGCACTTTGTGCAATCAACTCCTTTCAATCCCAGCATCCGATAGCCGCCGTTCGGGCGTGGACCTGCGAGGCTCCGACCATGGCCGGGGACAGCACCGATGGAGATGGGGCATCGTCGGTGACGGGGCTCGATGAGGCGAGGGCCCTGGTGGCGGACGCTGGGTCGGTGGCCGTGCTCACCGGTGCCGGCATCTCCACCGATAGCGGTATTCCCGACTTTCGAGGGCCGCACGGGATCTGGACGAAGAACCCGGCCGCGGAGCGGGCCTCGAACCTGCAGGTGTACTTGTCCGACCCGGAGGTCCGCCGGGCCAACTGGCAGGTGATGGCCAGTGGGATCTGGGACGAGGCCCTTCCCAACGCCGGCCACCGGGCACTGGTCGAATTGGAGCGGACGGGCCGCCTGCACACCCTGGTGACCCAGAACGTGGACGGCCTCCACCTCATGGCTGGAACCGACCCAGACCGCCTTGTCGAGGTGCACGGCACCGTGTGGCGGTCGATGTGTCTCGGCTGCGAGGTGCAGGCCCCCATCGAGGTGGTCCTCGAACGGGTGCGGGCCGGCGACGAGGACCCTCGGTGCCTCGACTGCGGCGGGCTGATGAAGCGGGCCACGGTCAGCTTCGGCCAGCCCCTGTTCCCCGGCGACCTGGATCGAGCTTTGCTCGCCGCGGCCGTCTCTGATGTGCTCCTGGCGGTGGGGACGACGCTGGCCGTGGGGCCGGTGAACATGATGGTGCCGGAGGCGGTGCGTAATAGTCGGTCGGTCGTCATCATCAACGGGTCACCCACCGAGATGGACGAGTTGGCCGACGTGATGGTGGAGGGGTCGATCAGCGACCTTCTGCCGGACATCGTTGCCTCCTGAGGCCGACAGCCAGTTCGTACGGTGTCGAATCCCGACTAGATCAGTAGGGTTTGATCATGGCCACCTTCCGAGACCTCCTCCGGGACGCCCGGTCCCGAATCCGCGAGACCGACCCGGCGGGAGCCGAGGTCCTCCTGGCCGACGGTTACCTGCTGGTCGACGTGCGCGAGCCCGATGAGTACGAGCAGGGCGCCATTCCCGACTCGGTCCACATCCCCCGGGGCAACCTCGAGGCGAGCATCGAGAATCGGGTCACCGACCGCGACCAGCCCCTCGTCGTCATGTGCGCCGGCGGCGTCCGCTCGGCCTTCGCCGCCGACACCCTCCAGCAACTCGGCTACACCGACGTCGTCTCCATGGACGGTGGATTCAACAAGTGGAAGGACGAGGGGCGCGAGTGGCGCACCCCTCGCACCCTCAGCCCCGAGCAACGCAACCGGTACCAGCGACACCTGCTCCTCCCGGAGGTCGGAGAGGAGGGCCAACTGAAGCTGCTGGACTCCTCGGTCCTCATGCTGGGTGCAGGGGGCCTCGGCTCACCCGCGGCTCTCTACCTGGCGGCAGCCGGAGTGGGTCGCATCGGCATCATCGACATGGACGTAGTCGACGAGTCGAACCTGCAGCGTCAGATTCTTCACAATCTGGACCGGGTCGGCGAGCGCAAGGTCGACTCGGCCAAGAAGACCCTCACCGCGCTCAATCCCGACGTAGATGTCGTCACCTACGACGTGCGCCTGGGCGCTGACAACATCATGGACATCCTGTCCGAGTACGACGTGGTGGTCGACGGTGCCGACAACTTCCCGAGCCGCTACCTGCTCAACGACGCCTCGGTGAAACTCGGTGTGCCGGTGGTACACGGCTCGATCTTCCGCTTCGAGGGCCAGGTCACCGTCTTCGACCCCCGTGGTGGAGTGACCTACCGGGACATGCTGCCCGAGCCGCCGCCGGCCGAGTTTGCCCCGAGTTGCGCTGAGGCCGGTGTGCTGGGCGTTCTGCCGGGCATCGTCGGATCCATCCAGGCCCTGGAGGCAATCAAACTGATCCTCGGTCTGGGCGATGGCCTGTCGGGACGCCTGGTGGCCTTCGACGCCATGGACATGAGTTTCCGCGAGTATCGCCTGAAGCGCGACCCATCGCTGGAGGTCACCTGGGAGAACCGGGACCGCATCGAGATCACCGAACTGGACGGCCTCTGCACTCCCCAGGTCTCTGCTCCCCCCGCAGGCTGACCCCAACGGAGCTAGAGGACGCCGGAACGGCCGAAGGGGGTGGGTCGGCGTCGGCTCGACGACCTGCGAGAATCCCATCCCATGGCGAGATTGGCGATCATTGGAACGGGCTACGTCGGCCTGACCACCGGGGCCTGCTTCGCCCACCTAGGCCACGAGGTGGTATGCGCCGACGTCGACGCTGAAAAGGTGGCGCGCCTGCAGGCCGGCGAGGTTCCGATCGTTGAGGATCGCCTCGACAAGTTGGTCCGCGAGGGTCTCGAGGATGGCCGGCTGTCCTTCGTGGTCGGAGGGGCTGACGCGGTGGCCGAATGCGAGTTCGCCTTCCTCTGCGTCCCCACACCCGAGGCCGCCGACGGTTCGGCCGATCTGTCGTACATACAGGCCGCCTCGGCCGAGATCGGCCCGGTGCTGGCCGCTGAGTCCATCGTCATCAATAAGTCGACGGTCCCGGTGGGCTCGACGCGGGTTGTAGAGCGGGCCCTCGGCCGGGCCGACGTAACCGTGGTATCCAACCCCGAGTTTCTCCGCGAGGGATCGGCGGTCCAGGACTTCCTCCATCCGGATCGGATTGTCATTGGGTGCGAGGACCGATCCGCAGCCGTCCGGGTGCTGTCGCTCTATCTGGGCGTCACTGCGCCGACGCTTGTGACCGATCCGGCGTCGGCCGAGACGATCAAGTACGCGGCCAACGCATTCCTGGCTACCAAACTTTCATTCGTCAACGCCATCGCCGCCGTCTGTGAGGGCGTGGGCGCTGACGTCGAGGACGTGATGCTCGGTCTCGGTTACGACACGAGAATCGGCGCCCAGTTCCTCCATCCGGGACCCGGATGGGGAGGGTCCTGCTTTCCCAAGGACACCCGGGCCTTGGTCCGGATCGCCGCCGACAGCGGGTACGACTTCCAGCTCCTTGACGGGGTCATCGCCGTGAATGAGGAGCAGTTCACCCGTGTGGCCGACAAGGTCCGCACCGCCGTCGGGGGCGACCTTATGGGGCGTTCGGTGGCGGTGTGGGGCCTGACCTTCAAGGCGGGGACCGACGACCTGAGGGACTCCCCGTCGCTGGCCGTCGTGCAGCGCCTCCTGGCCGAGGGCGCGTCGGTTCGGGCATACGACCCGACGGTGGACTCCGCCGACCTGCTTCCCGACGAGTTGCGGGATGTCGAGGTCGGCACCGACCCTGTCGACGCGTGTCGGGGAGCCGAGGCTCTGGTTGTCCTCACCGAGTGGGATGAGTTCCGCTGGCAGGACCCAGCGACGGTAGGCGAGGTCATGGCCAATGCCGCCCTCGTCGACGCCCGGAACCTGCTCGACCGGTCCCGCTGGGAGAGCCGGGGCTTCGTCCACCGGGGCATCGGCCGCTGAGGATGCGAGTCCTCCTGGCCGGTGGCGGCGGCTTCATAGGATCCCACCTGTCTGAGGCCCTCGTGGCCCGGGGCGATGAGGTCGTCGTGGTCGACGACTTCTCCACCGGTCGGCGGGAGAACCTCGTCCGCGTGACGGTCCAGATGGTTGAGCACGATGTGTCAGAACCGCTGCCCGACCTCGGCCGGTTCGACGCGGTCCTGAACCTGGCTAGTCCGGCCTCGCCCGACGACTTCCGGAACCGGCCCATGGCCATCCTCTCGGCGGGGAGTCGTGGGACCTGGAACCTGCTCGATCTGGCGGCCGCCGAGGGTGCCCGGTTCCTCCAGGCTTCCACCAGCGAGGTCTACGGCGATCCGTTGGAGCATCCACAGAGTGAGGACTACCTCGGCAACGTCGACCCCATCGGACCGAGGAGCTGCTACGACGAGGCCAAGCGATTCGGCGAGGCGCTGGTGGTCGCCCACTCGCGAGAGCATGGGACCGACGTCGGGATCGCCCGGATCTTCAATACCTATGGGGAGCGCATGGCTCCCGGCGACGGACGGGTGGTCAACACCTTCATCGCCCAGGCGTTGGCTGGCCGATCGCTGACTGTCTTCGGCGACGGTGCCCAGACCCGGAGTTTCTGTCATGTCTCCGACCAGGTGGCCGGTCTGCAGGCCGTCCTCGACCATGACGGGCGCGGGCCGTTCAATATCGGAAACCCAGATGAACACACGATCCGGGAGTTGGCCGAGAGGATCATCGCCCTGACCGGATCGGCCAGCGAGATCGTCAACGTCGAGCTTCCCGCAGAGCGGATCGGAGACCCGGCCCGCCGGAGGCCTGATATCACCCGGGCCCGTGAGGTGCTCGGGTGGGAGCCGGCTGTCGACCTCGAAGAGGGCTTGCTTGGGATGATCGAGCACTTCCGGACGAGCGAGCACCTCGGCTGACGCCGGGCCTGATGCGACTCCTCGATCGCCTCCCAGAGGGCACCGTGGCAGTGGGTGGTGGCCTGATGGTCAACGGCCTGGCCGCCTACGCCTTCATCACCCTGGCGTCCCGGGACCTTGGTCCGGAGGCCTACACGCCGGTCGGTCTCCTGTGGGCTCTCAGCTTCCTGCTTGGTCCAGGTTTCTTCCAACCCCTCGAGCAGGAGGTGGCCCGGGTGTTGGCCAGTCGTGCTGATGGCCGTCTAGGACCGGTGGTGCGCACAGCGGCGTTCATCGGCGCCGGGATGGTGGGCGTCCTGGCCGTCGGTGCCTTCTTACTGAGGGATCGGTTGCAGCATGACCTGTTCGACGGTGACGGCATCCTCGTGGTCGGATTCCTCCTGGTGCTGGTCGGCCTCGGGCTGGGCCATCTGGTCCGGGGGGCTCTGGCCGGGATCGGCCGGTTCGGCGGCTACGCCCGCTACTTCGTCGGCGACGGCCTGGGACGCCTGGTGCTGGCTTTGATTCTGGTCGCCGTCGTCGGGGGTGCCGGTGGTTACGGCCTAGCTGTAGGCCTCGCTCCGTTCGCAGGTGTGGCCGCCGCGTTGGCCGGTCGCCGGGACCCTGTCCGCGCTGGATTCTTGACCGGTCCAGCCGAGCCACCCGGTGCATTGTCACGAGCGCTCGGGTCGCTGCTGGTGGCCTCGGTGTCCACCGCGCTGGTCCTCAACGTCAGCCCGCTGGCCATCGAGGTGCTGGCCGGACCTGATCAGGCCGACGAACCGGGCCGTTTCCTGAACGCCCTCCTCATTGCCCGCGTCCCGCTCTTTTTCTTCCAGGCGGTCCAGGCGTCGCTGCTTCCCAAACTCTCGGGGCTGGTTGGCGCCGGGCGCCTTGACGAGATGCGCGAGGCCCTGCTCCGCCTCCTGGTCCTGGTACTCGGATTGGGCGGCGCGGCCATCGCCTTCTGCGCGGTGGCCGGCACCTTCGTCGTCGACCTGGCCTTCGGCGACGGCTTTGCCGTGGACCGCCGGGACATGGTCCTGCTGGCCTCCTCTAGCGCGGTGCTGATGCTCGCCCTGTCGCTGGCTCAGGCCCTGATCGCATGCCGGGCACAGGGTCGAATGGCCATGGCCTGGGTGGTTGGCCTGTCAGCCTTCCCCGTCGTAGTGGCCCTCGGCCAGGACCTTTTCCTCCGAGTCGAGCTCGGCCTGTTGGCCACGGTGTCGGTAACCGCCATGGCGATGGCCTTCCTGCTGGTGTTTCGGCTCCGGTCCGCATCCCGGTGGACTGATGGTGTGGCATGACCTCGTCTCGACCACTCGCCGTCGTTCTCGTCGTGGTCGCCGGCCTCGTCGGCGGTTCATTGGCTACGGCTTCGACGGCGACCGCGGACGTGGTCGTGGTGGTGGAAGCCGGGGACAGTCTGTCGGAGATCGCCGCCGAGTACGGGGTGACGGTCTCGGCACTCATGACGGCCAATGGGATCACTGACCCGGACCGGCTCTTTATGGGCCAGGAGCTGGTCGTTCCCGGCGTGGGGCCGGGCACCACGACCCTGCCGCCGCTGGTCGTCGTGGTGCAGTCCGGGGACAGCCTGTCGGGCATCGCGGCTGATTACGGGGTGACGGTTGCCGCGCTGGTGGCCGCCAACGGCATCGATGATCCTGACCGGGTCCACCCCGGACAGGAACTGGTCATACCGGGAGCGTCGGCCGCAGCCCGTCCTAAGGGCCCGACCGTCGTCGTGGTGAAGTCGGGCGACAGCTTGTCGAAGATCGCCGCCCGCTACGAGGTCACCGTCTCAGCGCTCATGGCGGCCAACGGTCTGGATGATCCGGATCGACTCCAGATCGGTCAGCGCCTCACCATCCCGGGGACCGCATCCCCGACCACCACGCTGCCTCCACTGGTCGTCACCGTGGATTCTGGGGAGAGCCTGTCGATTATCGCCGCCCGCTACGACCTGACCGTCGGTGCGTTGGCCGCTGCCAATGGCATCACCGACCCCAACCGACTCTCAGTGGGACAGGAACTGGTCATACCGGGGCGGACGGCCCCACCGAGGTACTCGGTGGTCTACGGGCCGATCCGGGTGGATGGCCGGGGATGGGGCCACGGCCGGGGCATGGGGCAGTACGGGGCGCTCGGCTACGCCGTCGACGAGGGCTGGAACCGGGACGAAATCCTCGACCACTACTACGGCGGCACCATCGCCGGCATCGTCCCCGACGTCGAGATTGGGGTGCGCTTGTTGGGACGGGATGGGAGAGAGACCACCGTCCACGTGGATGATGCCCTGTTGGCCGTGGCCGGCTCGACAGGTGGCTGGACCCTGCTGGAGACCTCGACGGTGCGGGTCACCCTCGACGGCGACGCCGACCGCTACCGGGTGGCCATCGGCTCGGGTTGTGACGGGTCGTTCACCGAAACGGGGGTGGTCATTCAGAGTCCGATCACCCGGATCCGACCGGCGCGCCTTGTCGATCGGGAAGCAAGTCGGAAGCCGTTGATGCACGAGACGTCGACTGTCCCGGCCGCGCCATCAACGACGGCGGTGATCGAGGATGCGACCACGACCACCACCACGATTGTGTCCGGGTCCTCGGTGCCACCTGACCATCCGGACCATCCGTCCAACACCTCGCCCACTGTGCCGATCTCCCCGGTGTCACCTGACGACGGGTCTGCTCCGACGCTGGGGACTGACGCCTCGGGGCGGGAGTTCGAGGTGCTGGATGCCTCGGAACTTCCCCTCGAGCAGACGCTTCAGGTCTGCTCGGGGTCGAACTCGGCGACCTGGTACCGGGGCGAGGTCAGGGCCGCGCGTTATGGAGGAAACCAGCGGACCGTGAACTGGGTTCGGATCGAGCAGTACCTGCGCGGCGTGGTACCCCGAGAGATGTCGGCCAGCTGGGCCTCGTTGGGAGATGGGGCGGGCAGCCGCGCCCTGGAGGTGCAGGCTGTGGCCGCTCGGTCGTACGCGCTGGCCGAGGTGCGGTATGCCTACGCCAAGACCTGCGACACCATTCGCTGCCAGGTCTACGGCGGTCGCCGGGCTCGTCGGGGTTCGAAGCAGTGGTCCCACGAGGCGCCGGAGACTGACGCCGCGGTGTCTGCTACAGCCGGGCTGGTCCGTCTCGACGGCGACGGCATCGTGTCCCGGACCGAGTTCTCAGCATCGACCGGTGGGCACACCATCACCGCTGACTTCCCCGGGGTGGTCGATGCAGGTGACGACGTCTCGATCAATCCGGTACACCGATGGACGACCGAATTGGACGCCGCCGAGGTCGCCGAGTCTTTCGGGCTGGGCACGCTCTACGAGATGGAGGTGGTCGAGCGTGACGGCTTCGGTGACGACGGGGGCCGGGCCACCGAAGTTGAGTTACGGACCCGGTCCGGTGAGGTATTCATCGTCAACGGCGACCGGTTCCGACGCGAGTTCGGGCTTAGGTCCAACTGGTTCGGAGTGGCCTATGGGCCACCGGACGCTGCCATCTCGTTCCCGTCCACCAGGGTCGACGAGTACCGGGTCACCACCGGATACTCCATCGAGGACCTGGCCTCGGTGGAGGCGGCGGCCGAGCATCTGGAGATGTCGACCGCCGAGTTCCAACGGGCCGCTGTGTGGGTGGTGGCCTTCCTCCTGAACCTTTCGGATGGGGAGCCGAATCCCGTCGAAGTGCCGCCGATGGACGGTGCCAAGCGGGTGACCACCGCCTACTTCGCTGCCGAGGGAGACCAGGTGGCACTGGAGCAGGTGGCCGACGGGTTCGCTATCACCGGTGAGGAGGCCCAACGTGTGTCGGTCACCGTGCTTGTCTTCCTGACCGCCTTAGCCAGGGCCGCCGGCAGGTGAGGGGAACCCTGAACGGGCCCTCTGGGGCCCCACCGGTACCCTCGGCGGCGTGAAGGGCCTGATCCTGTCGGGGGGTAGCGGGCGTCGCCTGCGTCCGCTCACCCACACCAGCGCCAAGCAGCTGGTTCCCATCGCCAACAAGCCGATCCTCCACTACGTCGTGGAGGATCTGGTGTCGGCGGGCATCACGGAGTTGGGCATTGTGGTCGGCGACACCGGTGAGGAGATCCGGGCCAGCGTGCGCGACGGATCCCAGTGGGGAGCCGAGGTCACCTACCTAGAACAGGAGGCGCCCCTCGGCCTGGCCCACGCGGTGTTGGTGGCCCGCCCCTTCCTGGGTGACGACCCGTTCGCCATGTATCTCGGAGACAACATGTTCGAAGACTCGCTCGACGAGGTCGTTGCGGGCTTTGAGGCCTCCGGAGATGCGGCCCGCCTGATGCTGGCTCACGTCGACGACCCGACCGCCTTCGGGGTGGCCGACCTGGACGCTGACGGTCAGATCGTCGGCCTGTTGGAGAAGCCCGCCGAGCCGCCCTCAGATCTGGCGCTGGTCGGGGTGTACCTGTTCGACGCCCGCATCCATGCGGCCGTAGATGCCATCGAACCGTCGGAGCGGGGCGAACTGGAGATCACAGACGCCATCCAGTGGCTGGTCGACAACGGCGCTCCGGTCGACCATCGGGTACTGGACGGCTGGTGGATCGACACTGGCAAGAAGGACCCGCTACTGGAGTGCAACCGCTTGGTGCTGGATGGACTGGTCGGCGATGGGGTGGTGGTCGACGACGAGGCCACGGTGGTCGATGCCACGCTGGTCGGACCGGTCGTGGTGGCCGCCGGAGCCCGGATCGTGGACGCCACGGTGGGGCCCTCGGTGGCAGTCGGGGCCGGTTGCCGGATCGAATCGTCGACCGTCGACCACTCAGTGCTGATGGAAGGGAGCTCGGTAGTGGGCCACCACCGTGTCACCGGGTCGGTTCTTGGCCGGGAGGCGGCCATCTTCGGTGGCGGTGACGCCGGTGGACCGGGATCGGACCTGTCGGTGCTGCTGGGCGACCACTCGGTGGTTGACGTCCACGGTCCGGCTGTAGAGCCTTGGGCCGACGACGGTCCGGCCGGGGAGGGATCCGGTGGCTGACATCCGTGCCTCGACGGAGATCGACGGCGTGTTCGTCGTCGACCCGGTGGTCCACGGTGACGACCGTGGGACCTTCGTGGAGACCTGGCGACGGGAATGGATCCCAGGTTGCCGGGAGATGCTCCAGGCCAACCGGGCCGAGCGGTCCGCCGGGTCGTTGGTCGGCCTCCACTACCACCGGTTCCAAGCCGACTACTGGACGGTGGTGGTAGGGCAGATTCGGGTAGTTCTCCATGACCTCCGGGCTGGCTCGCCGACCGACGGTGCTTCGCTGAGGATGGAACTCGGTGGCGTGGGTCCGGAGCGCCACCGGGGTCTTTACATCCCGCGAGGGGTGGCCCACGGCTTTGCCGCGCTTACCGACGCCACGGTGGCGTATCTGGTAGACGGCACCTACGACCCTGACGACGAGTTGGGGCTGGCGTGGGACGATCCGGCGGTTGGGGCCGACTGGGGTCTGGACGGGCGGCCAGTGCTGTCACCCCGGGACGCGGCCAACCCGAGTCGGGCCGATTTGCCCGCAGAGTTGGTGCCCACATACCCCGGCGGGGATGGCTGACGTGCGCCTGCTCGTCACCGGCGGAGCCGGATTCATTGGCGCCAACTATGTCCACCGTCTGGTGGCCGCCGGCCACGTGGTGACGGTGTACGACGCCCTCACCTACGCCGGGAACCCGGCCAACCTTGCCAAGTTCGTCGACGGTGACGACTACCGGTTTGTCCAAGGCGACGTCCGCGACGGAGCGTCTCTAGCGGCGGCCATGCGCGGCCACGACGCCGTGCTCCACCTAGCCGCGGAGAGCCACGTCGACCGGTCATTGGTCGACCCGTCCACCTTCGCCTCCACCAACTGCGAGGGCACGGCCACGGTCTGCCGGGTGGCCCTTGAACTTGGGATCGAGCGCGTACTTCACGTGTCGACCGACGAGGTCTACGGCTCCATCGAGGTCGGGTCGTTCCGGGAGGATGACCCACTGGCACCGACCTCGCCCTACTCGGCCTCCAAGGCCGGTTCAGACCTGATCGCTCTGTCCTACCACTCCAGCCACAGTCTCGACGTGGTGGTCACCAGGGCGACGAACAATTACGGCCGATTCCAATTCCCGGAGAAGGTGATCCCGCTGTTCACCACCACGCTCTTACGCGGCGGTCAGGTCCCGCTCTACGGCGACGGTTTGAACGTGAGGGACTGGATCCACGTCGACGATCACTGCGCGGCCCTTGACCTGGTGCTCGAACACGGCCTGGCTGGCGGCATCTACAACGTGGGCGCGAACAACGAGCTGTCCAACCGAGGCCTGACCGACCGCCTGCTGGCACTGTGCGGGGCCGATCAGTCGAGCATCGAGTACGTCGAGGACCGGCTCGGCCACGACCGCCGGTACTCGGTCGACTCGGGACGTGTCCGGGCGCTGGGTTGGGTGCCCGCTGTGGACCTTGACGACGGTCTGGCGGCCACCGTCGACTGGTACCGGAACCATCCGGACTGGTGGGGGCCGTTGCTGGACCGACAGGACCGGCCATGACTGTCCTCGTGGTGGGGGCTGCCGGGCAGCTCGGCCGCGAAGTCGTCCGGATGGCGGACGCCACCGGGGGCGTAGTGGGCCTCGACCGGGCGGCCCTGGACGTGACCGATGCCGACGCCGTCCGGATCGCGGTGGTGGCTCACCGGCCATCGGTCGTCGTGAACTGCTCGGCGTGGACCGACGTGGACGGCTGTGAGCTCGACCCGGCGCGAGCTGATCTGGTCAACGCCCGCGCCGTCGGCCATCTCGCTGAGGCCGCCGCCGAGGTGGACGCCCACCTCGTTCAGGTGTCCACTGACTTCGTGTTCGACGGCTCACCGATCGGGGGCGAGTTGCTCCCTTACCCAGAAGACCACCCAACGGCCCCGCTCAACGTCTACGGAGCCTCCAAGATGGCTGGTGAGGTGGCGGCCGGGCCTGCGGCGACGGTGGTCCGGACTACCTGGCTGCAGGCGGCCGACGGACCGGGCATGGTCGGCCGGATTCTGGCTGCCCTCGCTGGAGACGGGCCAGTCGAACTGCAGGGCGACCGGCGGGCCTGCCCGACCTTCATCGAGGATCTCGTCCCGGCGATTCTGCGGCTGGCCGACGAGCGGGTGTCCGGCGTAGTCCACGCGGTGAACGCCGGTCAGGCCTCGTGGGCCGACGTGGGGCGGGCGGTGGCCGAAGAGGTGGGTGCTGACCCGACCCGGGTGGTGGCCGTCGAGGAAGCCGTTCAGAGTCCGCCACGGCCGGCCCGCCGTCCTGCCTGGTCGGCGCTCGACTGCGGAGTGCTCCGACGCCTGGGACATGAGCCACTACGCCACCACCGGGACGCCATAGCGGCCACCGTGGCTCGGCTCACCGACTGAGGCGATGAGCCGACCTTCTACAGCGTCCGACCGGTCCCTTGCCGACGTCGTGGTCCGGTGGTCAGACCGTGTCCTAGACGGGGCGGTGGCCGGCCTAGCGGGCTGGACGGTGGTATTCCACCTCGCCCGGTGGACCGGGATGGGCCGCGACGGTGCGCTCGGTCTTTGGATTGTGGCGATCGCCGTCTGGATCGTCGTGAGGCTGCGCCGTCCCAATGGTCGGGAGGCATCGGGACCGGCTGCCTCCGGTTCCGTTCCGGACCAGCGTTGGCCAGACCAGCGGTGGTCAGTCGCCGGGCTGGCCGTCGTGGCTTTGCTGCTGGCGTGGATCGACGTGGACGGCCTGTGGTGGCCGGTGCTGTGGGCCTGCATCGGCGTCCTGCTGCTGGCCGCCGTCCGACGGTCCCTCCCGACGACTGACCCCGCGACGGGCGGGGAGGAGTCGGCGCGGGCGGTACCCACAGACGCGGCCACCATCGCGGTGCTGTTGTTGGCGGTGGTCATGGCCGTGCTGTCGCTGGTCATGGTGCGACCCGACCAGGACGACGTCTTCGTGGTCAACCGCTCCACCTGGATCGCCGAGCACGACACATCCTTTCCCGAACGGGACACCGTCTTCAGCGACGATGTCCTGCCAGTGCAGCGACCGGCCGGGCTCCCGACATCGGTGGAGGCCTTCCTCGGGTCGATAGCCGCCCTGGTCCGGGTGGCTGCGGCGACGCTCGCTTACCTCGGTCTCGGACCATTGGTGGCCGCGCTCTCCGTGCTTGCCACTTGGCGCCTGCTGCGTGGCCTCGGTGCCCGGGCTCCTGTGCTGGCCACATGGGTTGGCACGGCCTTCCTGATCCTGGACGGGGCGGAGCACGGGTCGTTCGGCAACTTCTCTGCTGGCCGGTCGTGGCAAGGCAAGGTCGTCTTCCTGGTGGTGGTGGTACCGGTGCTCTGGCATCACGCGGCGGCGTGGGGACGGACCGGTCGTCGACAGCACCTGTGGGCTGCGGCATTCGGCGTGGTGGCCGGCCTCGGCCTGACGTCCACCGCCGTACTCGTGGCGCCGGTCGTAGTTGCTTCTGCGGTGACGGCCACGGCGGTCCACGCCGCAACCGGTCGGGCGCGACAGGGCCGCCTCGGCTGGGGTCTGGTGGCCACCGTGCCGGCCCTAGCGGTCGGGCTGGGAACCTTGCTGTCCGAGCCGCAGCGATTGGATGACCTAGCCGGGGCACTGACGTCTGGCGTCGTGGCTGCGTTCGATCCGCTGCGGTGGTTGGACAGCGGCACGGAGCCCATCGGCGTGGTGCGGATGGTTTTCGGCGGTGGATTCGGAGCGTTGGTGGCGGTGGCCTCCGCCCTGCTTGCCTGGGCCACCGTCGGCGACCGGTCGACCCGGCTCCTGCTGCTCGCCGGTCCCGTGGCAGTGTTCGCGGGCTTCCTGGCGCCCGGCGTGCTTGATGTGCTGAACGAGGTGGGTGCGGCGGATGCCATCGCCTGGCGGACGGTCTGGATCCTCCCGGTACCCGCCCTGGTTGGTCTGATGCTCACCCAGGTCCGACTTGTCCTACCCGGTCGGAGCCCGGTGCCGCCGTTCGCGGTGGCCGCCGTGGTCTTACTGGTCTTGGCCCTTTCGGGGACGGCCATCACGAGCAGCGCCAACCGCGGAACCCGACTGGTGTGGCCTCCCGTCGTCGACCTGCCCCGTCCCGAAGTGGACGGTGCACGCGGCCTAGTCGACCGAGCACCCACCGGGGGCCGGGTGGCCGGGCCGGAGGACGTCGACTTCGCCGTGTCTGTCATCACCTCCCGGGTGAAGTCCACCAACCCGCGGTCGGCCTACCTCCGTGGCCGCCACGTAGACGGAGCTTTCCTGGCGACGGAGCGCCGGACCCTGTCACATGCCCTTGAGCATGGCTGGGCCGAGTGGGGGGTCGAGGCGGTGGCCGATGCGCTCGAAGGTCTTCGTCCTGATGCGGTGTGCCTCCGCGCCGAACCACCCATTGGCGACGGGAGAGAGGTGGTTGAGGTTCTGGTCGAAGCGGGATACCTGGCTGATGGCAGCGACGTCGCCTGCCGGTACTTCGTTCGGGGCGAACTGTCGGGTTGAGGACCGTGGCCGTTTGGGCAGGCGGTCCTCAGAGTCGGCGCACGAGGCGTGCCAATCCGGCCAGTGGGGGGCCAACTATGGGCAGGCATCGAAGCCGTGCAAGGCGTCCCCGGATGCCGCCGACTGGCCCAGTACCCACCGAACGCTTCGAGAGGCTGCGGCGGCCGGCGGCCCGCAACTGAGCGGCGTGGCTGGTCGCGTCGCCACCGAGGGCCACCGCTCGGAGTTCGGATTCGGCCTTCAGGAGACGGTCCAACGGATCGGCTCCCACGTCGAGTGGGAGTAAGTCGCAGAAAGTGACGGTCAGGTCGTCGACACTGGCTGAGGTCGCCCAGGGGTGGCGGGTCCCAGAGTGCACGGCTACCGAGGCCAGCTTCCAGCAAGCTCGGATGGCCGCCAGTTGCAGGTCGACGCCATTGACCGCCTCCCATTCGTCGTCGACGAAAGTGGGTAGTCCCTCGCCGTCGGCGCCGGCCAGGTTGTCCAAGCCGAGGTCCAGATGGTGGCCGGGCAGAACCCGTCGGCGGCCGGCTGTCAGGTATGGGTGGGCCTCCCAGGTGGCCACGTCCCGGTCGTTGGCGGCATCCTCAGCGATGGCGGCCCACCGACCCAGCACGTCAGCCAGGGCGAGCCGGTCGCCGTCCCGGAGGTGTCCCAGGGCGACTTGTTCCAGTGTCGGGCCGAGTACGTACGGCTCCGGGGGGCTGTCGGCCGGCCGAATGCGCAGCCACCCGTCGGTCCCGACGACCGTCGAGCCGGTGCGGTCGGCCGAGTGGGTGGACCGCCGGTCGATGGTCCGACTACCGGCGCCATCGCCCAGTGGCTGGCGGACCGTGCGGACCCGCAGGTAGGCCTTGCGTCGGTCGCCAGTGAACCGCCAGGCAAGGATGTCCGGGTCGCAGCGGGCGTCGAGGGTTCCGTGGTCCTTGCCGGCCAACACCAGGAACGAGTTGGCCATCTCGACGCCCAGGCCTCCCTCCACCGCACCGCGCAGGACGGCCCGCTCGTCGCCGTCGAAGCCGCCACCCATCCGGCTGTGGTCCAGCGGGGGGCCGACCAGTTGGTCGACGAGGTTCACGGCGTCGGGCTGGTCGTGGATCGCCTCGGCGAGGATGGCGGTGGGCAACTTGTAGTCGGGCCACGGGGTAAGCCATCGCTGGGCGGCTAGGCCGGCGCCGTCCAGGAGCGCAGCTAGGTCGCGCCGCCCGTGGGTGCGGACGTTGGCCGTGGCCGTGGTGGTGGCCTGGGCCGGATAGCCCTCCAGGCCGACCCACGGGCGGGCCAGGTGGTCCTCGTCGCCGCCCAGCCAGTAGGCCAGGCCGAACCGGTTCTCGATGGCCACGGCCAGGGTCCCGGAGGGAGCGAGCCGGTCGACGAGGCGGCCGAGGAAGGCCGCCGGATCGTCACCGGCGTACTCCAGCACACCGATGCAGAGCACCACATCGAAGTCGCGCTGAGCGCTGTCGAGGTCAGAAACCGTGCCGTGGACCACCTCGACGTCGAGGCCCGCACAGCGGACAGCGGCGGCCTCTGCCCGTCGGGCGTCGCCCTCCACGGCCACCACAGAGGCGCCACGGTCAGCAGCGGCCCGGGCGGCCACACCGGATCCAGCACCCACGTCGAGCACCCGGAGTCCGGGTCCGAGGCCGAGCGGGTGGAGCAGATTCGTGCGTGCTCGGGCGAAGTGGTAACGAGTGGGCCAGTCGATGACATGGGCGGCCAGTTCATCCGAGGCGGTGGACCGGTCGGTGGTCGAGGAGAGCACCTCCACCAGATAGTCCTCCGACCCGTCGCGCCAGTACCGGTCGCCGGCGGGTCCGTTCGCTGGGTTCACCGGGCCTCCCAGGTTCCGCCGAGTGCGACGAGGCCGTTCTGCGGTTCGATCCCTGTGGGCTCCACCTCGAAACGCAGCAGATGAGTGTGGCGCTCCAAGACCTTGCGCATGGTGGCATCGTGCAGGGCCACCGAGAGCTCGTAGGTGCCGGGCTGGACGGGTAGAAACGGCACGTCGTAGTCGACCTCGACGACTCCGGGCCCGACGCCTCCGGGTTCGGTTACGGACCTGTCCCCGGTCACGCCGCTGGTCGCCGCGCCCGAGTTGATGCTTGCCACGTGCGTGCCGTCAGCCCGGTACAGGCCGAGGGCAACCGTCACCGGCTCGCCGGCCGCGTCGGCGTCGAAGCGCACCCGGAACCGCACCGGTCGCCCCGAGCCCACCGAGACGGTGGGGTGCCCATTGGGGTCGAAAAGCCCAACCGACCGCACCAGGTCGTCCGGAGAGAGCCGGTCCAGTCCGGAGCCGCCCGCGGTCGGGCCGTCACCGTGCCTGTCGTCGTTGTCGGGGCCGGTGGCGAAGCGGTCAATCACCTCCGCTGATGGTCCAACTGCCCGCAGGGTCCCGTCCTGGATCCAAGCGGTGCGGTCGCACAGCCAGCCCACCATGTCGAGGTCGTGGCTCACCACCACGATGGTCCGCCCCTCGGCCTTGAGGCGGGCGAACCGCTCCAGGCACCGCTTCTGGAAAGATAAGTCGCCCACGGCAAGTACCTCGTCAACGAGGAGTACCTCGGGCTCGACGTGGATGGCCACCGAGAACCCGAGGCGCACGTACATGCCCGACGAGTAGTTGCGGACCGGCTCGTCGATGAATCGGTTCAACTCGGCGAACCCGACGATGTCGTCGAAGCGGCGGCGGATGTCTCGACTGGTGAAGCCGAGGATGGCCCCGTTCAGGTACACGTTCTCTCGACCCGTCAACTCGGGGTGGAAGCCGGCGCCGAGTTCGAGGAGGGCCGATAGACGACCGTCGACAGACGCCCGGCCCTCGTCGGGGCGCAGGATCCCGGCCAGCACCTTGAGCAGCGTGCTCTTGCCCGACCCGTTGCCCCCAATGATCCCAAAGGTGTCGCCGTGGTCGACGTCCAGGGTCAGGTCCCGCAGCGCCCAGAACTCCTCGTAACGGGTCCGGTGACCGTTCAGCACCGTCGCCTTCAGCGTCCAGTTCCGATCGTGGGTGAGTCGGAATTTCTTGCCCAACCCTTCCAGCGTGACGGCCGGCGTGCCCGATCTAGAACCGCCCATCTCAGACCTCCTCGGCCATGCGGGGCTCGAGGCGGCGGAACAGCGCCGCGCCGAGGACCAGCACGACGGTGGTGGCCGTCAAGATGGCCAGCCACCGTTCGGCCGACGGGAAGCGAAGGTCGTACAGAGCGTTCCGGTAGGCCTTGGTCCACGAGACCATCGGGTTGAGTTGGTAAAGCGTCCGGTACCCGATGCCCAGAAACTCCCGGTCTGCGGGGACCATGTTCAGCGGATAGAGGATGGGCGTCAGGAACATCCATGGGGCCAGTGCCACCCCGAGGAAGTGCTGGACGTCCCGGAAGTAGACGTTGGCCGCGCTGACCATCAGCGCCAGCCCAATTGTGAAGACCAGTTGCAGTGTCATCAGAACGAGGACGACGGGGATCCAGGCGAAGGCGTAGTGGCCCTCGATGACGGCGACGAGGACCAGCAGGACTGCCATCTCGACCAGAAGGGTCAGGAACCGGGCTAGCACCGACGACGTTGGGAGTACCCAGCGCGGGAACCAGATCTTGGTGATGAGGGGTCCGTTGGCGGTTATCGACCGGGTGGCCTCGGTCAGGCTGGTCACGTGGAACTGCCACGGCAGCAGAGTCACCAGCAGGAACACCGCGTAGGAGCGGATGCCGCTGGGGTCGCCGGTGGACGGTTGGATGCGGAGGAACACCGAGAAGACCGCTGAGTAGACGACGACGGCCACCAGCGGGTTGAGGACCGACCAGGTCCAGCCGAGCGCCGAGCGCTTGTACTTTGAGCGGAGGTCCCGCAGCGTCAGGTTGACGAGCAGGTCGACCTGAAGCAGGTGGGCGAGGTCCCGGCGGGAACGGGGGACCCTTCGGGAGACGGGCACCGGCCGATCCTACCGGTCGCCCCCTGACCGGGCCGGGCGGCCTCCTACGATGGACGTGTGGAACGTGGGCTGGAGACGGCATCGCATGGGCCCCTGCGGCGGGCCTACCTGCGATCGTGGCGGGCCGGCTTCCGGTGGCTGTACGTGCTGGATGCCGCGGGCATCCTAGTCGTCGTCGTGCTTGTCAACCTGATCCGGTTCGGGTCCGACTGGCCGGCGCCAGCCGACACGATGGTCGGCATGGTGGTGGCCACTGTGGCCCTCCAGGCGGTCTTCTACTTTGGCGGGCTCTACGAGAAGCAGGTGCGCCTCGGACACCGGATGTGGTTCTCCCGGGTGGCTGGCCTGACCTTGGTGGGCCTGGCCATGGGCCTCGTGGTGGTGCTGCCCACCGGCCGGTACGCCATTCCCCGGGCCAACCTCGCTGCGGTGGGCGTCGGCGTGTCGCTGGCGGCCACCGGGACCCGCATGCTGTCGCGTCGCTTGCGGGCCCGACGCTTCGGCCCGCCCCGGGTGCTGTTGGCCGGTTCGTCGTCGGAGACGGAACTGGCGACGTCCCATCTGGGCGAGAGCGACAGCGAGGCCGTGGTGGTTGGCCATGTGCGGTCGGCGGATGGCGTGCTGGCCGCTGCGGACCGCGTCGAGGCCACCGACGTGGTATTCGTGGACGACGCCTCGGTGGGCGACCTGCTTCCGGAGCCGGTGGCCTCGCTGGACGCCTCCGAGCGCGGGGTGTACCTGCGGGTCACGGCCACCACTGCGCTACTCGGCCTGCGGGACGTCAGGGAGATCGGCGGCATGCCATACGTGGCCGTACGCACCCGGGCCCTGCGCCCCCACCAGCGCCGTCTCAAGCGTCTCGTCGAGTGGATGGTGATCCTGCTACTGGCCCCGGCAGTGCTGGTAGTCGGGTTCAGCCTTGCCGCATACCTGCGGGCGATGGTTGGTCAGGGCGTGCTCTACCGGCAGGTGCGGACCGGGCGGGGCGGCGAGCCGTTCACTCTGGTCAAGTTCCGGACAATGCGGCCCGACGCCGAGTCCGACGGCGGGGCCCGCCTGTCGACTCGAGGCGATGACCGGGTGCTTCGGGGTTGCGCGTGGCTGCGCCGCACCCGCCTGGACGAGCTGCCACAGTTTTGGAACGTGGTTCGGGGCGAGATGTCGTTGGTAGGGCCGCGGCCGGAGCGGCCGGAGCTGATCGCCGAGTTCGAGGCGGCCATCCCCGGCTACGGGCGACGCCATGAGATCGCTCCCGGTCTGACCGGGCTAGCCCAGGTCCGGGCGGGCTACCACACCGACCCGGCCTACAAACTGGGCCACGATCTCCAGTATCTGATGTCGTGGTCTCCAATCCTTGATCTGCAGATCCTGGCCCGCACGGTGCTGGTGCTCTTCCGGCGGGGCTCGTGACCGAGCGTGCCGCTGGGTCGGTGGCTGGTTGTTCGCCCGCTGTGGCCGTCGTACTTCCGGTCCGGAACGAGGGCGTTGGCCTGGCCTCGACAGTGGCCTCGGTCCTGACCCAGAAAGTGCCCGGCGGCGGAACGCTGGAGGTGTGCCTCGCCGTGGCCCCGTCGGCCGACGACACCCGGGAGGTCGCCGAACGCCTCGCCACCGCTGACGCTCGGGTCACCGTGGTTGACAACCCTGCCGGCGTCACCCCGGCGGGCCTGAACGCTGCCATCGGGGCTACCTCGGCCCCGGTGGTGGTGCGTGTCGACGGCCACGCACAACTACCGCCCGGCTACGTGGCCCGGGCGGTGGAAACTCTGAACCGCACCGGTGCTGTCGTCGTCGGGGGTGTCCAGAATCCCCTGGGTACCACCCCGTGGGAGGAGGCGGTGGGCCGTGCCATGGCATCGCGTTTTGGCGCAGGCGACGCCCGCTTTCACTATGGCGGACCGGAGGGGCCGGTCGACACGGTTTACCTCGGCGTGTTCCGACGCGACGCGCTGGAGGCGGTCGGTGGCTACGACGAAGCGCTGGTCCGCAACCAGGACTATGAGTTGAACCACCGCCTGCGACGGGCCGGCGGCGAGGTGTGGTTCGACCCCGAGCTGCGGGTCCGCTACCGGCCCCGCGGGTCACTGGGCGCGCTAGCCCGCCAGTTCGGGCAGTATGGACGGTGGAAGCGGGTAGTGCTGGCCCTGCACCCGCGGTCGTTACGGTGGCGCCATCTGGTCGCCCCTGCCACCGTCCTCAGCGTGGTGGCCGGACTGGTTGTCGGGTGGTGGTGGCCGCCGGCTCTGGCCGTTCCGGTCGTCTATGCCGCGGCCGTGGCAGGGGCTTCGGTGCTGGCCGCCCGATCGCCGGCCATGGCGCTCCGCCTGATGGCGGTCTATCCGACCATGCACTGGTCATGGGGCATGGGCTTCTTGGTGGGCCCCCCCTGGGGCATGGTTCGCCGGCTCCGTTCTCGCTGACTGCCGTCGACCCGATGGGTTGACTGCTCAGGACGCCTCGTACTCCCGGAGCACCTCGTCAGTCGGTCCGTCGGCCACGATCCGCCCGTCCTGCAGCCAGACCGTCCGCTCGCAGGAGCGACGAACCTCGGCAAGGTTGTGGCTGACCAGTAGCACGGTGCCTGCGGCGGCCCGGTGTTCGTCTAGCCGACGGGCGCTTCGCTCCCGAAACGCGCGGTCACCGACGGCCAGCGCCTCGTCCACCAGCAGGATCTCCGGGGCCAGAGCGGTGGCGATGGCGAAGTGGAGCCGGGCCCGCATGCCCGACGAGTAGGTCTCCATGGGACGGTCGATGGCCGGTCCGAGGTCGGCGAAGGCGGCCACCTCGTCGACCATCGCCTCGACATCGTCGCGGCGCAGCCCCTGGGCCAGCAGGCCGATGCGGATGTTGGAACGGCCAGCACTGCGGGGTCGCAGGGCCGCCTTCACCCCGAGGAAGGTGGGGAGTGACCGGACCAGCAGTTCGCCCCCGGCCAGGGGCAGCACGCCGGTCATGGCCTGAAGCAACGTTGTCTTGCCGGAGCCGTTGGGACCGACGAGGCCCACGCTCTCGCCTATCGCCACATTGAGGTCGACGCCCCGCACGGCGTGCACAGTTGTGGCTTTCGGGGCGTTGCCCCGCAGAAGGTCGCGCAGCAGCGGCCGGTGGGAGCGCAGTGTGTAGCGGACCTCCACGGAACTGCAGTGGATCGCCGTCCGAACCGGGATGTCTCCGGTGGTCATGCCCCGCTCCCGTAGCTGGCCTCGCGGGCCCGGAAGGCCGTGAAGCCGACGAGCAGGGTGAAGGTCGGCCATCCTACGGTGCCCGCCCAGACGAGGCCGGAGGCGTCAGCACCGATCAGCGCCCACCGCCAGGTGGTGACCAGGCAGTAGAGGGGGTCGAGGGCGAACAGGGCCCGCAGTGCCTCATCCGTGACGAAGTGGTCGACCGAGTACAGGACGCCCGACAGGTAGAAGAGCAGGCGGAACAGGAAAGGCAGCAGGTTCTCGAGGTCGCGGTAGGTGTGGTTGGCTCGCGCAGCCAGGAGGCCGCCGCCCAGGCCGAGCGCCGTCAGGGCGGCCAGCAGGGCGGGCAGGGCCAGCCAACGCAGGTTCGGTGCGTAGCCGTGGGCCAGGGTGACTGCCAGCATGACCACCAGCACCGGGGCGAACGACAGCAACTGCCCGATGGCGCTGCCTACCGGCAGAGCGGCCCGGGGGAACCGCAGTGCCCGCACCAGGCCGACGTTGGCCACCACCGAGCGGGCCCCGGCGGCGATAGTGCGCTGAGCCTGGTGGAAGACGAACACCCCGACGGTGAGGAAGGCCAGGTAGTCGTCGACGCCTCGGTCCAGATCGATGAGGACGCCGAACACCAGCAGGTACACCGCTACCTGGAGGACGGGATTGAGCAGCAGCCAGAGGTTGCCGAGCAGCGTGTGGGCGTTCTGGACCCGGAGATCCTCCAGCGGGACCTGGACCAGATAGTCGCGGCGGTGCCAGAGGTCCCGAAGGTAGGTGCCAACGGGGACAGGTCGCCCGACGGCGAACAGCCCGTCGTCCAGCTGATCGTCGCCCGACCCGTCGGCCCCAGTCTTCCTCATCGCCGCCGAGCGTAGGCGTCGACCGATCCGGTGGGCGGCCGGGCGGTAGTTTGGCCAACGTGTCTGTCCAGCCGACCGGCCAGAGCCCGCTGGATGCTCGGGCGAGAGAGGTGGAGAACCTGGCCGCTGCTGTCCGTCGCCTGGAGCGGGAGAAGCGTGCCCTTCAGGAATGGACGGCCACTCTGGAGCGCACCGTGGTGGCCCACGAGCAGGTGGGCCGCGACCGGGAAGCCGAGCGGGTCGCCGAGGTTCGGGTCCGAACCCAGGAACTGGCCGCCGTGGAGCGCCGTCTGGCCCGCACCCTCGAGAGCCAGTCGTTTCGCCTCGGCCACCTGCTGATCCGCATCTCTGTCTCGCCGGTCAAGGCCCTGCGCTGGACCCGCCGTCATGTCAGGACGGTGGCCGTTCGCGGCTACCGCCTCGCCCAGCGTCGGCTGCCTGGATACGTGGTGGACCCGGTCCAGCGGGTGGCGACCCGCGGGCAGTTGGCCACGGCCCGTCGTCATGAGGTACTCGACCTGGCCGGTGATCGGCCGGTGTCGTTCGTCGACTGCCGGGGCCTCGAAGAGTCAGCCCGTGACGCCTTGTGGGCCCGGATCGCCGCTTCGGACCAGCCGGACCGCACCGTGGTACTGGTGGACTCTCCGGACTTCACCGACCTGCGGACTCTCGGCCTGTCGTTCGAGTACCTGCCGCCCTACCGGCCGGACCTGCCGTGGTGGTGCGACGAAGCCGACCATGCCCGCTGGGTCGAGGACCGCATGGCCGCCATGCGCCTCGGCTACGGCGTCGAGGACGACGCGGGGCACTAGTCAGCCGGCGCCGACCGGCCTGCTACCCCACGCGTTCAGGGCCGCGGCGATCTCCTCGGCCCCGATGGCCGGCGGCAACTTCGCCATCCGGTAACGCATCCGAGCCTGCTCGTCCCTGTCCAGCAAACGGTCGACCGCCTCGTCGAGCCCGGCCAGCAGGCGCGGCTCGGCGTCGACACCGGGGTCGTCCCACCGGAGCCCGCACCCGGTCTGTTCGGCCCAGAGGGTCCGGGCGTCCTGGTCGTCCTTGGCAGTGGACTGGTTGGGTACGAACAGTGTGGGTAGGCCGAGGGCCATGGCCTCGTGGAAGGAGTTGTAGCCGGCAGCCATGACCGAGGCGTCGAACGCGGCTCGGTACTCGCCGATGGGGAAGTGGCGGAGGCGCACCACGGCGGGAGGCAGTTCGGCGGGTACGCGAGTCAGGACGCTTTCGGTGACCACCACCTGCACGTCGGGTCGTCGTCGTAGCGAAGCCACCATTCGGGCGCTCAGGGAGCCGGTGTCGTTGACCCGCCCGGCGCCGAGTTGCATCAGGACGGTAGGCCGGTCCGGGTCCAGGCCGAGTTCGCTCCGGACCTCTTCAGCCGGACGCAGATCCTCGACGCGGACCGCTGAGACCGGTGCGGCCACGAGGGAGGCGTCGGCGCCGCCGGCGGTCAGGCCGCGGTCCATCTCCGCGGCGTACTCGCCCGGTTCCACGACGTGGGTGAACAACTTCGACCTGCTGAAGGCGTCATGGCCCTTGCCCGGCCGCCACAGTCCCCGGCGGCTCCAAACGGACCTCAGGCCCTTGCGGTGGCGGAGCACGGCGCAAAGGCCTGCGTAAGGATGGCCGCCGTCGAAGGCCATGACGTCTGGCCGGTACTGGTCGAGCAGGTGCTCGAGCCGGGTGGCGTAGAAACCGTTCCAGGCCCGGTTTTCGACATTGCCGTACTCGTGGGACCGCAGATATTCCACGTGGAAGCCGGCGTCGACTGCCAGATGGGCGGCCGGGGAGAGCGTGAAGACGACCACGTCGTGTGTCTCGGCCAGGAAACGTCCGACGGCCATCTGCCGGGTCAGGTGGCCCAGGCCGATCCCGTTGGAGGTGCATAGCAGGGCTACCGGCCGGTCACCACTAGGGGCCGGGTCGGGGGTCGGGGGTCTTCCAGAGGGCTTAGTTGCGAGGGTCATGGACTTGGAAATCGTTGGAATTCCGGGCATCGGGTGGTCTAGCGGGGAATTCCCGGGAGAACTTACATCGTCGTTCGCGGCGGGCACGGTCCCCCGCTGCTCGCGACACGCGGGATTTCCGACCACCCATCGTGGCCGGGCCGCTACTGTGATTTGCGTTGGAGGGGTCTCTTGCCTGTCTTTTCGGGCCTCGAGAGTAATTCGGCACCGTGGTGGCGGAAATGCTTGTGACCCGTAGGTCCTCCCGGTATCCTTCTTGGAGTCGCCCTTTCGGGGTGGCTCACAATCTGGCTTTCGTCACGCAGTTCTCCGGCGTCCATCGTCAGACGGAACTCCCTCGTGGAGTTTCCGGTTGAGGGTGGGTGGTGGAGGGCTGCGTGTCGCGGCGGTTCGTCCGCTTCCACGGTTTTCGCAGGCCAGGCCTTGAACAGATCATCCAACTCAGGGAGAAAACCTTGAAGAATGAACGGAAGCGGGTTTCCACCCGCCTCGTGGCCGGCCTTCTAGCCGTCCTCGTGGCTGGTGCGGGCCTCGCACTCACGTCGGGCACGGCCTCTGGTTTGCAGACCGTGACCCAGTCGACCCGGGTTTCCGGCGTCGACAAGTACGCGACCTCGGCCTCGGCCGCGATCACGTCGCACAACAACAACGCCACCGCGTCCGTGCTGGTCAGCGGTGAGAGCTACGCCGACGCCCTGTCGGCTGCTGCCCTCGCCGGTGCTGTGTCCGGTCCGGTGATCCTCACCGACCCGGACACGCTGAAGGGCTCGACGTCGCTGGCCATTGGTCAGATCAACTCGACCACAGCTGCCGGGCACACCGTGTACATCGTCGGTGGCACCGCCGCCGTCAGCGCTGGCGTCGCCACGTCGCTCACCGACCTGGGATACACCGTGTCCCGCGTGTCGGGTGCCGATCGTGTCGCCACCGCCGACGCCGTGGCCACGAAGATCCGCACCATGCAGGACTTTGGCACCAACTGGGACTCGGACACCACCGTGTTCCTGACCACGGCCCGCAACTTCGCGGACGCCGTTGCGGCCTCGGGCATCGCCTTCAAGAACGTGATGCCGATTCTGTTGGTGGAGCCGGGCGACGCCCTGTCCGCTGGCACCAAGGCCGTCTTGGACAGCTCGGTCAACAGCATCGAGCACGTCGTCATCCTGGGTGGCACGGCTGCGGTTTCCGCCGCCGTTGAGGCCGAGGTGAAGACGATCCTGAACGGTGCCGCCGGGACCACGGCGATCGAGGTCACCCGCGTGGGTGGAACCGACCGCTATGACACGGCCAAGAAGCTCATGGAGCTCCGCACCAAGGCGACCGTCTTGAACGGCTTTGGCGAGACCGCCACCAACGTCATTCTGGTGAACGGCACCTCGCATGAGGATGGCATGAGTGCCACCGCCCTGGCCGGCGCCGCTGCCACGATGACCCTCCTCACGGATGGCACGGGCACGCTGAACGCCACCACGAGCGCCGCGCTGACCGCCAAGTCGGCAAGCATCTCGACCGTCCGTGCTATCGGGCGTACCGCCGACCTGTCGGCAGCCGAGATGACTGCCGCCGACGCTGCGGCCACCACGACCACAGTGACCTGCACCATTAGCGCAGCCGAGGGTGGCACGACCATGACGGTCACCTTCAGCGGTGCTGTGCTCGGCGCTGAGGGCGATCAGGATGGCACCACCAACGCCGACGGCACGGGTGCCGGTCTGGAGACCAACTACAAGCTGAACAACGCGGCTCTCGCGGCTACCACGAACGTTGCCGCTGGTAGCGCTGCTTCAGGCGCCGTTGACCAGCCGAACCTCACCGAGGTTCTTGGTTCGACCGCGGCTGCGACAGCTTCGAGCATCACGTTCGGTACGGCTTTCGCCCTTGGCGACGTGCTCTCGGCGAGCACGACCATCACCGACACCTCGGCACAGGCCATCGCTGGTTGTTCGCACACAATCGCCAACGATGCGACCCGTCCGACGGCGACCGTGGACAGCTTCCGCATCGGCGCGACCCAGGGCCTGCTTCACTTCAGTGAGGCGGTCGAGGACTTCGCCTCAGCGAACAACACCACGGTGACCGACGACATGACGAGCACCAGCTCGGGGACCGACACCACGTTCCTCGTGACTCAGGTCGGTGGGACGAACTACTACCGGTTCACCCACAAGGACGGCTCGGCGTTCATCAGCGGTCAGATCCTGACCATCTCGACGAGTGCCGGTGACTTCACCGACCTTGGTGACCTCGACATGGCCGCCAACAAGACGGCGACCGCGTCGACCGACACCACCGGTCCGACAGCGACCGCGTCGGTTGCGTCGACCACCTACACGCGGGCCAAGTCGGCCACGCTTGGCACCGGTGGTACCTTCACCATTGGTGCCGTAGCAGGTGGAGTCGCAGAGGGCACGCTGGGCAACCTGTGGACGTTCGAGGCGATCGAGGGTACGGCTGGTGCCGCCCCGTCGATCTCCCTGTACGACTCGGTCAACCGGAAGATTGTCCTGGCTGCTGACTTCACCAGCCCGACCACGGCCTCGACGCCGACCGCTGACAACATCTGCTCGACCGTGAACGGTCACGCTGACGTCGGCGCCAACTTCAAGTGCCTGGTCGTGGCCGGTGGTACTAGCACCGCCGTTGTGGCCTCGTCGAGCGTGGGTGCCGGAACCTCTGGTGCGGCCGTCCATAGCATCGACGTGACCTACAGCGAGCTAATGGATCCCGCCTTCGCCACCATCTCCTACTACACGGTCGACGCCGACGCTGACACCGTGTACACCGACGATGGCGCCGAAGCGGCCCGGACCGCTGCCTGCACCACCGCAGACGACACCGCAGGGTGTTCGTACTCGACCGGTGCGAACAGCCACATCGCAGGAACCATGCAGTTCAAGTACACGGCGACTTCGGCCGCCATGGACATCACCAAGGGCTCGTCGAAGCTCGGCATTAGCACCTCGGTGACGGACTACAAGGGCAACGCGGTTGGTTCGGTGACTTACAGGGTCACCATCAACTAGATCGGG
>JAZADN010000066.1:0-30609 GCA_036123585.1 Actinomycetota bacterium | reverse complement strand
GTTGACATCGAGGTACGTGTTGGCGACTCGTTAGTAGGTGTTCATGTCAAGTGTGGGTTGTGGAAGAGATGGCCGGGTGATCACTTCGAGTTTGGCGTTCATGCTGACCAGGGCATCCAGGAGGGTGACTATCCGCTGGTGCTGGTAACTCTTCGCCACCCTGCCGCAGATGGATCCAGGATTGGCCGGATCGAGGGATTCCTGACGCCTGCTGCTCTGCGCAAGTGCGTACTCCTCAGCAAAGGTGAACGATTTCCTTCAACTGGAGTGGTCAGCCGCACAGACAACCTGGTGACCACGATCGGTGACTACCAGCCAATTGATTGTCTCGCCCCTCTTCTGCTGGAGCGTCTCGGCAAACTGAGCTAGACGCCCAGTGGGAGCAGGTGGTTCAGCTCTGTTGCCGAGATTTGGGTGTTTCCGGTGACGAGTCGCGCCCGGGAAGAGATCTCGTCAACGGATAGCAGAGTGAGAAGTTCGTCCCATGGCACCTTCTGATCGGTGCCTTTCCGGGGTCGGATGACGTTGACGTGATTTTCGCCTACGAATTCCATCCCGTCGGGGACTAGACCGCATCGGAACGAGGCGGATCCAACTGAGCCAACTATCCGGTTGACCACTATCGCTGGCCCGCGCAGGACCTTGTTGGTTTCAACGTACTGGGGTCGTTTCGGCATGTCTTGGAGTACCACGCAGCCGTCGGAAATATTCTGGGCCCAGATCAGAGGCACGCGCCCTGGCCCCGGGGTGCGATGGAGGCTGTCCTTATTTTGGTTCCAGACCACGGTTCCGGTGACGGACTCATATCCGAGTTCGTACAACGTCGATCGTCCGTCAAATTGCTTCCGGAGCTTCTCGGGATGCTGACTGAAGATGGTGCGTGAGAAGTTCGCTGACGGCTCACGTCGGTTAAAAAGGTGCTTGGACTTTCCTTGTTCAGCGCGCAGAACAATGAGTTGGACCGATGTTTGAGCGTCGGCGAACAGATCGTGGTCGTTGAAGACTTTGAGCCACTCGATACGCGCGGTGGTGGTCAGATAGTTGCGGAGAGCATCAAAATAGGCCCCGTTGTTCATCGACGGAGGCACGACGTAACCCAACTGACCCCCCAAGCGAAGAGCCGAGAGGCCTACCTGGAAAAAGAGGGAGAAGATGTTGACTCTCCCTGAGATGACCTGGCTGTAGTGGGAGCGGATCGCCCGTTCGGCTTTGAACTGAAAGTAAGGCGGATTCCCGATCACCAGGTCGAACGGCTCGCCGGTATAGGGGACGAGGGCGTCTCGTTTTTCGAAGTGACCGTCAGGAACGTTCTTGTTCGCAACGGCAAGTATGTCGGCGTCCACATCCCAGCCGTACACCTTTGCGGATGGTTCACGTTCCAGAACAGACCGAAGGAACTCTCCGGTACCGACTCCAGGGTCGAGCACCCTCATCCCCGGTTGAAAGTCAAGCTGATCGATGAGGGCTTCGCGGAGGGATGACGGTGTCATGTACTGGCCGTGCCGTTTCCGGTGGGCAAGGTGAGCCTCTGCCAGCCAGGCTCGGGTGTGTTCGCTGAAGTGAGCCATTTCAGTTGTGCTCGTGCTCACTCCGGCTCCTCGCGGTTTCGCCACTCGCTGAACGGAATCAGGGTATGTGCCACCTGATTCCGCGAGGGTAGGCCTGGGCTGTGAGTGAGATAGAGGCGGAGGCAGTCGGTCTTGTGATGGCTAACTCAAGCCAGGCGTCCACCGGAGGCCTGGTCGGCCGGGCGGACCGCCGCCGCTCCTCGTCTCGGTCGGGTGCTTTACTGCGGGGGTGGATCGCCCAAGGCCTCACGGCCATGTCGCGTCGAATCGGGCTTGGTGGGACCAGAAGGCGTCGGAATGGGTCGAATCAGGTCGGCGAGGTTGGGCTGACGACGACCCCAGGTGGGGCATCTACGGGATTCCCGAGTCGGACGTCGGACTGCTCTCGACCTTCGCTGGCGGGGACGTGGTGGAGTTGGGGTGCGGAACCGCCTACGTGTCGGCCTGGTTGGCCCGTCGCGGTGGACGACCGGTGGGGGTGGACAACTCCTCGGCACAACTCACCACTGCGGCAGGTTTCCAGGAGGAGTTCGAACTCAGCTTCCCACTTGTCCAAGGTGACGCTGAACGGCTGCCCTTCCCGGACTCGAGCTTCGACTTCGCAATCTCGGAGTACGGCGCGGCGATCTGGTGCGATCCTTTCCGCTGGATCCCGGAGGCGGCGCGCGTCCTACGGCCTGGCGGCCGCCTGGTGTTCCTCGGCAACTCTGTGCTCCAGATGCTCTGCGTGTTCGACGACGAATCGCCCGCCGGAGATCGCCTCCAGCGACCCCAGTTTGGGATGCACCGCTTCGAGTGGTCTGACGACCCCGGAATCGAGTTCCACGTCTCCCACGGCGAGCGCATCCGGCTGCTTCGGGCATGCGGATTCGAGATCGAGGACCTGGTCGAGCTCCAGCCACACTACGGAGCCGAGGAGAACCGTTTCCCGTTTGTCGAACTGTCCTGGGCCAGGCAGTGGCCTGTCGAGGAGGCCTGGGTCGCCCTTAGGACCGGGTGACTGCCAGCGGGCTGCCCGCCGGGAGGGTGTCACGCCTCGGGAGTGCCGAAGGTCAGTCGTGCCAGTCGAGGGCGTTACGCATTGTGGCCTCGAAGTCCTCGAAGCTCATGGAAGCCTTTGTGGCGTCGATCAACTCGGCGTCTCCTCCGACCAGAGTCCGGAAAGGTGTCGAGGGGTCGATGGCCGCGCGGGCTATGGCGTCAGCAACGGCCTGAGGGTCGGCGGGGGCGGTCCCACCGTCGAGGCTGGTTAGAGACTCCCGAAAGGTGAGGGCTCGTTCCTCGTGGGATGAGCCCCTCCAAGAAGAGGGAAAGACGATGTTGTCGTGGAAGTTTGTGGGGAAGCGTCCGGGCTCGATGAGGTGGACCCGGAGTCCAAGGTGGGAGACCTCGAAGTGGAGGGACTCGGACAGAGCCTCGAGGGCGTGCTTTGACGCTGCGTAGGCGCCGCTGTAGGGCGGGGCCACCCGCCCGGCGATGCTGCTGACGTTCACGACCACTCCGCTACCGCGTTGGCTCCAGGTAGGGACCACCGCTCGCATGGTGCGCAAGGGACCCATGACGTTGGTCTCGAACTGACGGTGCATGAGGAGGTCGTCGACCTGTTCGATCGCCCCCTGCACCTCGAAGCCAGCGTTGTTGACCAGTACGTCGAAGTCCAGAGGGTCGACCATCGCGGCGCCGATCGAGCCCGGATCGGTGACGTCGAGGTGCCGAACCTCGACGTCCAGCCCTTCTTCCTCGGCAATGCGTCGCAGTTCGTCGCCCTTTGAGACGGTCCGCATGGTGGCAATCACCCGATGGCCCTGTCGGGCCAGGGTGAGAACGGCCAGCCTGCCAAAGCCACTGTTGGAGCCGGTGATGAAGATGTTTGCCACGGGCGGCCCCTAACGACTCGGGGGTCCGGCCGACCGCTTCCCGTCCTCGACCGGCCAGTTCTACCGAGGGAGCGCGGCCAGTCATGAGCTCGGATTTGATTGGTTGCGGCCGGGGAGGGACGGTAGTCGCCAATGGCAGACTTCTCCCTTGATGTCGATGGTTGCCGCACCCCTGTAGTGGACGTCGGGGGCAGATCGACCATCGTGCTTTCGTATGAAGTGGCGGCCGGCAACTTCTCGGAAGGCTGAATCGTTGATGGGTGAAGGCCTCCGGAAGTACACCGACGACGATTGCTGCGGCGGGGAGTCCGCTCCTGAGCCCCGAAGCGTCGCCGACTTCGACCTCGGCCCGGTGAGGCGCTCTGTGACCAGCACCTCGACCGAGGCGCAAGCCTGGTTCGGGCGGGGTCTGGTGTGGATCTGGTCGTTCAACCACGAGGAGGCCGAGCACTGTTTCCGAAAGGCGACCGAGCATGATCCTGAATGCGCCATGGCCTGGTGGGGCGTGGCCTACGCCATGGGCCCCTACTACAACAAGCAGTGGCACCGGTTCGACCCGACGGAACTTGAGTCCATGCTGGCTGAGACCCACCAGGCCAGCCAGCGGGCTCTTGCACTGGTCGAGGAGCCATCCGTGCCGGCTTCCCGGGAGAGGGCATCCGAGGTGGAGCGCGATCTCATTCGAGCCCTGACAGCACGCCATCCGCAGGCCGAGCCGGTAGACGACTTCACCCCGTGGACGGACGGCTATGCGGACGCTATGCGTGCTGTGTACGCCGACCACTCCGACGATGTTGACGTGGCCATGCTGTTCGCCGAGGCGATGTTGAACCGGACGCCATGGAAACTCTGGGACCTCCACACCGGTGAGCCGGCTGAAGGTGCCGACACGTTGGAGATCCTCGGGGTCCTCGAGGACGCCATCGACAGGCACGACCGCACCGGTGTCAACGCCCACGCCGGCCTCCTTCACCTTCATATCCACGCCCTCGAGATGTCGTTGCATCCGGAGCGGGCAACGCCCACCGCCGACCGGCTGCGGTGCCTCGTGCCCGACGCCGACCACCTCTGCCATATGCCGGGTCACGTAGACGTCCGGTGCGGGCGTTACCGGGAGGCGGTGGTGGCCAACGACAGGGCCATCGCTGCCCACCGGCGGTACCTTGCGTTGCGGGGCGACCCGGTCCGGCAGGCAACCACGATGGCCCACAGCCAGCACCACAAGCTCTATGCCGCCATGATGCTCGGCGATCTCCGCTCCTCTCGGGAGGCCGTGGACGGGATCGTCGACTTCTTGACCGAGGACGTCCTGAGGGTAGAGAGCCCGCCTATGGCCGACTGGGTCGAGGGCTACGTGGCGATGAAGGTCCACCCGCTCATCCGGTTCGGACGCTGGGAGGAGATCCTCGATGAGCCGTTTCCCGACAACCGCGACCTTTACTGCGTGACCACGGCGATGCTCCACTACGCCCGCACCCTTGCCATGGCTGTCCTCGGTGAGGTCGCCGCTGCCGACACGGAACGGGAGGCCTTCCGCGTAGCAGTGGGCCGGGTGCCGGCCAGCAGGTTCGTCTTCAACAACACCTGCCTCGACATCCTCCAGGTGGCCGCCGCTATGGCCGATGGGGAACTGGAATACCGGCGAGGGAACTTCGACGGGGCGTTCGGGCACCTTCGAGATGCAGTGCGTCTAGCCGACGACCTGCCGTACGACGAGCCGTGGGGGTGGATGCAGCCACCCCGCCACGCGCTGGGGGCGTTGCTGCTCGAACAGGGCCGCCTGGCCGAGGCAGAGGAGGCCTACGTCGAGGACCTTGGCTTGGACTCGCCGACCACCGCCGCCTGGCACCATCCCGACAACGTTTGGGCACTGCACGGTCTGGAGGAGTGCCTGCGCCTCCAGGGACGGGACGACGAGGCGATGGCCCTAAGACCTCGTCTGGAGGCTGCCGCTGCCCGGGCAGACATTGTGGTCGAGGCGTCCTGCCTCTGCCGGAATGGGGGCACCATCGGTCCGGGTGCCGGCATCGACGGATGAGGCTTCCGACACTGTTCGTGCTGGCGAGTGTTCTGGCTAATACCGCGTGCGGTGGTGGGGGTGACCCAGTCCAAGCCACAGTTTCGATCGCTACTTCCACGACGACATCTTCTGCGACAACGACGGTGGCACCGGCGACCATCACGACGGTGGCACCGGCGACCATCACGACGACCATGACCACGAAGGTGACCTCAACTGCCACGACGACTGCCACCACGACGACTGCCACCACGACGACTGCCACCACGACGAACGCCACCACGACGACTGCCACCACTACGAACGCCACTCCGACCACAGTGACGCCTCCACCGACTACGACCCGTTCGCCGCGGATCTATGACTTCAGTGCAGTCGGTCCGATCATCCAGGACTATGTCGACGACCAAGGCCTAAACGGCGCCGGGCTGATCGTCGTGGAGCGCGACGACGGCGTGGTCCACCACCAGCACTGGGGTGAGTTCGGACCGGACCGGATCTCGTTGATTGCCTCGTCATCGAAGATGCTGGTTGCCGGCATCCTGATGTACCTCCATGACCGGGGCCTGCTGGACGTGGACGCCCCGGTGGCTGATGTGGTTCCGTGGGACGTGGACCCCGCCATCACCCCGGTCCAGCTGGTCTCCAACACCTCCGGCCTGGTGGGCCTGTTACCCAACGTTGCCTACGGCCCCTACATCTGCCAGTTCCTGCCCGTAGGAACCCTGCAGGACTGCGCCCGGCAGATTCTCACCACCCCTGACGACGACGCTGACGTCATACCGCCCGACACCAACTTCCGTTACGGCGGCGGCCAGTGGCAGGTTGCCGGGGCCGTCGCCGAACTGGCCTCGGGAAGGTCGTGGGCCGAGCTGGTCGACGAGGTATACGTCAAGCCTTGTGGCCTCGATGGCCTGGCTTTCAACAATCCGTTCACTCAGTTCGACACGCCGCCGTTTACCCATCCCCCGGCCTTCGCCGGCAACCCGGAGACCCTCGTGGCCACCGACAATCCGAACCTGGAGGGAGGGGCGTACTCGACGACCGGCTCCTACGGGGCGCTCCTTCTGATGTACCTGCGCGGCGGCGTTTGTGCAGGAGGACGGGTTCTGTCAGTGGCTGCGGTGGACCGGCTCGTGGCGGACCGAACGTTGGCGGTTCTCGATGGCGACGACGCGGACGGCGTGCTGGCTTACGGCGTCGGCACCGGTTACGGCATGGGCTGGTGGATCGACCGGGCGACCGGTCGGCGCTCCGATGGCGGCGCTTACGGGAGCATGCCGTGGCTCGACCTGAGCGACGGCTATGGCGCCTACCTGGTGCTCGAAGCCACGTCGGTCCACGGTTCGGCGCTCGCCGAGAAACTCTATGGACCGGTCGCTGAGGCGGTGCGGGCGACGAGGGACTGAGCGCGGGCCGGGGTCTCCGTCGGCCGGTCAGGTCTCCCGGGTGCGGAACGACTCGAAGAACCGTGTGGCCAGCCTGATCACGCGGGGGGATCGGACCACTCGGGCTAGGCAGGCAGCGACGCCGTAGTAGGCGCCCCGGACGACCGCCTTGCCACCGCGTCGGAGGTCGTGCATCGAGTTGTGGAGAAGGATTCTCGCCTCGGCCGTCTGGAGGGCTGAGGCGAGTTCCCCGGGATCGCCGATCGCATGGTCCGACCGGAACCCGGCGATCTGGGCTCGCTGCGCTTCGGTGGCCAGGGCCGGCTCAGTGGAGGCGACCACGTAGATGGCCTCCCTTGGGGAGACGTGGCGGTAGTGGAAGTCCCTGGCCACGGAGGGAGTGGAGCAGAAGCCCGCGGCCAGTGCGATGAAGCCGGCCTCCTCGAGGAGACGGAGGATCCCCTCGACGGAAAAGGCCGTGAGGTGGGAGACGTTGACCATCGGATAGCCGAGGACGTTGGGAACCTCGCAGTAGAAGATGCCGCTTGACGGGGTGAGTGACCGGTGGATCTGCTGGATGGCCGGCAGGGGATTATCGATGTGCTCCACGACGTGGACGGAGGTCACCAAGTCGTAAGCATCCTCCGGGAGCTCGTCTTCGGCGAGCGAAATGACTTCCATTTCGAGGGCCTTGGCGATCCGGAGTCCGGTGGGGTCCAGGTCGGCGATCGTGGACCGGAGTCCCATGGTCTGGCGGAGCCCGTAGGCGGTGAAACCGTTGTATCCGCCAAAGTCGAGGTGCCGGAGCGGTCGGTCCCCCTCTCGCTCCGGAAGGTGGGGGGCGACGAGCTTGGTGATGTGTTCGTGTCGCCGGAAGGTCACGGTGGCCCAGGGCAGGGTGACTGGGGGATGGACCTCGTGGCCGTGCTGCCGAAAGTCCGAGTTCGCGTAGTCGAACAGGACGTCACCGGAAACCGGGTGGTGCGAGACGGTGCCGCACGCGCCGCAGAGGGAGTCTCGCCAGTGCCGGGGATCCTTGCCCTCGAGGAAAGACCCCCGGACGGTGATCTCGGTGAGATCGACTGATCGGCAGGCTCGACAGTGCTGGTCGTCCATTCGGCCCTGATCCTCCGGTCTGATGGCCTTTGTCGCCACCTGCATGCGTCCCGGGTACGAGTTTCGCAGGTCAAGAGCCTATGGCTCGAAGGAGCCTGCCGAGTGGGGCGGTGGCCCCATGCCGCGTGTCACATTTCCCGGTACCGGCGTCTGGAAGACTGGCGATATGCGGATCCGGAGGATGCTGGTTGCCGCAGTGGCCGCCACCCTGCTCGCCGCCGCAGCGTGCTCGGACGGCGACGACCAGCAGGTCCTGTTCGCGGAGGCCGAGACGCCGGTGCTGGTCGAGGTCCCGTCGGTGGTGGGTAAGACCGTCCAGTTCGCCGCCGGAGTGCTGTCCACCATTGGCTCGCCGGCCGTCGTCGAGGAGGTCGAGGGCATAGACGGCATCGCCGACACCGTGGTCGAACAGGTGCCGGCGGCCGGGACGCTGGTGACCCTCGGCTCTCCGGTCGTCATCCGGGTGCTGCCCGACGACGCGGCCGACTGGGACCCCGATCTGCTCGAGGGCGCCCCGGGCGCCACCGCTACCTCGGCCCCGCCGCCGACAACGGTCGCCACGGCTGACGAGGAGGCGCCGGCGGCCGGCACGACGACCTCCGCGCCGGCAACCACGGCGGCTCCGACCACGACCACGTCGCCTCCGGCCACCACGGTGCCTCCATCCACAGTGGTCCTGACGACGGCTCCGGTCATGTCGGCGCCTCCATCGACCACGGTGTCGGCGACCACCGTGGCGGGCTTCGCGCTGTCGGAGTCCGCGGTGCTGACCTCCACCTTCACTTGGGGTGAGAACAGCGGACGGGTCCACCTGCTCCAGCAGGTCCTGGGGACGACCACCGACGGCGTCTACGGCTCGGGGACCCGGACCGCCCACCTGAGCGCGCTGTCGGCCCGTGGTCTGTCGGCCGCCGGCGTTCCCTCCGCTCCGGCTGCGGCCACCACGACCACCGCGGCCGTTCCGAACACGACGACGACCACGACGACGACCACGACGACCGTCGCTCCGGTCACGACTACGACGCTCTACAACCGGTCGCTGGGGCTGATCACCACCGGGAATTCGTACTCGGCGTCGCTGAACGTCGGAAAGCGGGATGCGTGGAAGTTCGCGGGCGTGGCCGGCGCCCAACTGACGGTCCACCTCACCTCCTCGGACCTCGACGTCCACCTGCGGATCTACGATCCGTCCGACGTCCTCATCGGCGACAATGACAACACCGCTGGAACGAACTCCTATCTAAAGGTCCTCCTCTGCACCACGGGCACCTACACGATCACTGCCGATGGGACGAAGAAGAGCACCATCTCCACATCTACCACCGACTACACGGTGTCTCTCCAAGGGGGAGCGGTCGCCACCACGGAGTCGCTCGCCGCCTACTTCGCATCTACGACCTGCGAATGATCGGGGGCGGCAGAGAGGGGCCTTTCGACCCTTTTCAGCGAAGTGCGAGGCGGGGCGACGCGCGGGACCCTTCCCGCTCTGGAATACTGCGGCCATGCTGACGCGCACTCTCCTCCCGACCGCCCTCGTCTCCACCGCCCTGGCGCTATCCGCCTCAGGCTGCGGACTGCTGGAGACCAACGACGACGAGTTGGAGACGCTCCGAGTGGAGATCATCCAACTCCGTGAGGACTTCATGGAGATGGAGGCCGAGGTTTCGCTGCTGGTCCAGCGGTCGGTGCCCACCACTGTCGCCCCAACACCCACCACCGCCGCCCCGGCCACCACCACCTCGATGGCCGTTGCCGGAGACGAAGGTTCGGCCGAGGTCGAGGCCGAGGGCGAGGTGCCCACGGTGAGCGTCCCGGTCGGACTCAATGAGGACGCCATCCTCACCGCCACCTACCAGTGGGGTCCGAGTGACCCTGCAGTCATTCTCCAGGAGCTCCTGGGAGTGACGGCTGACGGCTGGTATGGCAACGGCACCCGAACCGCCCATCTGGCTGAGCTCGAGGCCCGCGCTCTGGACACGTCCGGCGTTCCGTCGCCACCCCCCACGACGACCGCCGCGCCCTCCGAGGACGAGGCAACCGAGGCCACTGACACCGGCGACGGAGCCTCCGCTGACGATGCCGTGGACGAAACGAGCGACGGGACCGCCGACGACTCGACGGACGGGACCGCCGACGACTCAACCGACGTCACAACCACCACCGAGGCGCCGGCCGAGACCACGACGACGGTCGCATCGGAGTGAGTAGGGGTGCCTACGGGCGGGGGCGCTCCCTGACGGATGGCGACCCGGAGGGGTCACGCCGGTAGCGGAGGCAGCCTGCGTCTCGGGTCTCGCTGGGACCTGGGAGACCTGAACGGAGCGGAGCCTGTAGCCCCGCTGGATTCATGCGCCGATGGTCAGGTCCCGATGATGTTGTGCTCGGGCCCGAACGGAAAGCCGGTGATGTTCTCCGCCCCGTCCTCACCCACGATCAGGATGTCGTGCTCCCGGTAGCCGCCTGCACCCGGCTGGCCGTCCGGGATTGCGATCATGGGCTCCATCGACACGACCATTCCCGGCTCGAGCACCGTCTCGACGTCTTCGCGGAGTTCCACGCCGGCCTCCCGGCCGTAGTAGTGGCTGAGTACGCCGAAACTGTGGCCGTAGCCGAACGACCGATACTGCAGCAGGTCGTAGCCCCGGTAGATCTCGTTCAACTCGGCGGCGATGTCACAGCACCGAGCTCCCGGCCTGATCAACTCCAGGCCACGCTCGTGGACCTCCACGTTGACCTGCCAGAGGCGCAGGTGCTCGTCAGAGGTGACGTGGTCGCAGAAGAGGGTCCGCTCGAGGGCCGTGTAGTACCCGAAGATCATCGGGAAGGTGTTGAGCGACAGGATGTCGCCTGATTCGACCAGCTTGTTGGTGACTGGGTTGTGGGCGCCATCGGTGTTGATGCCCGACTGGAACCACGTCCAAGTGTCCATCAGTTCGACGAACGGGAAGCTGGCAGCGATCTCGCGGACCATTGCCGACGTGGTGGCCAGGGCGACCTCGTGCTCAGGCACGCCGGCTACGACCGCCTCCACGCATGCCACAGCACCTAGGTCGCAGATGCGGGTGCCGTGGCGGATCAGGTCATGTTCCTCGCCCGACTTGACGGTTCGCATCCACATGGTGGCCGAACCGACGTCGACCAACTCGACGCCGGGCAGGGAATCCTGCAGGGCGCGGAACTGGTCCACGGTCATGGCGTCGCACTCCACGCCCACCCGCGACGCTGAGCCGACCAGACCGCGGACGGCCTCGTAGTAGTTGTCTCGACGCCAGTCGGAGTACACGACGTTGTCGCCGTGGGTGCGCCGCCACGGCTGGCCGCCGTCTATGCCGGCCGAGATGGTGGTGGCGTTCTCCGCATCGACGACCATCCCGTACTTACGTCCGAAGTAGCAGAACAGCCAGCCGGAGTAGTAGCAGATGTTGTGGTAGGAGGTGAGCAGGCAGGCGTCGATCTTCTGGGCGGCCATGTGGACCCTCAGGGCGTCCTGCCTGCGGGACATCTCCGCGGCCGAGAACGGCGACCACTCCTTCTCGCCCCAGTGCCAGCGAGTCACGTGGACCATGTCGTCAGTGGGTGCGATTCCCAACGAGAACCTCCTCGGTTCGGAACCGGGCCCACAAAGCGTTGGGCCCGATAGCTCGGCAGAAAACGGGGAACGGACCACCCTCTCGGTGGCCCGCACGTCAACCGCTGATGGGTCGATGCTACCGGAACTGGTGGCCTAGAGCCCAGAGACTCCCGATAGGCCCGTCACGAGGCGGTCGAGGATCTCATCGAGCATGACCGTCGACGTTCCGAAGGTAAGGCGGACGTGGCCGGCACCGCCGGACCCGAACAGGTTGCCGTCCTTGCCGAGCACCGACGTACGGTCGCGCAGCCACCGGTCGGGCCGGTCCCCTGGACCGTCGGCCGAAAGGTCCAGCCATGCCAAGAAGGTCGACTCGGGCAGGTGGACTCGGACATGGGGTGCCTCGGCGGCCAAACGGTCGACGAGATGGCGGCGGTGCCGGTCGAACAGGGTGACCAACTGGTCCACCCAAGCGTCCCCGTTGGTCCACCCAGTTATGGCTGCCGCGTTCCCCAGCCGGTTCTGTCCACCCAGAAGGTTGGCAGGAACCTTGAGGAACTGAGCGTGGAGGCGCTCGTCAGCGAAGGCCGCCACCGAGGCCTTCAGGCCACCCATGGCGAACGTCTTGATGCCGGACGTCAGGGTGACGGTGAGCGGCGCGGCGTCCGGGATGGTCGCCGTCGGGACGTGTCTCGTTTCGCCGTCGGTTCCCGGGTAGGTGAAGTCGGCGTGGATCTCATCGGATGCGACAACCACATTGTGCTCGGCGGCCAGTTCCACGATCCGGGTCAGTTCCGAGACGGTCAGCACCTTTCCCGTCGGATTGTGTGGATGGCAGAGCAGGAGGAGCCGGATCCCTGGGTCGTCGCTGAGGAGGCGTTCGAGGGCGTCGAGATCGTGGTGCCAGCCGTCGGTGTCGCGGACTAGCGGCCAGTCGGCGATCCTGCGTCCGGTAGTCGGTGCGATGTCGTGGAACGGGAAGTACACCGGTGTGGGCAGGACCACCGCGTCGCCGGGGGAGGTGAACGCCTCGACGCAGGCCCACACACCCTGCAGTACCGAAGCGTTCGGGACCACGAGGGCAGGATCGGCGTCCCACCCGTGGCGTCGCGACCACCAACCGGAGAACGCCCCAGCCAACTCCTCGGCACCGAGGTGGTAGCCAAAACCGCCGAGGTCGACGACCTCGCGGAGTCGTTCCCGCATGGCGGGCAGCGGGCCGAGGTCATGCTCGGCTACGAAGGCCGGGATCACCTCGGGCGCCTGCGGTGTCCACTTGTAGCCACCAGAGGCGATTTTGCACTCCACGTCGAGGTGATCCTCGAGGATTGGATCCTCGGAGACCTTCCAGTCCGGCATAAGCCTCGATGCTAGGCACGGTCCCTCCGGAAGAGCCCCCTCGTCGGACGGTTTCGGAAGGGACCGTTCAGCAGATCGTTGACGTAAGCGGACGCTTCGGTGAGACTCGCCCGCCGATGAGAGAGTGGCTGCGAGACCGACTCGCGTGGGTTGCCGGTCCGCAGTTGGCTGGCCTACTCGTGCCGTTGGCCGCCGTGATGGCCGCGTTCCTGATTGGGGCGGTGATGATCCTCGCCCTCGGCGCCAACCCGTTGGAGGGCTACTGGGCGCTGCTGAAAGGAGCGTTCGGCGACGTCGACGCCCTCGCCGACACGGCGCTGAAGTCGATGCCGTTGCTCCTGGTTGGCGTAGGCATCTGCATCGCCTTCCGCGCCTCGGTCATCAACATCGGCGGCGAGGGCCAGATGATCGCCGGGGCCATCGTCTCCACGTTGGTGGCACTTGGGCTGCCCGACCTGCCCCGAATCCTGCTGGTGCCCCTGGTGCTCATTGGAGGCCTGATCGGTGGGGCGTTGTGGGGGGCGCTACCGGGCGCCCTGAAGGCCTACAGCGGGGTCAACGAGATCCTGTCCACGATCATGCTCAACATCGTCGCCGTGCAGTTCATGAACTTCCTGCTGCGCGACCCGATCATGGACCCCTACGAAAAGGAGCACGGGCGCCTCCCACAGACCGAACGGCTATCGGAGAACTCCGATCTACCCCTGCTGCCCGGCGGGACCCGCCTCCATGTCGGGATCCTCGTAGCGGTGGCCATGGCCGGCCTCACCTACGTCCTGCTGTGGCGGACAGCGCTCGGCTACCGGCTCCGGGCGGTCGGCCACAGTGCCCCGGCCGCCCGCTATGCGGGGATGCCGGTCAAGCGGACCATCGTTGCCGCCCTGACGCTCAGCGGTGCCATGTGCGGCCTGGCCGGGGCGATGCTGGTTTTTGGGAGTGAGTCCCACCGGTTCGTCACCGACGGCTCCAGTGTGGGCTTCACAGGGTCAGCGGGCTTCAACGGGATCGTGACCGCCCTGTTCGGTGGGCTTCACCCGTTGTGGACGATCCCGTCTTCATTCTTCTTCGGTGGACTTCAGTTCGGGGCCAACGCCATGCAGCGGGCCGTACAGGTCCCCGCGGCCCTCATTGTCGGCCTCAACGGCCTTGTCGTGGTGTTCGTAGTGAGCAGCGAGCGGCTCCGTCGGGTCGTCGGTGAGAGCCTTGCCCAGGGGCGGACGATACGAGACGAACGGGCTGGGGAGGGCGGGTCGTCCGCCGCTGCCGCCGATGGGGAACCGGCCTGATGGGCGACTTCTTTACCACCGCCTCGCTGGTCTTCGTGGTGGGTTCCGGCATCCGACTTGCCACCCCCTTTCTGCTGGCCGGCCTGGGTGAGGCCATTGGCCAGCGCAGCGGCGTGTTGAACCTCGGCGTCGACGGGGTCATGCTCCTCGGAGCCTTCGGGGCCTACTGGACCATCTACGAGACGCAGAGCCCGGTACTTGGCGTGGCTGTTGGCCTCGGCGTGGGCCTCGTCATGGGCGCCGTCTACGCGCTGATCACGGTGGGCCTGCGGGCCGAGCAGGGCATCAGCGGCATCGGGATCTTCCTGTTCGGCCTAGGCATCAGCGACCTGCTCTTCCAGAAGCAGGTCGGCACGCCGTTCCCCATCCGCGGCTTTGGCGATCTGCACGTTCCATTGGTGGCCGACATCCCGAAGGTCGGCGAGATGTTCTTCCAGCACTCGGTGCTGGTCTACGTGGCGTTCGCCCTGGTGCCCGCTGTGGCCTTCTTGATGAACCGGACCACGTTCGGGCTGAACGTGCGAGCCGTCGGCGAGAACCCAGCGGCGGCCGACAGCCTCGGGGTCAGCGTGGCCCGGGTACGGACCACGACGATCCTGCTGGCCAACACGTTGGCTGGCCTGGCCGGCGCGGTGCTGTCCATCGAGTTGGGGATCTTCCAGCAGAACCTCACCAACGGACAAGGCTTCATCGCCATAGCGCTGGTCTACTTCGGCGCCTGGCGGCCGGTCGGAGTGATGGGAGGGGCTCTTCTGTTCGGCCTCGTGTCGGCCACCGTCCTCCAGTGGAAGACGCTCGGCTTGGTGTCTGGCGCGGCGTCGAGCCTGACCGCCATGGCGCCGGCGGTGTTGACCATTCTCGCCCTGGTGGTCATCAGCCGTACCGTCGGCCAGCCAGCTGCCCTGACCCGCCCGTTCGAACGTGGGCACTGACCGGCCGGGCGCGCGAGGATCATTCAAATCTCGGCTGGGAATGCGGCCGCAGGAACCCCTGACGGAGGGAATGACATGGAGAAGCGACACCATAGGAAGTGGCTGGGCCTTGCCGCCCTCCTGGCGGTCCTGGCCTTGGTGGCCGGCGCCTGCGGCTCGGACGGCGGCGATTCGACAAGCGGTGGCGACAGCGGTGGCGACTTCCGCATCGCCATCGTTGCCCCGAGTGCCAGCAACGACCTGGCCTTCTCCCAGAGCATCGTGGATGGCGTAGCGGCGCTGACCGGCGTGAGCGCCGTTGACGTCACCGATGGCACCTTCATCGTTGACGATGCCGCGGCGGCCATCCGCGGCTACGCCGAAGAGGGCTATGACCTCGTCATCGCACACGGTTCACAGTACGGCGGCTCCCTGCAGGAGATCGCCGGCGACTTCCCCGACGTAGCGTTCGCCTGGGGAACGTCCAGCGACACCTTCGGCCTCCCCAACGTGTCCGCCTACACAGCGGCGTCCGACCAGGGCGGCTATGTGATGGGATCCATGGCCGCTTCCATGACCAACACCGGAATCATCGGGGTCATCGGACCGATCGCCGTCGGAGACGCCAAGCTTTATGTGGACGGATTCGTCAACGGAGCCACGGAGAGCGTCACCGGTATCACTGTCAACGTGAACTACATCGAGTCCTTCAGCGACGTTGCTCTGGCCGCCGAGGCCGCCCAGGGCCATGTGGCCAACGGCGCCGACATCCTCACCGGCACCGCCCAGATGGTGGTCGGCGCCACCGGCGTGGCCGCCGAGCACGGAGCCAAGTGGTTCGGCACCCAGTCCAACCAGACAGCACTCGGCACCGACATTGTCGTGGCCTCTCAGGTGTACAAGTGGGAAGCCGTCCTGCAAGGCCTCGTGGACGGCATCAAGGAAGGTGATCTGGGTGGCGAGTCGCACACCATCACGCTTGAGAACGGCGGCCTGGTGATCGAGTTCAACGACGCCGTCGACGCCGGACACGCCAGAAGCATCGGAGAGAAGGCCATCAAGGACATCTCGGCCGGGCTCCTGCAGACTGGCGCCTGACCGGCCCCTTCCTTGTTTCCGGCCGGCTGACGGATCTCGTCGGTCGGCCGGACGGGGACGCCTCAGCATGAACGCTCGACCCACGCCGCTGCTTGAACTTCGAGGAATCACCAAGCAGTTCCCCGGGGTGCTGGCCAACGACGACGTTTACTTCGACGTCCAGCCGGGGGAGATCCATGCTCTTCTCGGCGAGAACGGCGCCGGCAAGAGCACGCTGATGAAGGTGCTCTACGGCCTCTACCGCCCTGATGCGGGAGAGGTGTTGTTGTCGGAACAGCTGGCCGGGATAACCACGCCTGCCGACGCCATCGATGCCGGAGTGGCAATGATCCACCAGCACTTCATGTTGGTGCCGACCTTGACCGTGGCGGAGAACGTGGCCCTCGGTCTGGCCGAAAATGGGTTACTCCTAGACGTCAGCGGCGTCGCCGACCGGATCAGTGAACTGTCCACCCGCTACGGCCTGCACGTGGACCCGTCGGCCTACGTGTGGCAGTTGGCGGTGGGCGAGCGCCAGCGAGTGGAAATCGTCAAAGCCCTCTATCGGGACTGTCGCCTACTCATCCTCGACGAGCCGACGGCGGTGCTGACCCCACAAGAGGTGGACGAGTTGTTCGACACCCTGCGGGCCATGGCCGCCGACGGAGTGGGCCTCATCTTCATCTCACACAAGCTGGACGAAGTCCTGGCCCTGTCGGATCGCATCACCGTCATGCGTGACGGCCGGGTCACCGGCGAGACGGCGCCGGACCGGACGAGCAAGTCCGAGTTGGCCGACATGATGGTCGGGCGGGCCGTGCAGCTGGCCCCCGATCGACCACCTGCGTCGGTCGGCAAAGTCCGCCTCTCGGTCAAAGACCTGCGGGTGGTAGGGGACAGGGGCCTGGACTCGGTCACAGGCTGCAGCCTCGAGGTCCGTGCCGGCGAGGTGGTCGGCGTCGCCGGCGTGTCAGGCAACGGGCAGCGTGAACTGGCCGAGGCCATCGCCGGGTTGCGACAACCCGCCGACGGTGCAGTGGCCATCGACGGCGACGACGTGACCGGGCTGCACCCCAGCCGGGTGCGGGCAGCCGGTCTGGCCTACGTGCCCGAGGAGCGGATGCGCGATGGGGTGGTCGGAGAGTTCACGGTGGCCGAGAACCTCATCCTCGTCGACCACGACCGGGAGCCCTACTGCCGGCGCGGAATACTCCGCCTCGGAGTCATCGCCGAGGCCTGTCGGGACCTGGTGTCCCGATTCACCGTCAAGACCCCGTCGCTGGAGACCACTACGTCGAACCTTTCAGGCGGCAATATCCAGAAGTTGATCTTGGCTAGGGAACTCTCCGGCAGGCCGAAAGTGCTGGTGGCCTCCCAACCCACCCGGGGCGTCGATATCGGGGCCGCCGAGTACATCCATCGACGCCTCATCGATGAACGGTCGTCAGGGACAGCGGTGCTCGTGGTCTCCGAGGACCTCGACGAGGTGCTGGCCCTCAGCGACCGGGTGGCCGTCATGTTCGAGGGTCGTATCGTCGAACTTCTGGACGTGGCCGACGCGACCGTTGAGCGTCTCGGCCTCCTGATGGCTGGCAGCGACCCGGGAGGTGTCGCCGCCTGACCTGCCCGGGGCTGGGAACATTCAGCGGGCGTGCACGGGGCGGCCGGCCAAACCGAGAGCGGCCTCCATGAGAGCCTCGCCGATGGTGGGGTGGGCGTGGATCGTTCCGGCCAGGTCGTCGACGGTGGCCGCCGTCTCGACGGCAAGGGTCGCCTCGCCAGCCAACTCCGCCACGTGTGCGCCGACCGCCTGAACTCCGATCACCGTGCCCGCGGCGTCGGCTACCACCGTGACCGTCCCGTCGGTTTGGCCCTGGGTGTGTGCCCGACCCGAGGCACCAAGGGAGAAGCGGGTGACTTTCGGGTCCAGCCCTGACGCCGCCGCGGTATCCCGGTCGAGGCCGACTGAGAGGACCTGCGGGTCGCCAAAAACGACCAGCGGGATGGCTGCAGGGTCGAAAGCGGCTGGCCGGCCGCAGGCAGCGTCGGCCGCCACCTCGGCCTCAGCGGTGGCTTTGTGGGCCAGCGCCGGACCGGGTGTTAGATCACCGATGGCATACAGGTGGTCGGCCGCCAGGCGGGACGGCTCTACGGCCACCAAACCGTCCGCACCGACGACGGCACCGGCCCGGTCGAGCGCCACGGCATCGGAGTTGGGCCGCCGTCCGACCACCACGCAGATTCGATCGGCGGGCAGCGTCAACGAGTCGGACCCGTTGCCGTCAGCCGGTTGGATCTGGAGGCCGTGCTCGTCGAGGCCAACGGCCCGCTGGCCGACGCAGAGGCCGAGGCCGAGGGCGCGGAGACCCCGGTCCACGTGGCGCGAAGTCCGGGTGTCGAAGCCGGGAAGCACGCGGTCGGCGGCCTCCACGATGGTGACCTCGCTACCCAGCTTGGCGAAGGCACAGCCCAACTCCACGCCCACGTAGCCTCCGCCCACCAGCACCAGACGCTCGGGCAGCGAATCGGCGAACAGGAGATCCGCCGAGTTCACGACCCGGTCGCCGTCGACAGGCACCTCGGCCAGCTCGATCGGGCGGGAGCCAGTAGCCACGATGGCGTCCCGATAGTCGAGGAACTCAACGGTGTCGGCGTCCTCGACCGATACCCGTCCGGGACGCGTGAACCGGGCGTGGCCGCTCATCGTTGTCACGCCAGCGTCGGCCAGCAAGCCTCGGACGCCGTCGGTCAGCTCGGCAACCACCCCGGCGAGGTGATCCCGGACACCAGCCATGTCCACCTTGGACGTGATCTCCAGGCCCCAGGAGCGGACCCGGCTACCGAGGGCGTGGGCGTCAGCCACCTCGATCAGGGCCTTGGACGGGATGCAGCCCACATTCAGGCAAGTACCTCCCACATCGGCCCGCTCCACAAGTGTCACCGTCCGGCCAAGGCGTGCGCCGTGGAGGGCCGCTGCGTAACCACCGGGACCGCCACCAACCACCAACAGGTCGGCAGGGGTGGCGACCTCTCCGACGACCATGGGCCTCAGCCTCCAACGAGGAGGTTCAGCGGCTCGGTCAGGTCTTCGACCACCGAGCGCCGGAATGCCTCTGCCAGGTCACCATCGATGATTCGGTGGTCGGCACCCAGCACCACTGGCAGGGTGGGGCGGGCAACCACGGCGCCGTCGACGACCACCGGTCTCTCGGCCACCGCGCCCAAGCCCAGAATGGCCCCCTGCCCGGGTGGGATGATCGGCGTGGCGAACCGTCCTCCGAGCGACCCGTAGTTGGTGATCGTGAACGTAGCGCCGGTCAGGTCGGCCGTGGTGGCCTCACCGGTGCGTGCCCGTCCGGTGGCCTCCACGATGCGGACGGCCATGGCGAACAGGTCGAGGTGGTGGGCATCGTGGACCACGGGCACCACGAGGCCCCGCTCGGTGGCCGTGGCGATGCCGAGGTGGACGCCGTCGGGGACAACCATGGCGTCGCCGGGATGGCCCTCTACGTGGGCGTTCGCCACCGGGTAGCGGATCAGGGCCCTCACGGAGGCCATGGCGGCTACGGCCAACAAGGTGACAGCATCGGCTCCGAGTCGATCCATTGACCGGATCCGAGTCCGGAAGTCAACCAGCAGCGAGGCATCGATCTCGTCCATGGAGTGGATGTGGGGGATCTCGGACCAGGCCTGCGCCATGTTGCGGGCCACCACGCCCCGGACGCCCCGCAGGTCGTGGCGGCCCGGCATGGCCTGTCCGAGGTCCGGTCGAGCCATCACCTCGGCTGCGGGCAAGGGGGTAGGTTCGAAGAGGTGGGCGGGCTCAGAAGACGTCTCCGGCGTCGAGGCGACGGCGTGCACGTCAGCGGCGGTGATGCGCTCGCCGGGTCCCGAGCCAATGACTGCCGCCAGATCCACGCCGAGGTCCAGGGCGAGCCGGCGTGTGGCGGGCGATGCCTTGGGCCGACGGCCCTGCGGCGATACGGGTGGAGCTAGGTCCGGAGCCTCCAATGGATCTGCGCTGAAGGACGAGTGGGTCGGCGCCGTGGCCGCCGCATCGGATGCCCCGGTGGGTCGGCTGCCGTCGTCGATCTCGATGAGGAGGGCACCAACTCGCAGGCGTTCGCCCTCCGCCGCCCCGAACCGCACGATGGTGCCGGCCACCGGTGACGGAAGCTCCGAACTGGCTTTGTCGGTGAGCACCTCGACCAGGGGCTGATCGCGGACCACCTCGTCGCCCACGGCGACCAGCCACTCCACGACTTCGGCCTCCTCGAGGCCCTCGCCAATGTCCGGCAGTAGGAAGGAAAACGACACGCCCGGCGGCCTCAGGCGACCTCGAGGACCCGGCGCACCGCGGCGGCGATCCGTGCCTCGTCAGGGACGTAGGTGTCCTCCAACTGTCCGACAGGGTAAGGGGCGTCGTACCCGGACACCCGCACGATCGGAGCCTCCAGCGACCAGAAGCACTCCTCGACGATGGTCGCCACGACCTCCCCGGCAAATCCGCCGGTCTGGACGGCCTCCTCGACGACCACGGCCCGTCCGCACCGATCGACCGCGGCAGCGATACCAGCCAGGTCGAGTGGTACGAGGCTGCGCAGGTCCAGAACGGCTACCGACAGGCCCTCGGCGGCGAGGGCGTCCGATGCCCGGCAGGCCAGCTCCACCTGGTGGCTCCAGGCAATGATCACCACTTCGTCGCCGGTCCGGGCCTCGCGGGCCTCGCCGAGGGGGACAAGGTGCTCGCCGTCGGGGACCTCGCCCCGGATGCCCCGGTAGCCCCGGAGCGGTTCGAGGAAGATGACCGGGTCGGGATCCCGGACGGATGTGGCCAGCAGCCCCTTGGCGTCGGCCGCGGTGGCCGGGGCGACCAGCTTCAGCCCGGCGATGTTGGCCAACTGTCCCTCGAGGGAGTCGGAGTGGAGCTCGGGGGTGCGGACCCCGCCGCCGAACGGTGCCCGGATGGTGATGGCCGGCTCGAAGCGCCCTCGGCTGCGGTATCGCAGCCGAGCCACCTGTCCGGCGATCTGGTGCATGGCCTGGTAGGAGAAGCCGAGGAACTGGACCTCGGCTACCGGGACCAGACCGGCCATGGCCAGTCCGACCGTCGAGCCGATGATGCCGGCCTCGGCCAGCGGCGTGTCGACGACCCGCTGCTCGCCGAACTTCTCGAACAGACCCTCTGTGGCGCGGAACACCCCGCCGTTGCGGGCCACATCCTCACCAAGCACCACGACCCTCTCATCGCGCGCCATTTCTCCATGGAGAGCCTCGTTGACGGCCTGGAGCATGGTCAGCTCCGATGCGCTGGTCATCGGACTTCCTCCCCGGAGGAACCGGCAACCCCCAGCAGGTCGCGGCGCTGCCTGGCCATCCGCTGGCTGTCTTCGGCAAAACAGTGGTCCATTAGGGCTCCGGGCGCCGTAGGCCAGGCCTCGGCTCGCTCGAAGGCGCCGTCGAAGAGGGTGAGCGCCTCGGCCTGGACGGTCGCCCGGTCCTCGTCGCCCCAGAGTCCCAACGCCTCGAGATGCGTCTCCAGACGATCGATCGGGTCGTCGCGGCGGGCTGCCTCGAGGTCCTCGGGTGGGACGTAGCGCGTCGGATCGTCAGCCGTGGTGTGGGCCCCTAGCCGGTACACCCTTGCCTCGACAAGCGTGGGACCCCCTCCGGAGCGCGCCCGGGTCCGGGCCTCGTCGACGACTTCGTACACAGCCGCAGCGTCGGTGCCGTCTACCGACAGCCCCGGTATTCCGTAGCCGACAGCCCGGTCGGCCAACGAGGCCGCCGCTGTCTGCTGGTGGAGCGGCGTCGAGATGGCCCACTGGTTGTTCATGCACAAGAACACCACCGGGGCCTTCAGCACGCCGGCCATGTTCATGGCTTCGTGGACGTCGCCCTCCGAGCTGGAGCCATCGCCGAAGAAGACGGTGACCACACCCGGTTCGTCGCGCAGCGTCATGCCCCATGCCAAGCCGACGGCGTGCGGAACCTGAGTAGCTAGCGAAATCTGGAGCGGCGCGACCCGCACCGACTCGGGGAGGCGGCTGCCATCGGGGTGGCCGACGTTGTAGAGCAGGTATTGCTCGAGGACCTCCGGGCCGAAGCGTTGCAGGGCCAACGGCTCCCGGTACTGGGGGAGGATCCAGTCCTCGGCAGGGTCGAGGGCGTGGGCGGTGGCGGCGATGGTCGCCTCGTGGCCGTCGATGGGGGCCAACGTGCCGACCCGGCCTTGGCGCTGGAGATTCCAAAGCCGACCGGCCTGGGTCCGGGCCGCGACCATATCGACGAGAATCGCCCGGAGTTGATCTTCGGTGGGTCGGGCCACGTGGTCGACCCTAGTCCCGGGCCCCTGTTCTGGCCCCGAGACGGTCTCCGGCGTATGGGGAGGAACTCGTGGGTCGACGGTCACAGGTGCCCGAAGTCACCGCTCACGGTCGGTCCGGCCCGGTGACCGACCGGTAACTTGGTGTCCACAAAGGTTCCTGTCCCCTCAGGAACCAACAACCTCCGGCCCGGACCTCCCCCCGGTTCCTAGCGCCGAGAGTGACCGCATGCCCCGCCCCCCCCGGCGGGGCATGCGAACTTTTTGGGGAAGCTCTCGCCCTCGGACCTGCCGCTGCCTACGATCCCCCTGCCGACTTCCGGGAGACGGGAGCGGAGGAGGGACCCATGGCCGAGAGCCGCCGCGACCGGATCCGCATGACCGAAGATGAGATGTGGTCGTTCATCGAGGAACAGAAGAGTCTCCAGGTGGCCTGTCACGACCGTGATGGCGACATCCACCTGTCGACTCTTTGGTTCGCTCCGGTTGACGGACGACTGGCCTTTGGGACCTACACGAAGTCGCAGAAGATCGTGAACCTCCGGCGTAACGACCGGATCACCGTGCTGATGGAGGACGGCCTCGTATACGAAAAACTCCGGGGCGTGATGATCAAGGGGCGTGCCGTCCTCCACGTGGATGACGGTGAGGGTGGTGCCGATGAGGTCACGAAGGTGGCTCGGTTGGTGATGCGCCGTAACCAGCCGGAGATCCCCGAGGAGCACTTCGAGCCGGCCGTGGCCATGTGGGCGGCCAAGCGCACCGCGGTGATTGTCGAACCAGAGACCGTCATCACCTGGGACCACCACAAGCTCGGCGGCGTCTACTGATGAAGGCGCTCTTCGACGTCCAGGCCGAAGACGTCCTGAAGGGGCAGTTGGAGCACCGGCGGGCCAACCTGCCGGAGCGAACCGTCCTGGCTGCTGCCGAGGTGGCCCGCGCCGAGACTGCCGCCGAGGCCGAGGGCCTAGGACTGGAGCGCCTGGAGCACCTCCAACGACAGAACCGATACGAGGGCGAGGTGGCAGCCGTCGAGTCTCGCCTGGCGGAACTCAACGAGAAGCTCTACAGCGGCGGAATTACCAGCCCGAAGGAGGCCACCAGCCTGCAGGACGAGATGGGCCACCTCCGACGCCGTCAGGACGGCCTGGAGGGCCAGGTCCTTGAGGTCATGGAGTTGGTCGAGCCGATCGACGCCCGGCTCGTCGAACTGGTCACGGTGGCCGACGAGCAGGACGAGGCGGTCACCGCGGCGAGCAACGCCCTCGGGGAGGCAGAGGGGGCGATCATCGGGGAGCTGGCCGAGTCCGCGGGTCGGCGGGCCGAAGCAGTCCACACCGTTCCCGACGAACTCATGGTCCGCTACGAGCGCAACCGCCCCGCTTTCGGCCCCAGCACCGTCGTCGGCTTCTCAGGTATGGACTGCAGTGGCTGTCCGTCCTCCATGCCCGCCGTGGAGGCCGATCGGGTGCGGCAGTTGCCCGAGGGAACGCTGGCCGACTGCAGTGAGTGCGGCCGGCTGGTTGTCCGCTGAAGCCCGACGGCGGGAGTCACGGTGCTCATCTGGTTCGCAGTGGTCGCAGTCGTGGCCGTCGCTCTCATCTTCAAGAGCGCGGAGATGGACATGCGCTTCGTCATGGTTGGAGCACTCCTGCCCGTGGGCGAAGCCCTAGTCGGCGGGCCATGGGTTCTCCACACTCCGGCTTTCGGTGCGATCGCTCTGGCAGCGGTGATGGTGGTGGCCCGCGGGCAACGCCACATCCAACGCCGGTGGCTGGGCGTGCCCGTCGGACTACTGGCTCATCTGGTGCTTGATGGAACGTGGGCCGACACCGACTTGTTTTGGTGGCCGTTCACAGGGGTCGACGTGCTGGGTGACGGTCCGCTACCGGAGTTCGGCCGTGGCGCTACCGGCCTGCTGCTCGAGGTGGCCGGCCTCGGAGTGGGAGTCTGGGCTTGGAGGTATTTCGGGTTGGACCGCCCCGAGGTCCGTCGGGCCCTGATCCGCGAGGGTCGCCTGACTGTCCCGGGGCAGCGCTGATGCTCTACGTAGTCCGCCACGGCCGGACCAAGGCGAACGCCTCCGGACTGCTGCTAGGCCGTCTGGACCCGGACCTCGACGAGTTGGGGGAGTGGCAGGCCGCGGCCGTTGCTGCAGCGGTCGGTCCAGTCGACCGGGTGGTATCCAGCCCGCTGCTGCGGACCCGACGCACGGCGGATGCGTTCGTGCAGGTCGATGGTGTCGAGTGTGTGGTCGAAGTCGACGACCGGTGGATCGAGATGGACTACGGCGAGTTCGACGGCCTCCCGGTGGCCGATGTCCCGGCCGAGACCTGGGCGGCATGGCGGGCCGACCTGGACTGGTCGCCGCCCGGTGGAGAGTCGCACCGTTCGCTCGGTCGGAGGGTCCGGGCAGCGCTGGACGATCTGGTCGAGGAGGCGCGTACCAAGGAGGTGGTGGTTGTCACCCACGTGTCACCTGTCAAGGCGGCTCTGGCGTGGACGCTCGACGTGGGTGACGAGGTTGCGTGGCGGACGTTCGTGGCTCCCGCCTCGATCATGACCGTTGGCTTCGGGCCGACTGGGCCGTCCTTGCGTGGCTTCAACGACACGGCCCACCTGACAGGCTGAGCCCTTGACAGTGGTCGGGCCGCCGTGCCGGTCGGGGGCTCCTAGGGCAGGAACTCGGCGGCGTCCAGATCCCGAATGGCCGTCACCACCCGGTCCAGCATGTCGCCGACTAGGGCCACAGCGCGTTCGTTGACCAACTCGATGGTGCCGCCGGCCTGGATGGGGTAGCAGAGGCAGAACAGGGCGGTGCGACGGTAGTCCTCCCAGAGCTGGTCAGCCGGGTAGTCGATGCCCGACTCGGCCAGGGTCTCCCGGTAGGCCTCCAACAGGCGGGTCTCATGGGTGCGCCGGTCCTCGACGGTGAGACTCTGGCTGAGGAAGTAGCCGACGTCGTAGCCGCCGACCGTCTTCACACAAATCTGCCAGTCGATAGCCACCACGTCAGGGTCGCCGCCGCCGCTGTCCTTCCGGAAGAAGAGGTTGTCCAGGCGGTAGTCGGCGTGGGCGAAGGTGACCTCCCGTTCCGGGAACGTCATCATCTCGGCGGTCACTGCAGGGAACCGCTCGCCGATGGCCCGGATGTCGTCGTCGACCCGTTCGCCGAAGGCAGCCAGAAACGGCTCCCACCCGGTCGCCACGCCGTGCTGGACACCTTGAGGCATGGGCGGGTCCCACCCGGCGGGTAGCCACGACAACTCGGTGTCGAAGGCCGGGCTCTCCCAGAAGGCGGCGTGATGGCGAGCTAGCGCCCTAAGGGCACTCTCGGCCAGGTCCGGTGGACAGCCGTCCAGTTGGCTGTAGACGTCGGCGTCGGACAAGTCCTCCAGCAGGAGGACGAAGTCGTCGCTCTCCGGATCGTGTTCGGCGGCCAGGCACCTAGGAGTGGCCAGCGGGCTGGCATCCGAAGCGGTCCGGTAGAAGGCCACCTCCTTGCCGTAGAACCCGAAGGTCCGAGTGAGGAAGCGGGTCTCCTCGTGGTCGACCGGCGACTTCAGCACCACGGAGGCCGGGCCGACCCCTCCGTCGCTGTAGTTGGGGGTGATCCGGTGGAGCAGGCCGAGGAGGCCGACCCCCTGGCCGATGAGTTCCGAAGAGAAGTCCGTCACTCGGCTGCCGTCCAATTCGCCGGCCGCGGTCAGGGCGTCGGTCAGCCAGTCGGCGGTGACCTCTTCGATCGAAGTCGGGAATCCGTTTTCAGCCATGGCGTGCCCCCATGATGGTCAGTCGTGGTCGTTCAGGCCACCGGACGATGGCGGTGTGAAGTTTCTCGGCCAACGGGTGGTGTCGTCGTGGCGGATGCCGTCGAGGGAGACCCCGTCGAGTTGAGCATCGGTCAGGTCGGCGCCCACCAGGTCAGACAGACCCAGATCGGCGCCGATCAGTGAGGCGCCCCGCAGGATGGCCCCCGAGAGGTTGGCGGCCCGGATGGTGGCCCCGTTCAACATGGCGCTGCGCAGGTCGGCTCCACCGGCAAACGCTCCGGTTAGGTCAGCCTCGCGCATGCAGGTCCGGGTAAGACAGGTGCCGGCGAGGATGGCTGCCCCGAGGGTCGCCCCGGTCAGGTCCGCAGCGGTGAGCCATGCCCCGCCCAGTTCGGCGCTGCGCAGGTCCGCGCCCGCCATTCGGGCGTTCCCTAACCACGAGCGACTGAGGGTCGCCCCGCCTAGACGCGCCTCGGTGAGATCAGCGTTCCACAGGTTGGCATGGTGCAGGTCCGCGTCGGCGAACACGGTGGCCCGGCAGATGGCATGGCGCAGGTCGGCGCCTACCAGGTGGGCATCGGACAGGTCCGAGCCACTCAGCACTGCGCCACCCAGCCACGAACCGCTCAGGTCAGCGGATCGGAGGTCGCTGTCGGTCAGATCGGCGCCAGCTAGATCAGCGCCCGCTCCGACCTCGTAGCCGTGTACCAGCATGGTCCCCTCCATCGGGCGGAGGCTAGGCGACCCAGCCCGACGGAGTTCCCGGGTCTGGGGATTTCCCGTCGCCCGGGGTGGCCGGTCAGGGTGGTGGCGGGCAGCATGCGCCGGTGACCGTCCTCCTCGCCGGCCTAGCAGCCGTCTTCTTCGGCTTAGGAGACCTACTGGGAGGCGTGGCCATCCGGCGGGCCGACCGCCCTGGGGCCGCCATTTCGGTCGCCTTGACTGCCACCACCGTCGCCGTGGTGTTCCTCGGCGTTGTGGTTCTGCTCCGACCCCCAGAGGTGGTGCGCCTCGCCGACGTGCTCTGGCCGGTCGGTGCCGGCCTGATGACCGCCGTAACCCGACCGCTGTTGTACCTGGGAATGGCCCGCGGTCCCGTAGCGGTATTCGCCCCCGGCTACGGCCTCACAATGATCGTCGTGCCGGCCATCGTTGGACCGTTCATTGGCCAGAATCTGGCGCCTATCGAGCTACTGGGTGTTCTATTGGCCATCCCGGCAGTGGTCCTTCTCTCCGGGGAGGGCAGGGTGCCCAGAGCTTCTGAGTTCCTACGAAGTCCAGCCATAGGCCTAGCGGTGGTGGTGGGGACCAGTATCGGTATGGCCGGCGTGTTCATCACCCAGGCGGCTCCGGAGTCGGGGGACCTGCCGGCCTTCTTGGTGTTGGCCACCGGAGCGCTGGTCCTTCCGTTCGCTGCGCGACGGCAGTCCCAGCGGCTCTGGCCCGAGAGGGTGGTGCGACGTTATGGGATGGTGCTCGGCTTCACCAGTTCAGTGGCCTTCCTGCTCAGCACGGCGGCCTACCTGCGTGGATCGGCGGCGGTGGTCACGGCACTGATCGCCCTGTGCCCGGCAGTCAGTGTGGCAGTGTCGTGGCGTTTTCTGGGTGAGCGGCTCTATCGAATCCAAGCGATTGGCGGGCTGTTTGGACTGGCGGCCGTGGCGTGTTTCTCGCTGGCTTCCTGATCGGCCCCTAGCGGACGCCGGCGCTGCCGCCCTTGGGTAACTCGACCCCGCCCGCCGGGACGGGGCGAACTCGGCTTCCTCCCTCATAAGAGGCGTTCAACTGGCTGGGCCAGCATCGCCTGGGAGATGGGTGGTGGTCGGTATCCAAACAAGCAGGTTTTGTCCGCATGGCCGCCATTTGCGCCCCCCCGTATGTTGCTGGTATACCAGTGCCTGCCTTTGGGTTGGATCTACTTTGATACCAGGGGATCTCGGGCTTCCACTCCCATTACGAGGGTGGTCTCGCCCGATCCCAAAGCGATAGAACGTGGGTGAAATTGGGGGTCTCGTGTTCCGAATCGCGATTGACGTAGGTGGAACCTTCACCGACTGTCTCGTGCTCCAGGAGGCGTCGGGTGAGGTTCGACAGTTCAAGGCGCCTACGACCCCGAGCGACCCCTCGATCGGCCTCATGGATGCGCTTGAAAAGGCGTCGGTTGCCTATGACCTCACGGTTGAAGGTTTTGTAGCCCAGGTCGGGCTGCTGATTCACGGAACAACGCTTGCGACCAACACGCTCATCAACAAGGACGGCGCGACGACCGGGATGATCACCACCCGGAACTTTCCCGACGTCATCGAGATCCGACGGGGCTACAAGAACGTTCGAACTTCGATGTACAACGTGTTCGTTCCGCCATACGACCCTTTGGTTCCGCGACGCCGCAGGCTTGAGGCCACAGAGAGGTCTACCTATGAAGGAGAGATCCTCGAGGAGCTCGACGAGGCGGACGTTCGTCTTGCTGCTCAGCAACTAGGCGATGACGGCACAGAGGCGGTGGCGATCTGTTTTTTGCATTCCTATGCAGCGCCAGAGAACGAGCGTCGGGCGCAGGAAATCGTCCAAGAGGTCCTGCCTGACGCCCACGTGACGACCTCCCACGACATCTTGCCGGTCTGGCGGGAGTGGGAGCGGTTCTCGACGACAGTTGTCTCGGCGTACGTCGGGCCCGTGGTGGAACGCTATCTAGACGCCTTGGAGCGCCGACTTCATGACAATGGTTTTGACGGCACGCTCCTGATGATGCTGTCGGACGGTCTAGTGGAGACCGTTGACCGCTGTCGCAGACGCGCCGTGTACTTGATCGGTTCAGGACCCGCCGCCGCGCCCGCCGCCGCGATCTACGCCGGCGAGACTGCGGGCCACAGGAACGTTCTCTCCTTCGACATGGGGGGCACTTCCATTGATATCGGAGTCGTCATGGACGCTGAAGTCCCGACCACTACCGAAAACTGGGCCGGGGACGAACGTGTCGGCATCAAGATGGTTGATGTCCACTCAGCGGGGGCTGGCGGGGGCTCGATCGCGTGGATTGACTCGCTGGGTCTGCTCCGAGTCGGCCCGCAGTCGGCGGGGAGCGATCCTGGGCCAGCCTGTTACGGCAAAGGCGGAACCTTGCCCACGACTACCGATGCGGATGTCCTACTGGGGTATGTCGACCCCGGCTATTTCCTCGGAGGCGAGATCGCACTGGACCGGTCTAAGGCTGCCGAGGCTGTCCGGACGGAGGTCGCCGAACCACTGGGCATGACTGAAGTAGAAGCGGCCCAGGCGATCCTTACGGCAGTCAGTTCCTTCATGGCGGATCAGATCAGCGAAGTATTCACTTCCAGAGGCCTTGACGTGCGAGACATCGCCATCGTTGCGGGTGGAGGTGCAGGGCCAGTTCACGCAGCGTTCATCGCGGAGCGCTTGCGAGTGCCGACAGTAATTGTGCCGAGCATCGCTGCGACATTTTCTGCTTTCGGGATGTTTGCCATGGATATCGGCAGGAATTACGCACGTTCCTACATCGCCCCTTCAGCGACAGTGGACCTAAGGAGAATCGCCGAGCTCTTCCAGGAGATGGAGGACGAGGCGGCCAGCGGTCTGCAGGACATGGGTGCACATCCGGGAGATGTTGAGTTCGTGCGAACGGTCGCCATGCGATATATCGGCCAGTTCAGCGAGGTCGAGGTGTCGTTTCCGCTCGGCGACGTTGACGGCGAAAGCGTTTCTGAATCCGTTGCCAACTTCCACCGTCGGCACGAAGAGCTCTACACCTTCCAGATGCCCTGGAAAGAGACCGAACTGTTGACCTTCTATCTCAAAGCGACGGTGAAGAAGGCCAGGTTCGAACTGAGCGAGGCCGAAGAGGGATCTTCCGACGCCGCCGCAGCGCAAAAGTCGACGCGAGAATGCATCTTTAACGGTGTGCCAGTCGAGACCCCCGTCTATGACGGAAGTCTGCTGCGGTCGGGTAACCGGTTTGAGGGGCCGGCCATCGTCGAGGAGGAAAAGACCACAGTGGTCGTTCCGGAGACCTTCAGTTGTGAAGTGGATCGGCAGCATGGATATGTGCTCACCAGTGTCAGCGACTCGTCCGCTCTCAGCAACCAAACGGGAGGGAACCGATGACTAACTCGGGTGAAGCCCGCCAGAGTGTTGATCCGATCACGTTGTCAACCGTCTGGCACGGGATGCAGAGCATTGCCAGAGAGATGCGCCACGTGGTTGATCGGACGGCTCAAAATTACCTTCTAGCCCAACTCCACGATATGGCTGCCGGTATCTGGGATGCCCAGGCACGGACTATCGCGGTTCCTGAGGGTCCGACCTCAATGTTTCTCTCAC
>JAZADN010000065.1:0-6770 GCA_036123585.1 Actinomycetota bacterium | reverse complement strand
CGTCATGGCCACCGATCTGGCCGTAGTCGGCAACCGCCAACTCCACGCCACGCTGGTTCGGAATACCGAGGAACGCCACATCGCCAGAGATCGCGTTCAACGACCGGATCTGGATCTCCTCGCCCGGACCAACCCGGACCTCACCAAGGCTCCCATCGCCCAGATGGTCTTCGACCGTGCCGACCTCCTCCTGGGCCGGAGCCGCCGTCGTAGCCGGCGCAGCCGTAGTAGCCGGCGCAGCCGTAGTAGCCGGCGCAGCAGTCGTCGCCGAAGCAGAATCGCCGCCCGACGAGGCCGACGAGTCGTCGCCTCCGTCCGAGCCACACGCTCCGGCTACTAGCGCCAAGCCAAGCAAAAGCGCCACAAGTGCACGTGCACGTCCAATCATCTCTATTCCCCTCCACCTTTGGAAGACATCTTCCGAAGCCAGCCCTCGGAACTTCACCGAGGTCGGCAGTTGACGTAAGGGTAGAGGAAAGTAACTCCTGAATCAATTAGAGCTCTGTGCAAAATCGCAGCCTTGTGAGGAGACAACCCTCCGGCCAGGACTCACGGCGACGGTGCCCATCTCAGATCCAGCGCTCCCGTCAGGACATACCCCACGCACTGCGCGTCGACTTCGCCAGAAAACGCGAGACGGGAGCGGGACCCGTGGGCCCGCTCCCGTCTCGTCACTCATTTGACCTTCAGGTCGACTGGAAGTCCCGGGAGGACCGTTCGTGCCGGCGGGGACCAGAGCCGGCGGTCGTCTCCCGAGGGTGGATCGGCGGGAATTCGCCGAGTGGTCCAGTGCCGCTCAGCGGCCGTCCACCTCCGAAGTCCCCAGTCGACTGTCATTGGTATTGCCGTTGATGTGGACCACCTCCTCTCCTCGGTGCCCGCGACCCTATGCCCGCCCGACGGGCCCCGCCGGAGATTCCCAGCCGGACCAGTACGGATCCGTACTGGAGGGTTAGCCTTGCCCGCATGAGTGGCGCCTCTCCAGACGGGACCCCCACCACCATCTTCCCGGCCCGGATCGTCCACACCCTCGACCCGGCCAGGCCCACTGGCACCGCGGTGGCCGTACGCGACGGCCGCTTCCTGGCCGTGGACGACCCCGCCGCGCTCGTCGCTATCTACGGCGGCACCATCGACGACTCACTGGCCGACAAGGTCCTGCTCCCCGGCTTTGTGGAGGCCCATAGCCACAAGGACACCGGAGGGATCTGGCAGCACACCTACGTCGGCTACGAGGGACGGATCGGCCCGGAAGGTAAGTGGTGGCCGGGTTGTTCCACGCCCGAGAGCGTGGTGGAACGGCTCCGCGAGGCCGACAGGGAGATCGACGACCCCGATGAGCCCCTCCTCGCGTGGGGCCTCGATCCCATCTACTGGAGCGGCGAGCGGTTCGACCGACGCCAGCTCGACGCCGTGTCGACCTCCCGGCAGATCTTCGTCATCCACTCCAACATGCACCTGGCGACCGTCAACTCAGCCCTCATGGAGGCCCAGGGCATCACGCCCGACACCATGGCTGAGGGCGTGCCCAGAGATGCCTCGGGCTGGCCGACCGGCGAACTCCAGGAGCCAGCGGCCATGTTCCTGGCCGGAAAGCCCTTTCGCTCGTTCTTTGGACGCCTCCGGTCCGACGAGTCCATCCGCCAGTTCGGCCGGGCGGCCCGCAACGTCGGCGTCACCACCGTCACCGACCTCGGCACCTCCAACCTGCTTGAGGAGGCCACCGTCCGCCAATGGCTGGAGGTCTGTGACGGGTCGTTCCCAGTGCGTACTGCCATGTTCCACGGCGCTGTCATGTACGCCCCCGACGGTGACGAAGCGTGTGCTGCTCAGCTCGTCGACCTGAAGAGGCGGTCCTCAGACCGGGTCCGGTTCGGCAACGTCAAACTGCTCATGGACGGCTCTATCCAGGGCGGCACTGCCCGATTGCGCTGGCCCGGCTACCTGCACGGTGGCCCGAATGGAATCTGGCTCATCGCGCCCGAGCAGGTTGCTGACCGGATCGCCCCGTACCACCGAGCCGGGCTGCAGGTCCATACCCACGCCAACGGAGACCAGGCCGTCGAGGCCCTGCTCGAGGCCTTCGAGAAGGTCCAGACCACCCACCCGATGCCGGATCACCGGCACACCATCCAGCACTGCCAGATGACCAGCCCCGGCCAGTACCGGAAGATGAAGGCACTGGGCATGTGCGCCAACGTGTTCGCCAACCACACCTGGTACTGGGGTGACCAACACCGCACCATCACCGTCGGACCTGACCGGGCCGCCCGCATGAACGCAGCGCGGACTGCGCTGGACCTCGGCGTCCCTCTGTCGATGCACTCCGACTCGCCGGTCACCCCGATCGGCTCGTTGCACGTGGCCTGGGCCGCCGTCAACCGCATCATCCCGTCGGGTGAGATCCTGGGGCCCGAGGAACGCATCTCCGTGGCCGAAGCCCTGCGGGCGGTGACCTTGGGTGGTGCGTGGCAACTCCGCATGGAAGATGAGATCGGCTCAATCAGTCCCCGCAAGTTCGCCGACTGCGCCGTCCTGGATGCCGACCCCTTCGAGGTCGATCCGATGGAGCTGCGGGACATCCCCGTATGGGGCACCATGAGCAGTGGCGTCCTCCACGAGGGCGCGGCCCGGAACTGAACCCCAATACCCGGCCGGGATCACCCACCAAGCCATCCGAGGACGAGACATGGCCTACCAGCCGGACCGCCTACCCCTGACCGTGGTGGGCGGCTACCTCGGAGCCGGCAAGACCACCCTGTTGAACCGCCTGCTGGCCGAGCCCGATGGCCAGCGCATCGCCGTGCTGGTCAACGACTTCGGAGAGGTCGACATCGACGGACGCCTGCTCGAGTCGACCACAGAAGACGTGCTCACCCTGGCCAACGGTTGCGTCTGCTGTTCCATCGCGGACGACTTCGCCACGACCCTTGACACCCTCCGCTCGTTCGCCGACCGGATCGACCGGGTGGTGGTCGAGGTGAGCGGCGTGGGCCAACCAGACAAGGTTGCCCAGTGGGCCCACTCCCCCGGCTTCAGCCCCGACGGGATCGTGGTCGTCGTCGACCCACTGTCCATCCAGGACTGGGCCGCTGACCGCTACGTGGGCGACACGGTGGTCGCTCAGGTGACGTGCGCCAACCTGGTGGTCGTCTCCCGTACCGACGCGGCGAGCCCCTCCAGCCTGAAGACGGCCGAGGCCTGGCTGTCTCGCACCACCGACGCCACGGTGCTGAGGTCACCGGTCCCAGCCGGACTGCTGTTAGGGCCGATGCCCCGTAGGCCGCGCCCCACTGACGGCAGGCACGGGAGCGAGACCGACAGCAGGGACCAAAACCACCTGTCACTCGGAGAGCCAGGGCCGACGCACGTCACAGTCTCCCGCTGGCTGGATGGCCCGGTGTCTCGGTCCTCACTCGAGACGTGGACCAAGGCCCGCCCCTCGGGCGTGGTGCGCGCCAAGGGACTGATCCGAGTCGACGACCGGCCCGACGAACGCACCGTGCTCCAAGTGTGCGGCCCGTCGACCACCGTCGCGGTTGACGGCCCGTGGGACGACGGCGAAGACGTTGTGGTGTCTATCGCCCTGCCCGGCACACCCCGGGCTTCTCTGGCCAAGTGGCTGAATCTGCTGCGCTGAATCGGCCGGACCGCTAGCGAGGCGGAACGTCCCCCGAGAGCGCCGCCTGCATATTCCCCGCATCGACGGCCAGCCGGTCGGCCACGTCGTTCCAACGGTCCCCCGAATGGCCCTTGACCCATTCGAACGAGACGTCATCCCGCTCCACCACTGCGGCCACCAACGGCTCCCACAGGTCCCGGTTGGCCACCGGTTCCTTCTTGGCATTTACCCAGCCCTTGCGGAGCCACTTCTCCCACCAACCGTCGCGGAAGCAGTGCACAACGTAGGTGGAGTCGCTGACCACCGTGACTGGCCCCTCGAAGCGGCCGACCGCCTCCAGGGTGGCTGTGAGTTCCATCCGTTGGTTGGTCGTCCGGGCCTCGTAGCCGGCGGCGAACGGGCCGTCGGGCACGACCCACGCCCAGCCGCCCGGACCGGGATTCCCGGAACACGCGCCGTCGGTGTAGACCCGCAGCGAGGAAACGTTGCCCCTCCCGGTCAGGTCCCCCGCCACCTCGGATAGGGAATCCCGGTCGCTGGGGAGGTCGAACAGGCGATCGGAACCGGACACGGCCAGCGACCCTACCGATAGGCCCGAAATCTCACGCGTACCCTCAGCCGCCCCTTTAGGCACATGGCAGAATGCATTTGTGATCGACGGCTTCACGCGCCAGCTACCAGACGGCGACCCGGCAGAGACGAGGGAGTGGATCGACTCCTTCGACGCTCTGGTCGACCGGTCCGGTCGGCGGCGGGCTCGGTTCATGCTGGCCAAGTTGCTGGAGCGGGCCGGCGAGTTGAACGTCGGCAACGCCCCGCCGACCTGGACGCCCTATGTCAACACCATCGCCACCGAGGACCAGCCGTGGTTTCCCGGCGACGAGCACATCGAACGGCGAATCCGTGCCTTCATCCGCTGGAACGCCGCGGCGATGGTCATCAACGCCAACAAGACGTCCGACGGCATCGGCGGCCACCTATCCACTTTCGCCTCGTCGGCGTCGCTGTACGAGGTCGGGTTCAACTGGTTCTTCCGGGGTAAGGACGACGGCCAGCCCGGCGACCACGTCTACTTCCAGGGCCACGCCGCACCCGGGGTCTACGCCCGGGCCTACCTGGAGAGGCGCCTCGAAGACCACCACCTCGACCGGTTCCGCATGGAGATCGGTGGCGGCGGCCTGTCCAGCTACCCGCATCCCCGCCTCATGCCGGATTTCTGGGAGTTCCCCACCGTGTCCATGGGGCTAGGCCCAATCAATTCCATCTACCACGCCCGCTTCAACCAGTACCTCAAGAACCGCCGCATCGACGACACCTCGGAGAGCCGGGTCTTTTGCTTCCTCGGCGACGGTGAGTGCGACGAACCGGAGACCCTGGGCGCCATCTCGCTGGCCGGCCGGTCCGGCCTCGGCAATCTGGTGTGGATCGTCAACTGCAACCTGCAACGCCTCGATGGCCCAGTGCGCGGCAACGGCCAGGTCATTCAGGAACTGGAGGGAGTGTTCCGCGGCGCCGGCTGGAACGTGCTCAAGGTGATCTGGGGCTCGGCGTGGGACGAACTCATCCACGCCGACATCGACGGGGTGCTACTCAACAAGTTCAACTCCACCGTCGATGGCGAGTACCAACGCCTGGCCGTGGAGGGCGGCGACTACGTCCGCGAGCATTTCTTCGGCCCCGATCCCCGCCTGCGGGCCATGGTCGACCACCTCTCCGACGAGCAACTGGCCAACCTGCCCCGCGGGGGCCACGACTACCAGAAGGTCTACGCCGCCTACCGGAACGCCACGGAAGAGAACGATGCTCCCACGGTCATCCTCGCCAAGACCATCAAGGGGTGGACGCTCGGCGAAGGCTTCGAGGCCCGCAACGCCACCCACCAGATCAAGAAGATGTCGACCACCGAGTTGCTGGCACTCCGGGAACGCCTCGACCTCGAGGACGAGATCTCCGAGTCGGACCTGGCCGGCGACCGGGCGCCCTACTACCGGCCCGAAATGGACAGCCCCGAGTACGAGTACCTGGTGCAACGCCGCCGAGCTCTCGGTGGCTCCATCCCCAAGCGCCGGATCCGGGACCGACGTCCGCTGTCGCTGCCCGACCCGTCGGTGTTCGCCGGGTTAGCCAAGGGCTCGGAGGGACGGGCCGTGTCGACCACCATGGCCATGACCAGCCTGTTGCGCGATCTGATGCGCGACGAGGCCTTCGGACCGCGAGTCGTCCCCATCGTCCCCGACGAGGCCCGCACGTTCGGCATGGACTCCCTGTTCCGGGAGTTCGGCATCTACGCCCCATTTGGCCAGCTGTACGAGCCGGTCGACCACGAGTTGCTGCTGTCGTATAGCGAGAGCACCGACGGGCAGCTCATCGAGGAGGGCATCACCGAGTGCGGGTCGATGTCTAGCTTCATCGCCGCGGGGACCAGCCACGCCAACCTCGGCGTGCCCATGGTGCCCTTCTACACCTTCTACTCGATGTTTGGCTTTCAGCGGGTGGGCGACTCGATCTGGTCGGCGGCCGACTCGCGGGCCCGCGGCTTCCTGCTCGGGGCAACGGCCGGCCGGACCACGTTGGCCGGCGAAGGCCTCCAACACCAGGACGGCCACAGCCTGCTGCTGGCCGCCACCGTGCCGGCCTGCCAGGCCTTCGACCCGGCCTTCGCCTACGAGTTGGCGGCGGTGATCGACGACGGACTGAGCCGGATGTACGGGAGCGAGGACCCAGCCACAAACGAGGATTACTTCTACTACGTGACCCTCTACAACGAGGCGTACGAGATGCCGCCCCGACCCGACCACGTCACCGACGCCGAGGTGGTCCGCGGGCTGTACCTCTGGGCAGATGCCCCCGACCCCGCTACTTTCGACGAGCAGGCTTCCGGCGAAGATCGCAGCCGGGCACGGGCCACGCTGGTGTTCTCCGGATCGGCCAACGGCGCAGCCCGGGTCGCGGCGACCGAACTGGCCGAGCGGTGGAACGTGGCCGTCGACCTGTGGAGCGCCACGTCCTACAAGCGGCTCCGCGAGGAAGCCCTGGCCGTGGAGCGCCGCAACCGGCTTCATCCCGAGGCCCCGGCCGAGGTTCCGCTGGTGACCCGTCTGCTGGCCGACGGCGAGGGTCCGGTGGTGGCAGTCACCGACTACCAGAA
>JAZADN010000064.1:0-16074 GCA_036123585.1 Actinomycetota bacterium | reverse complement strand
ATCCACGCCCGCGGCGGGCACACCGAGGTGATGTTGAATTGGGTCGCGGCGGGGGCCACCAGGCCCGGGCGCCGCCGGGGCCACGTCACCGTGGTGTGCCCGGTGATCGCCGCTGTGGGCGACAACGACGAGGAGTTGGCCACCAGCCGGGAGGCCAACCGGTCCACTATCGCCTTCTACGGCTCGACCCCCAACTATGCACCGGTACTGGAACACAGCGGCTTCGATGGCTTGCAGGACGAGTTGAACATCCGGCAGAAGGCCGGCGACCTGGCTGGCATGACCGAACTTGTCACCGACGAGGTACTCGACCACTTCACGGTGACGGCCACCTGGTCGGATCTGGGCGGTGTGCTGGCCGACCGCTACCGCGGGGTCGCCCCGGACGTTCGGGTCATGACGTACACGGCCCTCGACCACTGGCGACGAGAGCCCGACGCGTTAGACCGCTGGAACGACGTGGCCCGCCACCTGGCCGCCGACACCTGAGAAATGCCTCCCCACCGTTGGATGGACTGGTTGAGTTCCCGCCCCAGACCAACGAGCACCCTCCACCACAGGCGGTGAAGAGCGTCAGACCTGCGCCCCCGAGGGTCCTCTTTGCGATCTCATGGTCCCGCCGGGAGATCTGGGAGAAAAGTAAGGAGAAGAAAGGTAGTTGCGAGAGCTCTCAGGGGTTGCTCGGTTTGCGTTCTCCAAGTGTCCATCCTGCGTAGGCCCCGGCGGGGATGAGGATGGCGAAGGCCCACCATTCGCCGATGAGTCCACCTGCGATGATTCCGCCTGAGATGGCGAGAATGGTTCCGAAGAAGAGTGATTTGAGGTTCATCCGCTTTCGCCTCCGTATGTGAAGTTTGGTCAGAGAACCTTGGTGACCGAAGCAACCTCGTAGCGGTCGATCGACACGCCGGTCATGCCGCATCCGCCCAGGGCCCGCTGGAAAGTTCGGCTGTGGTCAGCTTTCTGGTGGGCGCCGAGGTGCTCGTCGGACTCCCAACGTTCGAAAAGGTTGAGCCGCCCGGCAACCAGAGGGTCGGCGCCCATCACGTACTCGAGGCAGCCTTCCTCATCGCGGGTGGCCTCCACGACCACGGCTACCGCGGCCATCATGTCATCGGCGCTGTCGGGGTCGAAGGTGATGGTGCCAGCAAGGACGATCATGGTGGGACCTCCGGGAGTCGGGTCGGGCGGACCGGAGCGTACTGTCGAGTCGTGGTAGCGACGGAAGCGGACGGCCTGATCCGGGGTGATGACGGAATCACTCGGTGCTGGTGGCCGGGTGACCACGACGACTACCGCTCCTACCACGATGACGAGTGGGGCCGGCCGGTGGTAGACGACGTCCACCTGTTCGAGAAGGTCTGCCTAGAGGGATTTCAGGCCGGCCTGTCGTGGCTGACCATTCTCCGCAAGCGCGAGGCGTTCCGGGTCGCTTTCGCCGGCTTCGAACCGGAGTTGGTAGCCGGGTTCACCGAGGACGACGTCGTCCGGTGCCTCGGCGACGCTGGCATAGTCCGCCACCGCGGCAAGGTCGAGTCGACGATCAACAACGCAGCCCGAGCACTCGAGGTGACCGCCGAGTTCGGGTCCCTGGCCGCCTACTTATGGTCCTTCGAACCCGCAGTTGCCACCCGGTCCGGCAACGGTCCGGGCGGGATCCCGGCCTCCACGCGGGAGTCCGCTGTGCTCAGCCGCGATCTGAAACGGCGCGGTTGGTCGTTCGTCGGCCCAACCACCGTGTACGCCCTCATGCAGGCGATGGGCATGGTGAACGACCACCTCGAGGGGTGTGCACTGCGTCCGGTGGTCGAAGCGGAGCGGATCGCCTTGGTGCGACCTGTCCCGGTGGCCGATCCGATAGCCGGTGGGACGGCCCGCCCGTGACCCTGCTGTCGGTGCTCGACCAGTCGCCGGTGCCGACCGGTTCCACACCGGGCGATGCCCTGCGTAACACCCTGGACCTGGCCTGTCGCACCGAGGCACTCGGTTACCACCGCTACTGGGTGGCCGAGCACCACGGGATGGACGGCCTAGCCGGGTCTAGCCCTGAGGCTCTGATCGGGTCGATCGCTGGCGCCACCGACCGGATGCGGGTCGGATCGGGCGGCGTGATGCTCACCCACTACGCACCCCTGAAGGTGGCCGAGTCGTTCTGCGTGCTGGCCTCTCTTCACCCGGGCCGGATCGACCTAGGGGTAGGCAGGGCACCGGGATCGGACCACTTGACGGCCGCCGCCCTGGCCCGAGGTGGAACCCGCCTCGGCCTCGAGTATTACCCGAACCAGGTCGAGGAACTTCTCCATCTGGTGGACGACACTCTGCCCGCTCACAGCCCCATTCAGGGTGTGCGGGCCACACCTCGACCTGAGGAACCACCGGAAGTGTGGCTGCTGGCCTCCAGCGCCGACTCAGCGGCCTACGCCGCCCACTTCGGGCTGCCTCTGGGTTGGGCCGACTTCATCGCCCAGGTCGACGGCGGCCCGATCGTCGACGCCTACCGACGCCAATTCCGGCCGTCGACCCGATGTGCCGAGCCGCGAGTGCTGCACTGCGCCAGCGCGGTGTGCGCTGAGACCGACGAAGAAGCCGAGCGCATCGTCTCGGCGGTCCGAGCGTGGCGGGCCGCAGGCCTACGCGGCCCGGTCCCCGCTCCCGACCCGCATGCGGACCCCTCCAATGACCCCTTCCGCCGTCCCGAGACTCTGGCCGTCCAGCCGGGTCGCCGGTCGATCGCCACCGGCTCACCCGAGCGAGTCGTCGAGCGGCTGACCTCGATGGTGGAAGCCACCGGTGCCGAGGAGCTGATGGTGGTCACCATTTGCCACGACCACCAGGCTCGAGTCCGCTCCTACGAGCTGCTCGCCGAAGGCTTCGGCCTCGCGGCGGTCGCCGGTCCGGCGTCGACGGAGGAACCCGGGTGAGCATCGACAACCTGGCCCGGTCCACCACCCTGGCCGACCGGATTCCACCGGGGACCGACGAGGACCTGCTGCTCGAGCTGTTCGTGGACTGGGCCGCTGAGCGTGGCCTTGAGCTTTACGAGACCCAGGAGGAGGCTGTCCTCGAGTTGCTGGGTGGAAGCCACGTGGTGCTGGCCACCCCGACCGGTTCGGGCAAGTCGCTGGTGGCGACCGCTGCCCACGCCTCGGCGATGGCCCGGGGCGAGCGAAGCATCTATACGGCGCCCATCAAGGCGCTGGTTTCGGAGAAGTTCTTCGCCCTAGCGCGCGACTTCGGCGCCGAGCACGTGGGCATGGTTACTGGCGATGCCGCGGTCAACCCCGACGCCCCAATCATCTGCGCCACTGCGGAGATTCTCGCCCATCAGGTCCTGCGCGACGGCGAGCGGTGCCCGTTCGGCCTCGTGGTGGCCGATGAGTTCCACTTCTACGGCGACCCTCAGCGGGGATGGGCCTGGCAGGTGCCACTTCTGGAACTCCCTCGCGCCCAGTTTCTCCTCATGTCGGCCACTCTCGGTCCGACGGCCCGCTTCACAGAGGACCTGACCCGCCGCACTGGCCGCCGGGCAACCACGGTGGCCGGCACCGTGCGCCCCGTGCCGCTGACCTTCGAGTACCGGGAGACGCCACTTCACGAGTCGATTGGCGAGCTGGTCGACACCGACAGGGCGCCGGTCTACATCGTCCACTTCACCCAGAAGGCTGCTGCCGAGAAGGCCCAGGACCTGTGCAGCCTTGACGTGCTCACCAAGGACGAAAAGGCGGCGGTGCGCGACGAGGTGGGCGGCTTCCGGTTCGACACGCCGATAGGTAGGGACCTGAAGCGGTTCATCGGTCACGGCATCGGCCTCCACCATGCCGGGATGCTCCCCCGCTACCGGTTGCTGGTCGAGAAGCTGGCCCAGGCCGGCCTGTTGAAGCTGATCTGCGGCACCGACACACTCGGCGTGGGCGTGAACGTCCCTATCCGCACTGTCTTGTTCACCCAGCTCTGCAAGTACGACGGCACTTCGACGCGGTTGCTCGGTAACCGGGAGTTCGCCCAGATCGCGGGTCGTGCCGGTCGCCGCGGCTTCGATGACGAGGGTCACGTGTGGGTCCAGGCCCCGATCCACTGGATCGAGAACAAGCGGGCGGAGGCGAAGGTGGCCGCCGATCCAGGTAAGAAGAAGAAGTTGGTCAAGAAGAAGCCGCCGGAACGCGGCTACGCCCACTGGAACGAAGAGTCCTTCCAGAAGCTGGTCGACGGCCAACCCGAGGCGTTGACGTCGAGCTTCTCGGTCAGCCACCAGATGGTGCTGAACGTGCTGTCCCGTCCCGGCGACTGGTGGCGCGACATGTGGCGGCTCCTGCTCGACAATCACGAACCCCGGGAGCGGCAGCGGACCCACGTTCGACGGGCCATCGGCATCTACCGGTCGCTACGCGACGCCGGCGTGGTCGTGGAGTTGGACGGACCCGACGAGGTAGGTCGGCACGTGTCGGTGGGTGTCGACCTTCAGGACCGTTTCGCCCTCCACCAGCCGCTAGCCCTGTTCGCCCTGGAAGTCCTTCCCGAACTGTCCGACCGCGTTCCCGATGGCGCCGACAAGACCGTCGATCAGGATGCTGCAGCGGAGACGGCTGAGGACATTACGGCCCGTCAGCACGCGCTGGACGTGCTGTCGGTCATCGAGTCGGTACTGGAGAACCCGGGCGTCATCCTCGCTGCTCAGGTCGACCGGCTGCGCTCGGAGTTGGTGGCCCGTCTGAAGATGGAGGGCGTCGAGTACGAGGAGCGCATGGAGCGCCTGGCCGAGGTCGAGCACCCGCGGCCGCTGAAGGAATTCCTGTACGGCACGTTCGACGTGTTCCGCCGCCACCATCCTTGGGTGGGGGACGAGAACGTGAAGCCAAAGTCGGTGGCCCGCGAACTTTACGAAACGGGCTTCGACTTCCGCCAGTACGTGGAGCATCACGGCCTGAAGCGGTCCGAGGGGACGGTGCTGCGGTACCTCGGTGAGGCCTACAAGGGCCTGGTGCAGGTGGTGCCCGAGCCGTGCCGGACCGAAGCGGTCCGCGACCTCGAGGCGTGGCTGGGAGAGGTCGTCCGCCAGGTCGACTCGAGCCTTCTCGACGAATGGGAGAAGCTTCGCGATCCCGACGATTCGGACACCGCCAACGACGCGTCCTCCGATGCCGGATCGAGCCCCGAGCGGCCCGACGTAACGCGCAACGCCCGCGCCTTCCGGGTCATGGTCCGCAACGAGGCCTTCCGCTGGGTGCAGTTGCTGGCCCGCCGCCGACTCGAAGACCACGAGGCTCTGGCCGAGGTCCCCACCGTCGACGGGAGCCGCCGCACCGCCAACGAAGTCACCGAAGCCATTGCCCCGTATTGGGAAGAGCACTCCGAGCTACCCACCGACGCCCATGCCCGAGGTGGAGGGTTCTTCGTGCTCGACGACTCCGGGGGCGATCGCTGGCCGGTCCGCCAGACCATCGCAGACCCGGAAGGCCACCACGAGTGGGTGCTCGAAGGCGAGGTCGACCTGGCGGGCAGCCGCGAGGAGGGTCGAGCCGTGCTCCGCCTCGGAGCCATCCACCGCCTCTAGCGAGGCCTCGGAGTCGGTGACGGATTCTAGAAGTCGCGGTCAGCCACGAAACGGGCCACCGCTGCCAGCTCGTCTACCGCCGTGGGCTCGAAGCCGACCCCGCCTATGGCGGCCAACGCCGCGTCGAGGTGCGTGCGGGCTTCGGCGACCGTGCCATCCCGCCCTCCGGCATCGGCGATTAGCTCCGCGGCCCGGGCCACCTGGTCTTCCGACAGGTCGCCCTCGACGGCATACAGGTCGGACAGTTCGTCTGAAGCCGTCCCACCAGCCGACAACACCAGCGCTACCGGCATCGACTTCTTGCGCTCCCGCAGGTCGTTGCCGGCCGCCTTGCCTGTCACGGCCGGATCGCCCCAGATGCCCAGCACGTCGTCCACCGCCTGGAAGGCCAGGCCCAGCTCGCCGCCATAGGCCTTCAAGGCGTCGATCTGCTGCGCCGTTCCCCCGGCCAGGACGGCCCCAACCGACGCCGAGTAGCCGAGCAGGGCGCCGGTCTTGTCGGCCTCCATGGCCACACAAGCGGCCAGGTCGACCTCGGAAAGGTCGTCGAAGGCCATGTCGGCGGCCTGCCCGGCGATCATCGATGTGGTGGCCCGAACCAGGCGGACCGTGGCCGACACCCGCTCCGGCGAAGGGTTCTCCAGCAGTACCTGAAAGGCGAGGTTGTGGAGGGCGTCGCCCACGATGATCGCGTCGTCGACCCCGAAGGTGGACCAAACCGTCGGCCGGTGCCGGCGCTCGTCGTCGCCATCGATGATGTCGTCGTGGATCAGCGAGAAGTCGTGGACCAGTTGCACGGCAACCGCCCCGGGCACGGCAACCGACGCTTCGGCACCCACCGCCTCCGCTGAGAGCACGGCCAGTGCGGGACGCAGCCCCTTGCCGGCGCCGGCGTCCGAAGGCGAGCCGTCGGCCTCCACCCAGCCGAAGTGGTAGCGGGCCAACAAGCGCAGCTCGTCGGCTAGCCGGTCCACCGCTGCGGAGAGCGACGGTTCAACGAGCAAGCGGGCCCGTTCGAGAACCGCCGGGGTGGCCGTGTTCACCTCGGGTTCAGCTCCGCCGATCGGGAAGGAAGCGGAAGCGGTCGCGCACGTCGGTCACCACCACCGGGTCCACGTCGGCCAGCACCACGCCCTCCGTGTGGTCGATGCCCTCGGCGACCGCCTCACCTAGCGGGTCCACGATTACCGTGTCGCCGGAGTAGGCCAGTCCGTTACCCTCGCCGACCCGATTCACGCCGACCACCCATGCCTGGTTCTCAATGGCCCGGGCCCGCAACAGGGTTCGCCAGTGGTGACGCCGCGACTCTGGCCAATTGGCCACTACTAGGTATGCGTCGGTGTCGTGCGCCAGACCCCAGAAGGCGTCGGCGAATCTCAGGTCATAGCAGGTGAAGAGGCTGAATCGGACGCCGTCGATGACGAGTGTCATGGTCCGGTCGCCCGCCGCGTAGGCCAGGTGCTCATCTGCGAACGAGAACGGATGGAGCTTGTCGTAGGCATGGCGGGTGCCGTCCGGCCCGACGAGCAGGAATCGGTTCACGGGCCGCCCATCGCCGATCGCCGGATCGAGCGTTGGAATCGAGCCGCCCATCCATACACCGTGCTCAACGGCCTGATCAGCCAGGAACGCCTCGGTCGGCCCGCCAGGTGGCTCGGCGATCCGCTCTGCAGCCAACGAAAATCCGGTAGCGAACATCTCGGTGAGCAACACCATGTCGGCTCCGCTGTCGACCGCCTCGGCGATCATGGGTGTCACGTGGGCGCACGTGGCCAACGGTTCCTCCCACATGATGTCGTGCTGCAGCCCGGCGACCCTCACTACCGACTCACCCCTTCAGCCCCGAGAGGCGGTCCATCGCCTCGTCGAGGACCTCGAACCGCTTGCAGTAGGCGAACCGGACTACGGACCGCCCGGCCTGCTCGTCGTCATAGAAGACCCGGTTGGGCACGGCCACTACCCCGCACCGGCCCGGTAGGTCGCGGCAGAAGTCCATGCCGTCGTCGTAACCGAGGGGTCGGACGTCGGCCGTCACGTAGTAGGTGCCCGATGCCGGGTACACGTCGAATCCGATCGACGACAGCCCGTCGACCACCAAGTCCCGCTTGGCCCAAAGGTCTTCGGCCAGGCCAGTGAAGTAGTCGTCGCCCAGATTCAGGGCGGTGACCATGGCTCGCTGGAACGGAGCCCCGCTGGTGAACGACAGGTGTTGCTTGACAGTGTGGACGGCCCGGATCAAGTCGTCGGTGGCGTGCGCCCACCCGACCTTCCAGCCGGTCAGGCCGAACGACTTGCCTCCCGACGAGATGGTCACCGTCCGCTCGGCCATCCCCGGTAGCGAGGCCAGCGGTAAGTGCACGGTCCCGTCGTAGGTCATGTGCTCGTATACCTCGTCGGTCACCACCATCAGGTCGTGGTCGACAGCCACCCGGGCCACCACCTCCAACTCCGAGCGGCTGAACACCTTTCCGGTCGGGTTGTGCGGCGTGTTGAGCATGAGCAGGCGGGTGCCCGGGCCGACGGCCGCCTCCAGCTCGGCGGGATCGAACGAATAGTCGGGAGCCCGCAGGGTGACCGCCCTGCGGACGCCGCCGGCCAGCTCGATCACTGCGGCGTAAAGGTCGAAGTAGGGCTCGAAGACCACGACCTCCTGTCCCGGCTCGACCAGGGCCATGACCGTCGCACCCAACGCCTCCGATGCTCCGGTCGACACCATCACCTCGTCCGCCGACACGTCCAGGTCGTAGAAGCGCCGTTGGTGGTCGGCCACGGCCTGTCGCAACTCGGGGATACCCCGGTCCGGCGGGTACTGGTTGAAGCCATCGCGGATGGCTTGCACGGCGGCGGCAGTGACCTCGGGGGGGCCGTCAGTGTCGGGAAAGCCCTGACCGAGGTTGATGGCGCCGGTCTCGATGGCCAGGGCCGACATCTCGCCGAAGATGGACAGCCGGTGGCCCTGCATGCGATCCACCAGGTACCGGTTCGGGCCCTCTCCGACGAGACTCACGTTCGCCTGCTCATGAGGCCGGGCACAGGACACCCATCTCAGGAAGCATCCATGGCCGCCCAGACCTTCTCCGGGGTCATGGGCATGTCGAGGTGGTGGATCCCCCACGGCGACAAGGCGTCGATCACCGCGCTCTGCACGGCGGCCGTCGACCCGATGCTCCCCGACTCGCCGATGCCCTTGGCGCCCAGCGGGTTCCGGGGCGACGGCGTCTCCATGAAACTGCGCTCGTAGCTGGGTACCTCCATGGTGGAAACGGCGGTGTAGTCGGCCAGGTTGGTGGTCTGCGGGTTGCCGTCCGCGTCGTATCGGAACTCCTCCAGCAGCCCCTGGGCGATGCCTTGCGCGAGGCCACCGTGGATCTGGCCGGCGGCGAGCAATGGGTTGACGATGACGCCCGAGTCGTCGACGGCCACCACACGGTCGATGGTGGCCTGCCCGGTCTCAGTGTCCAACTCCACGACCACGACGTGGGTGCCACACGGGAAGGTGGCCCCCTCCTGGGAGTGATCGGACAACCCGGCCATCTCCTCGTCGGACGCCTCGGCCAGGTCGGCCCACGTACGGGCCACAGCCGGGGTGCCGGCCACGTGGAAGGCGCCATTCTCGCGGTCGTGGACCACGTCGCCGGGGGCGGCCTCCAGCAGGTCGGCGGCCGCCTGACGGGCCAACTCGACGAGCTTCTCCGAGGCGTCGGCCATGGCCGAGCCAGCCAGCTGGACTGAACGGGACCCGCCGGTCGTCTCGCCAGTCGGGATCACGTCGGTGTCGCCGTGACGGACCTCGATGTCGTCCAGCGGGACTCCAAGGCGGTCGGCGACCAGCATCGCCCACGTCGTGTGGTGGCCGGTCCCGATGGGGGTGGCACCGGTCGAGGCCAGGACGGTGCCGTCGTGCCGGAGGCGCACTTCGCCGTACTCGCTGCCACCGAAGCCGGTGATCTCCACGTAGGTGGCCACGCCGATGCCCATCTGCATCCGGTCCTGGGCGTCGCGGCGTCGCTGCTGTTCGGCCCTCAACCCGTCGTAGCCCGCTGCGTCCAGCGCCTGGTCCATCGTGCCCTCGTAGTTCCCGCTGTCCATGCTGGTGCCGGTAGCAGTCTTGTAGGGGAAGGCCTCTGGCGGAACGAAGTTGCGGCGTCGGACCTCGGTCGGGTCCATGCCAATCTCCACTGCGAACAGGTCCATTGCCCGCTCGACGGCCGCCGTGGCCTCCGGGCGCCCCGCACCCCGGTAAGCACACGTCGGAGCGGTGTTTGTGGCCACGCTGACCGCTGAGAACTCGACGTTGGGGAAGTCGTACACGCCAGTGGCCAGGTTGCGGGTGAACTCGGCCAGATAGGCCCCCCACTTCGGGTAGGCGCCGGAGTCCTGGACGACCTGGAGGCGGTAGTGGGTCACCTGGCCGTCCCGGGTGCCACCGATGGTGACCGTCTGGGCCTGTGCCCGACCGTGCACATACCCAGTGAGGTTCTCGGTCCGGTTTTCCACCCAGCGCACGGGACGACCCATGAGGCGGGCCAGGTGACCGACAACGATCTCCTCCTCGGAGACCATTCCCTTGGCGCCGAACCCGCCGCCAATGTCTTTGACGATGGTGCGGACGTCGCCGGGCTCCATACCGAGGCAGGCGGCCACGTCGTTGCGGTGGTCATGGGCACCCTGTGAACTGGCCCAGCAGGTGAGCCGTCCGTCCTTGTAGGACGCTGCGGCGACCCGAGGCTCGATGGAGACTGCCGCCACCCGGGAGTTCCAAAACTCCTTCGTGACCACTACCTCGCACTCAGAGAAGTCGATGGTCTCCTTAGCCGGGATCTCCCACATCACGTTGTCGCCGCGGTCGGGAAAGAGCAGGGTCTCGGCGGCCACGGCGTCGGCCACGTTGACCACGGCGGGCAGGGGTTCGACGTCAGCCCAGATGGCCTCGGCTGCGTCCTCGGCCTGGGCGGCGGTCTCAGCCACCACCACGGCGATCGGCTCGCCCACGAACCGCACCCGGTCTCGTGCCAGGAAAGGTCTGGTGGCCTCGGCGGCGAAGAAGCCCATGGGCGGGTCACGGTCCGCGAGGCCGAGGTCGTTGGCGGTGTGCACGGCGACCACTCCCGGCATGGACCGGGCCTCGTCCACGGCAATCGAGAGGATCTGGCCATGGGCCACGGTGGAACGGGCGAAGTGGACGTGCAGCAGGTCGTCGAACGGCTCGTTGCCGACGTACTGGCCTCGCCCCCGGATCAGGGTGGCGTCCTCCCGACGAAGGACCTTGTTGCCCAGGATGGAGGTGCTGGAACGGCCAGGGACTCCCCGTGCCGGAATGGTGTCGCTCATCGTGACCTCGGTCTCGATCTGGTGGGGCGGTTCGTTAGTCGACTGGGTACCGGTCGCGGAGCTTGCGGGCGATCACCAGTTTCTGGATCTCGCTCGTGCCCTCCCCGATGATCATCAGCGGGGTGTCGCGAAAATAGCGCTCCACCGGGAACTCGGTCGTGTAGCCGTTCCCGCCGTGGATGCGCAGCGCCTCGGTGGCGATCTCGAACGCGGCCTCCGACGCGAACAACTTGGCCATTCCGGCCTCCATGTCGACCCGTTCGCCCGCATCGGCCCGCTCGGCGGCGTCGTAGGCCATGAGCCGGGCGGCCTGGAGCTTGGTGGCCATCTCGGCCAGCTTGAACTGGATGGCCTGGTGGTCGTAGATGGGCCGCCCGAAGGTCTCGCGCTGCTGCGCATACCGCATGGCCGCCTCGAAGGCAGCCTGGGCCACGCCGACTGCCCGCGAGGCGATGTTGATGCGTCCCAGTTCCAGCGCAGAGAGGGCGTACTGCTGGCCGTGTCCGATACCGTCGTCGCCGCCAAGGATGTTGGCATGGGGAACCCGATGGTCGACGTAGACCATCTCGACCGTCTCGAGGCCCTTGTAGCCGAGCTTGTCGATCTTCTTGGAGACCGAGATGCCCTCGAACGAGTCGCCGGGCTCCTTCTCGACGAGGAAGCAGGTGATGCGCCCCTCGGGGGTGCGGGCCATGAGCATGACCAGTGAGGCCCGCACGCCGTTGGTGACCCACATCTTGGTGCCGTTCAGCACCCACTCGTCGCCGTCCCGCTCGGCCTTGCAGCGCAGCGCTCCGGTGTCGCTGCCGGCGTCGGGCTCCGACAGCGAGAAGGCGGCCCGGTAGGAGCCGTCGACCATGCGCGGCAGGAACCGCTGCTTCTGCTCCTCGGTACCGAACCGACCGATCATCGTGGCGCCGATCTTGTGGGTGTTGAGGATCCCGGCCAGTGACATGAACCCCCGGGACAGTTCCTCGATGATTCGGGCGTAGGTGGTGACGTCGAGCCCCAAGCCGCCGTATTCGGGGGCGATGGTGGAGCCGAACAGCCCGAACTCGCACATCTGATCGAACATGGCCTGCGGGAACTCATCGGCGTGCTCGAACTCGGCGACGTTGGGAATGACGTCGCGGTCGACCCACGCGCGGATGGTGGCGACGATCTCATCGGCCAAGGTCCGATCGGTGGCCATAGGTTTCCTCCTCGTCGGGCGCCTACCTGCGGAGCCCTTCCGTGCGGCATCCTCCCAGTCGCGTCGCCCGTCCGGCTAGCCCTGCCCGCCGGCAGCTGACCCTGCCCACCGATTGACCGTTCAGCCAGTCGAGCCCGAGCGCGCCGAAGTCCCGATGCGACCGAGAACCGGTCCGGTGAGCGCCAGGGCCACGATGGCCACCACGGCACAGAACACGAAGCCACCGGGCCGGTCGGTGGCTCCTACCACGGCTCCCACGATGAACCCGCCGATGCCAATAGCCAGGTCGAAGGCCACGCTGAACGACCCGATGGCGTGGCTGCGCTCGGAATCCGGTGCTCGGTCGATGAGGAGCACGAACAGGGCTGGGAACAGGAAACACTGCCCGAGTGCCGTCACCGCTGCGCCGACGTAGACACCAGTCGCCGAGGTCCAAGTGCCGAGTAGCAGCATCCCAGCCGCGGTGAAGCCCATGGACAGTCGGGTGGTGGTAAGCGCACCCAGCCGGTCGGGAATCCGGGCCCCGACGATGCGGGTAGCCACCACGATCACCGCAAAGAGGGTGAACACGCTGCTCGATGCGTCGATGCCCATGTCGGTGGCGTGAAGGGCCAAGAAAGCCAGAAAGCCCGAGTACGACAGCAGACCGATGAACAGCATGATCCCGGGGCGGATTGCGTCGGGATGGAGCCGCCAGCGCAGCAGTGGAACGTCCGGTGGGTTGTCGGGCCGACCGGGCGCCGACCGGGACAGGGCAAGGGGAACCAGGGCCAACACCGCGGCGATCAGGAACGCCCGATCAACTCCGTCAGCGTCCATGAGCCACTCGCCGATCGCTGGGCCGACGGCCATCCCGGCGTAGAGGGTGACAGTGAAGTAGCTGGTGGCTTCGCCGCGGCGGGCTGGTGGGGCCAGGTCTTGGACCGAGGCGGAGATCCCAATGAAGAAGGCAGCCTCGCCGAGCCCAAGCACCAGACGGGCGGCGACAACCATGGGCACCGAGTTCGCCGGGATGAGCAGGAGCAGCGACGCGCAGACGGCGACTGAGCCGATAGCCAGCAGGAGGCGACGCCCCCGCCGGTCGCCGAGGGGCCCGATCAGGGGCCGTAACAGCGCCGCCGAGAAGCCAAACGCTCCCATGGACAGGCCGACGGCCACGCCGCCGCCGCCAAGGTCGTTCTCCACGAAGGCCGGCACCACCGGCCATGTGCTCCCGAGGGCCATGAAGTAGCTGAGCGAGGCCATGCACAGGACCACGAACCGCGGCGTCCACAGCCGCCCCTCGGGCACGAGTTCCACCATCGGCGCACAGTACGGTCCGGCGGATGCCTGTCTCCGATCCAGCGGCTTCGACCGCGACAAGCGGAGTCGCAGACCACAACGACGACCTGGGCGCGGCGCCCCGGGAGCGGAAGCAGTACACGACTTTCGTGGCCGAGCGGGAGATTGCCGCCCCCCGGAGCGTGGCCTTCGCTGCGGTCTGCGACCTGATCACCGAAGCCACCGGCGGGCCGGTCGCCTTGGGTGATCCGGAACCCCACGGTCTGGGTGCCCGATTTGAGTTTTCTTTGGGCGACCCCACCACCGGCCGGCTGGACCTCTCCGAGGAGGTCATCTCGTTCGAACCCCCATGGCGCCGGGTCTACGAATTGTCCGGCGCGCCGGTGGCGATGTACCAAGGTACGACGGCGTTCACCGACCAGGGCGAGGGCTGCCTCATGGCGTGGTCGATCGTCGTGGATCCGCTCCCCGGCAGCACCTCGAACGACTTCCTCGCCCTCGTCCAGCCATTCCTCGATGACTTCGCCGACCGTGTGCGGACCCGCGCCGAGGTCAACCATTCCACCGACTGACCCACCGAGACCCCGAGAGAGACCCCATGCGCATCGCCATCAACGCCTCTTCCGAATTGCTATATGCCGACCTCGGCCGACTCCGCGAGCACGCAACGAAGGCGGGGGAGGACGGCTTCTCAGGCTGGTGGCTGGCCCAGACCGGCCTGATCGACGCGCTCACCGCCTTCGCTGCCCTGGGCGACGTGTCTCCGGGGCTCGAGTTCGGCACCGCGGTCGTCCCCACCTACCCCCGGCATCCCTCCGCACTGGCCGGCCAGGCGCTGACCACGGCGGCCGCCCTCGGTGACCGTCCCTTCGTCCTTGGAATCGGGCTGTCGCACCGCCCGGTGATCGAGGACCGCCTGGGGATGTCGTTCGAGAAGCCCCTCAGGCACCTCCGCGATCACTTGTCGATCCTTCTGCCCCTGTTGGAAGCCGGCAGGGTCGACCATGAGGGTGAGGCGCTGACCGCGCACGTCGAGTGGGCCCGGCCCGCCGTTCGCACCCCGTCGGTCATGGTGGCCGCCCTCGGCGAACAGGTCCTACGGGTCACCGGCAGCCGGACCGACGGCACCATCCTCTGGATGGTCGGCGAACGGACTGTGGCCGACCACATCGTCCCCCGCCTGTCCGAGGCGGCGTCTGCCGCCGGCCGGCCGGACCCAAGGATCGTGTGCAGCCTCCCCACCTGCGTCACTAACGACGCAGAGGCCGTCCGGACAGCGGCCGATGCAATATTCGAGATCTATGGTCAGCTGCCGTCGTACCGGGCCATGCTCGACCGGGAGGGGGTGGCCGGCCCAGGCGACGTGGCCGTCATCGGCACCGAAGAGGAGGTGGCGTCCCGTCTGTCGGTCATGGCCGCCGCCGGGGTAACCGACTTCGCTGCCCTCGAGTTCGGCACGAACCCCGAGGAAATGTCCGCGACCCGGGCCTTGCTCAAGAACTTGGCCGCCGACGCCTGAGCCTGATCCACGCAGATGGCCGCGAACGGCGGTTCGAGGCTAGGGTGGCCCCAAATCTGACGGACCGTCAGAAACTCTCAGGAGCCGCCATGCCGACCATTCCCAGGATCATCTCGGTCGACGACCACGTGGTCGAACCCCCCGACCTCTGGACATCCCGCTTGCCTGCCAGGTATCGCGACCGCGGCCCCCGGGTCGAGCGCGACACCGCCGTATTCAACTTCGAGGGCGGCGTCTTCTCCTACGAGAAGGGCGTTGAGGGCGGCGAGATGTGCGACTGGTGGCTCTACGACGATCTCGTCTACCCATTCCCCAAGCTCTCGGCCGCCGCCGGCTTCGACGAGTTGGATGTGGTCCCGATCACCTTCGACGAGATCCATCCGGCCGGGTGGAAGCAGGCCGACCGCCTGGCCGCCATGGACGAAAACCACGTCGACGTGTCGATCTGCTTTCCCAACGTCCTGCCCCGCTTCTGCGGCCAGGCCTTCCTGGAACGCGAGGACAAGGAACTGGCCATGCTCTGCGTCCAGGCCTACAACGACTGGATGATCGACGAGTGGTGCGCTGGTGAAGCCAGGGGTCGCCTCATCCCTTTGACCCTGATCCCCCTGTGGGACCCGGTGGCCGCGGCCGCCGAGGTGCACCGCTGTGCCGACAAGGGCTCGTTCGCCGTCGCCTTCTCGGAGAATCCCTACCCTCTGGGCCTGCCGTCGATCCACGACAAGGACCGATTCTGGGATCCCTTCCTCCGAGCCTGCGAGGAGACCGGCACGATCGTCAACATGCACATCGGGTCGAGTTCCAAGATGCCGACTACCTCGCCGGACGCCCCGTTCTCGGTGTCGTCCACGATCACCTTCTCCAATGCCATGGGATCGATGTGCGACTACATCCTGTCGGGAACCTTCGTCCGCTTCCCGGGGTTGAAGATCGCCTACGCCGAGGGTCAGGTCGGCTGGATGCCTTATGTGATCGAGCGGATGGACAAGATCTGGGAGGAGCGGGGCGACGCCAGCTTCGGCATCGATCTACCCGAGCCGCCCAGTACCTACATCCCGGGGCACGTCTGGGGCTGCATCTTCGACGACGAGACCGGGTTGAAGAACCGTGAAGCCATCGGCATGGACCAGATCTGCTTCGAAGTCGACTTCCCACACGCCGACACCACGTACCCGCACACTCTGGACGTGGCTACGAAGA
>JAZADN010000063.1:0-14191 GCA_036123585.1 Actinomycetota bacterium | reverse complement strand
TAGCGAGCTCTTTGAGAGCGTCGACATCTTCATCGATAGCTACCGCAATGACCGTGAAACCTGTGTCGCCCAGTTCGTCTTGCAACACCTGCCACCCGGGCAGGTCAAAGGCGCATCCTCACCAACTAGCGAAGGCCACCAGGAGCCGTTTGTGGCCTACCCAGTCGGAGAAAGAGTGAAGCGACCCGGTCAGGTCAGGGAATGTGAAGTCAGGGGCCCTTCGGCCGTGAAGGGCTTCGAGCCGGTCACCTGCGGGTTGTCCAACAACCAGCAACCCGGCCTCGGGGTCTATCACGGTCGGTCGGTCCAAGATCTCGGCAACGGCCAGAATGTCGATACCTTCGTCGTCTTCGACCTGGGAACGGTCGGAGACAGGAACGCAAACCGTTTCACGACATAGGCCTTCTGCACGCCACTCCCAGCCGAGCAGTTCACCAAGTACCTCGGGACCCACGATGGGTCGCCCGGCATCCCAAACGGCTTTGACAGTCGAGGTCTGTTCGGTGATCACGGTAAGAGGTCGGCGGGCCAGGCCGGTCCCAACGGAACTCACAACGGTGGGTTTCGGGTAGGCATTGGATCCAGCCGTCCACAAGGGTCGCCTTGATCGAGCATTTCTCTAACGGTCTCTGTGGGCACGAGAGTCAACGGAACTGAATCTCAGCCTTCACCGAGGTACGAGGCACGCAACTCCGGGTTGGCCAGCAGGGCCTCGGCAGTGTCGTCGAGCACCACCCGACCGGTCTGCAACACCCAGCCACGGTCGGCGATCGACAGGGCCATGTTGGCGTTCTGCTCGACCATGAATACGGCCATCCCGTCGGCGTGGATCTGCTGGATCAACTCGAAGTTCTGCTGCACGAGCGCCGGAGCGAGGCCCATCGACGGCTCGTCCATTAGCAGGACCCGCGGTCGGGACATGAGCGCCCGTCCGATGGCCACCATCTGCTGCTCGCCGCCGGACAGCGTCCCCGACTTCTGCGACAGGCGCTCCTTGACCCGGGGGAACAGCTCGTAGATGCGTTCCAGGTCCTCGGCGATGCCGTCCTTGTCGTTGCGCAGGTAAGCCCCCAACTGGAGGTTCTCCTTCACGGAGAGCCGCTTGAAGAGCCGGCGGTTCTCAGGAACCATCGTGACGCCGTTGGTGACCCGGTAGCTGGTGGGCTTGTCGTTGACCACCTCGCCATCGAGCACGACCTCGCCGGACGTCGGGGTGACCATGCCCAGCAGGGTCTTGAGGGTCGTGGACTTGCCCGACGCGTTGCCACCCAGCAGGCAGACCAGTTCGCCCGGGTAGATGGCCAGGTCCACATCCTTGAGGATGTGGACCGCGCCGTAGTGGGTGTTGACCTGCCGGAACTCCAGCAGCGGGGTGGCGCCGTTCGTCGGCGTGGCGTCGCTCACTTGTTGGCCTCCACGGGACGACCCAGATAGGCCTCGACGACGTCAGGGTTGGTCGACACCTCGTCGTACGACCCCTGGGCAATGGGAACCCCGTGGTCCAGGACCACGACCCGGTCCGATACGTCCCTGACCACCTTCATGTCGTGCTCGATCATCACGATGGTGAAGCCCCACTCGGACCGCAGCCGACCGATCAGGCCAGTCAACTCGGCGGTCTCCATCGGGTTCATGCCGGCTACTGGCTCGTCGAGGAGCAGCAGGCGGGGCTGGGTTGCCATGGCCCGGGCGACCTCGAGGCGGCGTCGGTTGGCGTACGACAACGCGAAGGCCGGCTGGTCCATCCGGTAGCCGACGAGGCGGTGGCCGAAGAAGCCGAGGACCTCCTCGGCCCGCTGTCGGATCTCCGCCTCCTCCTTCTTGAATGCCTTGGTCTGCAGCAGCGCGCCGAACACCTGCTGGCTGGTTCGGCAGTGCTGGGCCACCATGACGTTCTCGAGAATCGTCATGTTGGGGAAGAGGCGGACGTTCTGGAATGTCCGTGCGATGCCGAGCGAGGTGACGATGCTCGGATCGAGGCCGACGATGGATTCGCCCTCGAAGAGGATCTCTCCCTCGGTGGGGGCCACCAGGCCCGAGATGAGGTTGAAGAACGTCGTCTTGCCGGCGCCGTTGGGGCCGATGACGCTGACGATCTCGCCCTCGTCGACGTGGAAGTTCAGGCCCGAGAGGGCGTCGAGGCCGCCGAAGGTGACCTTCAGGTCGCGGATATCCAGGAGTCTCTCGCTCATTCCTCCTCCCCTCCCTCGTCGCCGGCTGAGACGGCAGCCGGAGCCCCTGTCTCGTCGTCGTCGGCGTCGAGCTTGTCCCCCTTGAGCCAGGCGTCCTGCAGGAACTCTTGCTGGTGGAGTTCCCGGCTACGACGGGCGCTCGGAACGAGGCCCTCCGGGCGCTTCAGCATCATGAACACCAACAACACGCCGTAGATGAGAAGTTTGTAGTTCTGGAATTCCTGGAGGAGGCCGGGCTGCTTCGGTCCGCCGAGCACGCCGATGAGAACGAACGAGCCGACCAGCACACCGGCGATGTTGCCCATGCCACCCACGATCACCACCACGAGGATGATGATCGAGACCAGGATCATGAACGAAGTCGGGAAGATCGAGCCGACCTTGGCGGCCAACACAGCACCGCTGAACGAGGCCAACACGGCACCGACCACGAAGGCCATCAACTTGGCGTTCACCGTGTTGATGCCCATGGCTTCGGCCACCTGCTCGTCCTCACGGATGGCCATCCAGGCTCGACCCAAGCGGGACGCCTGCAGGCGCCAAGACGTGTAGATGGCAATGGCGCAGAACGCCAGCACCAGATAGAAGACCGACCGCGGGTCGGTGCCCTTCACCGTGGCGAAGCCGAGATCCACGCCGGGGATGTTGGTGATTCCCTGGGCGCCGCCAAAGTACGGACCCAGCCAGTCCGACATGAACAGCAGGCGGATGATCTCGCCGAAGCCGAGAGTCACGATGGCCAGGTAGTCGCCTCGCATCCTGATAACCGGGGCGCCGATCAGCAGGCCGGTCAGGGCGGCGGCCAGGACCACGAACACGAGGGCCACGCCGAAGTGCAATTCGGGGGAGAACCACGGGCTGTTGGGTGAGGTCAGCACGGCGGTCGAGTAACCACCGACGGCGAAGAAGGCCACGTAGCCGAGGTCGAGCAGGCCGGCCAGGCCGACCACGATGTTCAGGCCGAGGGCCAGCAGCAGGAAGATGCCGACGTTGGCCAACAGCTCGTTCATGATCTTGCCGAGGAACAGGGGCAGGATCACGCACAGGGCGGCAATGACCACGAACAGGACGGTCGAGGCCTTCTGGCGTTCGATGCCATCCATGTCGCGGTAGCGCTCGGTGGCCGCCTTGACCCGTCCCTTCGTGGCCAGCGACGCCACGGCGATGACCAAGCCGACGACGATGGTCGAAGTAACGGTCAGGCCGCCCTTCTTGGCGTAGAGCCAGTCGGTGAGCGACTCGAGTCCGAACCCCTCGGAGAGGTCGGATATGGCCGCCTCGAGTACAGACAGGAAGAACAGGCCGAACACCACGAAGCCAGTGGTGCGCCGCACCACGGCCGGCACCACGTGCAGCGAGGCACCGACCATGCCCAGCACGGCGCCGGTGGACAGCCACGCCGCGGCACCGAAGCCCATGCCGTTCTCGTAGGTCAGGAAGCGGAGCAGCTGCGGGCTCCAGTTGACCAGCGGGTCCCGCAAGTTCCAGTTGTCGAGGGCGACCATGAGAAGGGACAGCAGGCCGCCGCCGATCAAGCCGACCACCAGGCCGGTGATCAGGTCGTACAGGCCCTGGCGGCGGTTCTCCACGCCCTCTAGGGCCACGAGGGTCGACGACACCCAGCCGATGGCGACGGGCACCATGAGGACGAACAGGTAGCCGAGGCTCAAGTGGCGCTCGATGAGGGCCCGCTTGTCGAGTTCGACAGGCATGCCGACCAGGCACAGGGCCACGAGGGCCAGGCCACAGATGAAGCCCCAGCGCAGGACGTGGCGCCAGTCCTGGTCGACAGCCGAGCGGGGCAGGGTCATGGCACGTGCGTTCATGCCCGATCCTCCGCCGACAAGCGCTCTCCGAACAGGCCGGATGGCTTGAACAGGAGAACGAGGACCAGGACGGTGAAGGCCACCGCGTCCTTGAGTTGTGACACGCCCGGCACGCCCAGCGGCTCGAGGATGACCATCGGGGCGATCGACTCGGCCGAACCCAGAGAGATGCCGCCGGCCATCGCCCCGCCGATATTGCCGATGCCGCCGACCACCGCGGCGGTGAAGGCCTTCACGCCCGGAAGGAAGCCGGTCATGTGGGTGACCGACCGGAACATGAGGCCCCAGAGGATCCCGCCAACGCCGGCCATCGCTCCACCCACGGCGAACGTGGTCACGATGGTCCGATTCACGTCGATGCCCATCAGGGCGGCGATCTCCTTGTCCTCGGCAACGGCCCGCATGGCCTTGCCGGTCTTGGTGCGCTCTACGACGTACCAGAGGCCGACCATCGAGAAGGCAGCCACTACCAGCACCAGCAGACGGGTACCGGCGATCTCGAAGGTCAGGATCGACCGCTGCTTGGACAGCCACTCTGGCAGGCGGGGATAACTCTTGGACGCCGGGCCGAACAAGCCGAGCACGAAGTTCTGGATGAAGAACGAAACGCCGATCGAGGTGATCAGCGGAATCAACCGCGGCGAGTTGCGCAGCGGACGGTAGGCAATCCGTTCCATCAGCACGGCAGTAAATGTCGAGAAGAAGACAGCCATCAGGATGATGAGCAGCAGGCACAGGATGAAGTTCTGCTCCCACATCCCGTTGGCCTGGAACTTCTCCGAGGCGATGAAGCCGGTCATGGCACCCACCATGAACACCTCACCGTGGGCGAAGTTGATGAACCCGAGGACGCCGTAAACCATCGAATAGCCGAGGGCGATTAGCCCGTACATCGAGCCCTGAGACAGGCCGGAGATGAGCAGTCCCTTGAACTGGTCCCCGGTCAAGCCCCGGGCGTCCGGATTACGCCAGCGGGCGAACGGGTTATCGGGGTCGATCTGCTGCCAGATGAAGGCGAGCAGGCCGACCACGATCAGCGCCACCAGAAAGACCCTGATGAAGGTGAGGAACCGGTCGACGGCCGCGAGCCTTCTCGCGGACTTCGTCGTGAGGGCGTGGGTTGACACGGATGCTCCGATTGGCGTCTTCGGCAAATAGAGGCGGAAATTACGTGACTGGCCACACAGGCCGGCCAACATCCGGAGGAAAGGGTAGCCGACCGGCTACCAACACCGTTGCGGTCGTCGATACCCTCGCCGACGTGACCAACGAGCCCAGGAGCACCCACCAGGCGCTGGCCGACGAGCGCAACGAGTCGGTCGAGATCTGGATCAACGGCGAGTTCTTCCCCCGCCACGAGGCGAAGGTGTCGGTCTTCGACAGCGGCTTCCTCGTCGGCGACGGCGTGTGGGAAGGGCTGCGGCTGCACCACGGCGAATTCGCATTCCTGGAACGCCACCTGGACCGCCTGTTTGCCGGGCTGGCCGCCACCGGAATCGACCTCGGCATGACCCGCGACGGGGTGGCCGAGGCACTCCGGGCCACCGTCCACCACAACGGCATGCACGACGACGTGCACGTGCGCCTGATGGTCACCCGGGGCGACAAGAAGACGCCGTCGCAGCACCCGTCGAACTGTGTGGGTGGTCCGAACGTCGTCATCATCGCCGAGCACAAGGCGGCCGACCCGGCCGTCCTGGAGTCGGGTATCACCCTGTTCACGGCGACCGTCCGGCGTCCGCCACCCGACACACTCGACCAGCGACTCAACTGCCATTCGAAGCTGCACGAGGTGATCGCCCTGATCCAGGCCGTGGAGGCCGGCGCCGACGAGGCCCTGATGCTGGACCCAACCGGAGCGGTGGCCACCTGCAACGCCACCAACTTCTTCGTGGTGCGCGACGGCGAGGTTTGGACGTCGACCGGCCACTACAACCTGAACGGCATCACCCGACAGGTCGTGCTCGAGGCGGCCCTCGACGCGGGGCTGTCGGCCCACGAGAAGCCGTTCTCGCTGACCGACGTGTACTCGGCCGACGAGGCCTTCGTGACCGGGACGTTCGGAGGACTCACCCCGGTCGTGTCGGTCGACGGTCGGACCATCGGCGACGGACAACCAGGACCGGTCACCGCCCAACTACGCGACCGCTACCAGGCCGCCGTAGAGGCCGACGTGGCCGGCTGAAACCGATCGACCCGCGGCTCCTCCCCCATGACGCTCCGCATCAACTGTTGGTCAGGGCCGCGGAACGTATCCACCTCGTTCATGTACGCCTTCCGCCAGCGGGCCGACACCACGGTGTTCGACGAACCCATCTACGCCCACTACCTGCGTGTCACCGGACGAGAGCACCCGGGCCGCGACCAGGTGCTGGCCAGCCAGAATCCCGACGGCGAGGCAGTGGTGCGCGACGTCATCCTCGGCAATCACCCGACACCGGTCGCCTTCTTCAAGCAGATGGCCCAGCACTTCGTGGACTTGGACTGGAGTTTCCTCGGCAAATGCCGGAACCTGCTGCTGATCCGCGACCCGGAACGGGTGGTCACCTCGTTCGCCCGGAACGTACCCGACGTGAACGTGGCCGATACTGGGCTACCCATCCAGGTCGACTTGCTGGAAGCCAGCCTGGCCGCCGGCGACCAGCCGTTGGTCGTGGACTCGGCTGACCTGCTGGCCACACCGGAGCCGGTGCTGCTTCGGGTCTGCGAGAGCTTAGGTCTCGACTTCGATCCGGCCATGCTGTCGTGGCCAGCGGGCCCAAAGCCGGAGGACGGCGTGTGGGCACCCCACTGGTATGCGAGCACGCATCGCGCCACCGGCTTCGAGCGTGGCGTAGCGAGCACCGAGCCGCCGCCGGAACACGTGCGACCGGTCGTGGACGAGGCCCGACCCCTCTACGAACGCCTCCTGGAGTTCGCCATCCGAGCCTGAGGGGGTTGGCACCCCATGGTCGTCAGGCACCTCTGATCGAGCCGTCGAGGCCCACCATGATCCGCTGGCCGGTGACCAGGTCGTCGAACCCGTCGGGGGGAAGCACGACCACCGGGAACACCGTTCCGTAGACCTCGTCGGCCACGATGGCGCCCAGGGCCACGATCTCGTCGGGCTCCCCCATGAGGATGGCCGCCGGACCGGTCCCGGCGCGGACCGACTCGCACAGTGCGCTGCTTGCAGAGCTCGATCCCCGGCCGAACGGCATGACCAGGACTCTGCCGGTGATCGACTCTCCGACCTGGGGATGGCGCTGGTCGATGATCCGACCTGTCGACGGTTCCATGCCGCCCCAGAAGCTGAGAGGCTCGTCGAGGCGGAGCACGTCGCCGACTGCCTCGGCGGCCACCATCAGCCGGGCGACTCCAGCCCTCGCTGGCTCAGGCACCGGCCCAGATCCCCTCGTCGCGGATGACCCTGCCGGCTACGGCGGACTCCACGCAGTCCTCGGCACTGCCGAAGACGACCTCGAGGCCGAGGTTGCCGGGGGCGTAGTAGGCCCACTTGGCGGAGTCGGTCATGGCCGTCCGGGCATCACCGTCGATGATGGGCGTGACGTAGGTGCACGTGTCGACGACTAGCTGGACGCCGGCTTCCTCGAGTCGAATGGCCCACCCCCGCAGTTCGACCTCGTGGAGGACGTCGCGACCCGTCGCCGCGTAGAGGGTGACCCCGGGATGGACCCGGCGGTCGCCGAGGAGGTCGACGAGCCGGCCCAGCTCTGCAACCGAGTAGTGGGGCGTGCCCAGGCTGACCACGTCCAGCCGGTCCCCCACCCCGGTGGTGAGCCGGTCCCGAGCCGCCCGCAGGTCGGGTGCCGCCACCTCGACTACCCGAGCCGGGTCCAGGCCGCCGAGGGCGGCAGTGAGGTCGGGAGCCTCCGGCGTGGAGCCGACGACGTGGAATAGGCCGACCGAGCCGGTCGCCGCGGCGGCCGCGCCCAGGGCTTTCAAGCGGTCCTCCGACACACCGGACGGCAGGCCATCGACCACCGGGACCGCTTTGCCCACCGACCGCCCGATCAGCCCACCGAGAACCGGGTAGAGGACGTCCCTGTGCAGGAGTTCGTCTGAGATCCCGGCGAGGCGGTAGACGACGGTTGCCGGGCGGTTGACATCGAGGTGTAGGCCGGCGGCCGGCGCCCGACCTGTCACCGCGCAGGCGATGTCCACGAAGTCGCCGTACCGGTGGGTGCGGGCCCCGAGGACCGAGTTGGCGAACGCGATGGCGTTCGACTCGGCCCACGCCACGTGTTCACCGAAGCCAGGCCGGGCCTCGGTCTGGTAAGGGGCGCACGTCCACGTGGGGCGACAGCCCATCTCCTCGTACCGCTCCATCAAGCGTCGGGCCGCCCGGGCCTCGGCAGGGTCCCCGCGGTAGAGGTCGGGATGACGGAGGTCTAGCGACGACACGTTCAGGGTGGTGGGAACAGACACCCGGGCTCCGGCGTCGGCGAGCCGGTCGGCGAAGTCGAGCATGGCCGGACCGAGGTAGAGGCAGGCGTCGATGTGGGCGCCGGTGACGTCTAGGAGCCGGTCGGCCTCCATGGCCTCCGCGAGGCGGGCCACGATGCTGGTGGCCATGCGCAGGGCCTCGCCCTCCGTGCCGGCCAGGCGCGCCTGGTCGCGTTCGTCGAGTCGGAGGTTCACGTCAACTGGCCCGATCACCGTCGGTAGCCGTCCTGGCAGACGGCCTCCCGGTCGGCGACCGCCCGATCAGCAGTAGGGGTTCTCCCCGGGCGCCTCGTCCTCGGCTGGGATCTCGCCATCGATGACGAGTTCCTGCCCGACGAACAGGAGGTTCGGGTCGTCGATGGCGTTGCGGGCCATGATGTCCTCGACGGTGGTGTCGTGGCGCTTGGCGATCTTTGAAAGCGAGTCCCCGGCCTGGACGGTCACGATCAGGACGTCGCCAGCATCGTCGTCTCCGACGGGTTCGGCGTCCGGGTCGGCGAGCAGGATGACCTGTCCGACGAAGATCTGGTTTGGGTCGCACATCTCGTTGATGCGGACCAGCGCGTCGACCGTGGTGCCATAGCGCTTGGCGATCTTTGAAAGCGAGTCGCCCTCTTCGACAGTGATCGACTCCGGCAGGTCGGACGGTGGATCGACCGGTGCTTCGGTGGTCGTGGCTGCCGGAGCCTCGGCCGGTGCTTCGGTGGTCGTGGCTGCGGCTTCGTAGACGGCTTCGGTGGTCGTGGTGGCCGGAGCCTCGGCGGGCGCCTCGGTGGTCGTGGCAGTGGCGAACATTTCGGTGGTGGTGGTCTGTACGACCACCGGCTCATCGCTGGAGCTCCCGCAGGCTGGGACCAGCAGGCCCAAGGCAACGACTATGGGTGCTGCGGGAATCCGACGCATGGCCGGAGCATAGGTCCGGCGCCCGGCCTCCCCGGGTACCCCTTCGGGGGCTACTCAGGCGTCGGAATGCACAGCGGCTATCGAGGCGGCGAGATCGGGCCGGAGGATGCCCGCTTCGGTGATGATGCCGGAGACGAGGTCAGCCGGCGTCACGTCGAAGGCCGGGTTCCAGACGTCGACCGGGCCCGGGTGGGAGGCCCTCAACTCGGGCGACTGGACCTCGTCAGGGTCCCGACCCTCGATGACGATGCCACCTCCGTCGACCGTCTGCCGGTCGATAGTGGAGAGTGGGGCGGCCACATAGAAGGGAACGCCGGCCCGGCGGGCAGCCACGGCGTGCGAGAAGGTCCCAACCTTGTTGGCCACGTCGCCATTGGCTGCGATGCGATCGGCTCCCACCACCACGGCATCGATCCGACCCGAGTGCAGGAGACCGCAGGCCGCCGAGTCCGGAACCAGGGTGACCGGGATGCCAGCCGCTGAGAGCTCCCAGGCGGTGAGTCGGGCGCCCTGGAGGAGCGGTCGGGTCTCGGCCGAGTAGACCTCGACCGGCTGGCCGGCCATCGCCTTGCCGTAGACCACGCCGAGGGCAGTCCCGATCCCGGTGGTGGCCAGTCGGCCGGCGTTGCAATGGGTGAGGATGGTCCGGGCATCAGACAACTCGACGGCGCCGTGGCGTCCAATGGCGTCACATGCCAACCGGTCCTCGTCGAGGATCGTCATGGCCTCGGCAAGGGCCGCCGACCGGCGTTCCAGGCCGGTCTCTAGCCCGGACATGGAGGCGCAGACCCTGTCGACGGCCCAGCGGAGGTTCACCGCCGTGGGACGAGCGTCGGCGATCCGCCCGATCGGGTCACGGAGGTCGTCCGGATCGGCCGATCCACCAGACCGCATCGACTCGTCGATGGCCACCACGACGCCGAACGCACCGCAGGCGCCGATGGCCGGCGCTCCCCGGATGGCGAGGCGTTCGATGGCGTCGATCACTTCAGCCACGGTCCGGAGTTCGACGATCCGGAGTTCAGCGGGGAGCAACGTCTGGTCGATGACGCGGACATGGTCATCGACCCACTCGAGGGTCGGCGGAGAGTCGACGTCTGGCCTCAACCGTCGACCTCCGGACCGGACCGGACCTCGGGGGCGTCGGGCAGGTCTCCCGGGTATGCCTCGAGGGTGGGATCGAGGGAATGGAAGTCCGACGCCTCGTCGGTGAAGATGGCCACCACCGTCTTCAGGCCGGTCGGCTGGTCGAGGCTCCCGGCGGCAACGGCGATCATGGAGGGCTCGTCAGCGGCCGTCCAGAAGAGGGTGGACCCGCACCGACCACAGAAGCCGTAGCGGACCTCCGGGGTCCGGTCGTACCAGGCCAACGTGGACTCCTCGTCGAGCCGGAGGTCGGGACGGGCTACCGCGGTGGCCGCCATGTGGTGCCCGGTGATCCGTCGGCACGGAGTGCAGTGGCAATGGACGACCTGCCGCATCTCGCCGGTCAACCGGTAGCGAACTCCACCGCACTCGCACCGTCCTGTGGCCGCTGTCGTCACCTCGGTCGCTTCTTCCATGCGCGCATCCTCGCGCACCGCCGCCGCCGTGATGGACTGGTGCCGTGCCGTACCAGGTCGCCGCACTGCGGGCCGCTACGTCGTGGGCGTGCAGCAGCCTGATCGCCGCCGAACCGGTCCGCCGTCTCGGCGGACCAAGGTTCTGCCGACTCCGGATGCTGTACGTGAGCGGAATGCTCCTGGCACTCGCCACGGCAACCGGTGGTTGGTCGACGTTGGACCGCGGGGACATAGGCCTCCTGGCCGTCTCCGGCCTGGTCGGCCTGCTGCTCGGCGATCTGGCCCTGTTCACCGCCATGGCCCGCATCGGGCCCCGACGCACGTCGGTCCTGTTCACCTCCAATGCCCCGCTAGCAGCGGTCGGAGGGGTCCTGCTGTTCGACGAGTCGTTCGCCCCGTGGGCCATGGTCGGTGCAGTCCTGACCGTGGTCGGGATCGTCATGGCGATCAACTACGGGTCGCGCAGTGGAACCCACACGGACGCGTTCGAACGGATCGAGGGATCGTTGGCGGCCGGTGCCATCTGGGCCGGTATCGGTGCGCTCGGGCAGGCCCTCGGAGCGCTGGCCGCCAAGCCGGTCCTGGAGGACGGGGGGGACACCCTGGCCGTGGCCGCCACCCGGGCTGTGATCGCCACGGTCGCACTGTGGGTACTGGCCCGGCCCGGCGACCGCCTGGCTCGACCGGTCCGACGTGGTCCCCTGTTGGCGTCTGACCACTTGCGGCTGGCAGCCAGCGCCTTCATCGCGATGGTGGTCGGGATGAGCCTGTTGTTGTGGGCGCTCGGGAAGGGGGACACCGGGGTGGCGACGATCCTCTCTGCCACTACGCCGGTCATCCTTCTACCGATGCTGTGGGTACGCCTCCGGCAGATCCCGGCGCCGGGCGCCTGGCTGGGCGCCATCCTCACCGTGATCGGCACCGCACTCCTGCTCTGAACTGCAACCACGAACCGGGAGCACCAAACGCCGTCGACGCTCAGCGGGTTCCGTCGAGGACGACGAGAACCTCGTCAAGGGCCTTGCGCCGCAGGTCGGGAACGCGCACCCCGGGGAGCGGGTGGCCGACGGGGAACATGACGAACGGCCGCTCGTTCCCGGGGCGGCCGAGGATCTTCCGGAGGAAGGCCATGGGCGACGGCGTGTGCGGCAGAGTGACCAGACCCATGTCGTGGATAGCGGCCACGAAGAGCCCGGCGGCGATCCCCACGCTCTCCTTCACGTAGTAGTTCTTCCGCGTCGAACCGTCGTCGCGAAGTTCGTACCGCTGTTCGAAGAGGACGACCAGCCAGGGGGCGACCTCAAGGAACTCCTTGTGGTGATCGGTGCCGAGCGGAGCGAGGGCCTCCTGCCACTCGGCGTTCATCCGATTTTCGAGGTAGTTGGTTCGTTCCTCGGCTTCGGCAGCCTCACGGATCCGCGACTTCACCTCCGGGTCGGCGACGGCCACGAAGGTCCAAGGTTGCTTGTGGGCCCCGGACGGTGCGGTCGACGCGGCAGCCACCGCCGCCTCGACCAGGTCGCGGGGCACCGGATCGGGGCTGAACATGCGGACGCTGCGGCGGCGCTCTGCGGACTCCAGGAAGGCCTCGGCCCGACGGCGCATTCCAGCTTCGTCGACGAACTCGTGGTCGTGCTCCACGAAGGGGTGTCGGCCAGCCAACTCTGGCGACGGGTAGGGGTGCCGGTAGAGGGCCTCCACTCGGTCCTCCGGTTGCTCAGCGGTCATGGCTCCAGTCTCGCCGGTGCCCGGGACAGGAATCGAACCTGTACGCCCCGAAGGGCCGCGGGGTTTAAGCCCACTGCGTCTACCACTTCCGCCACCCGGGCGAACTACCGAGGGTAGCCAGCGGGCCGGACGACGGTCGAACCTTCGGGAGTTGGGGCCCCGGGGGAGGCTGGACCCGGGAACGTCCAGTCTTCAGGCGGCGAGGGCGGGCTGATCGACGGCTAGCCAGAGGGCGGCCCGGGCGTTGTCGGCCGGAACCGACTCCAGGCGGTTGGCCACCACGATCCCCTCCACCATGTCGGCCACGACGGCCGCCCAGGGGCGGTCCCGGACCACCACCGAGACGATGGCCGCCGATCCCCGACGTCGGATGGTCCGTTGAACGCCGTCGAGACCCGGTGGACTCCGGAAGGTGGGCACCTCGAAGCCTCGGAGGCGAGCGGCCTGTCCGAGGACCCGGGCAGTCTCCGCGAACCGGAGGGACGGCGACGCCGACCCGCCACCGGTCGTCCTCGCCGTCGTCCTCTTCCTCCGCTCCATGGTGACCATCATCGCGAGGGCCTGTGACAGTGGACCCTGGAGCCGCCCGTCGACCAGCCGGCGTCGCCGGCGGCAGCCATACTCGCGGGGTGGACAACCCCACCCCCACCAACGGAGGCGAGCCTCTGAACCCCGCCCAGCAGGCTGTGCTCGATGAGTTGGGCGCCTCGGCCGACGAGCGTCCCGAGTTTCCTGATGACCTCCGCCACCACCTCCGCTCCGCCCTGGAGACCGCCGTCGAGCCCCACCTTGACATGCTCCCCGACGGCGAGGACCTCTACGTCAACAAGCACCGCCTGGCGATGGTCCATGGCTGCGGGGCGCGGTTCCTGGCCGAGGAGGACGAGCCTTTCGAGTGGAGGGTCCCCACCGCTCGGGGCTCGGTGGTCCACAAGGCGGTCGAACTGGCCGTCAACTGGCGGGGCCCCGTCCACCCGCCCCAACTGGTCGACGAAGCACTAGCCAGCCTCGAGGCCGACCAGAGGAACCTCAGCGACTGGCTCCAGGGCATCAGCGAGGCCGAACGGGCCGAACTGCGCTCGCAGGCCCTCGACGCCTTCAGCAAGTACCTCGAATGCTGGCCACCGCTGAAGTCGGCGTGGCGGCCGGTGACCGAAAGCCGCCTGCGTACCGAACTGTGCGGTGGCCGACTCGTGCTGGACGGCAAGGCGGACTTGACGCTCGGTTCGGCCCGTGGCCTCACCGCAGGCAAGGTGATCGTGGACCTCAAGACCGGCGGCACAAACGCCGTACATCGCGAGGACCTCCGCTTCTACGCCCTCATCGAGGCCTTGCGCATGGGCGTCCCACCCCGTCTGCTGGCCTCGTACTATCTGGACCAGGCCACCTTCGTTCCCGAAGTGGTTTCCGAGGACTCCCTGCGAGCCACCGTGCGCCGGGTGGCCGATGGGGTGGACCACCTCGTCGGCCTCCTCCACGGGGGGCGCACGCCCAGTCGGGTTCCGGGCCCGCCGTGCCGCTGGTGTCCGGCCCG
>JAZADN010000062.1:0-58670 GCA_036123585.1 Actinomycetota bacterium | reverse complement strand
GACTTCTCACTGGTGGAAGGCCTCCACAGGTTGCGTGCAGAGTGTCTCGAGCGTCTTCAGCCCGACACCATCGTCGTACTTGACACCCACTGGTTCACGACCGTGGAGCACGTGATCTCTGCTCATGAACGCCGGACGGGAAAGTTCACCTCAGATGAACTGCCTCGGGGTATGGCTCAGGTTCCCTACGACATGCCAGGCGATCCCGACCTCGCCCTCATGGTCGAGGCTCTCGCCGCCAGGCGAGATGACACCAGGGTCCTGGCCAGCGGCGACCCCTATCTGCCCGTCCACTATCCGACGATCAACCTCCTCGGGTTTCTCCAGGGTGAGGAGAGATGGGTGTCGGTCGGCGTGTGTCAGACAGCGACTTCGGAGGACTTCCTGTTGTTTGGCCGCCTCCTCTCACAGGCAGTCGAAGAGGTTGACCGGCGTGTCGTCGTCCTTGCCTCTGGCGGGCTGAGCCACCGGTTCTGGCCCTTGATGGAGTTCGCCGATCATGAATCGGCTTCCCTGGACAACATCCGCACCCCAGAAGCCCGTGAAGCCGACCAGAAGGTTCTCCGATGGTGGGAGCAAGGTGATCACCGTCAAGTGATCGATTACCAGCCTGAGTACAGGACCCATGCCCCCGAGGGCTTCTTCGGCCACTACATGATGATGGTCGGTTCGATCGGCGGGAAAGACTGCGTTGCGACCGGTCTCCGCTATTCGGAGTACGAATCCGCAGCTGGTACAGGCCAGGTACATATGTGGTTCGAAAGGCCCGATGGTGGGTGGACCGCCCAAGATTAGGAGCCTCGGGGACGGGAAGAGAAAGGAAGTTCCGTGGAGATTGCGAATGTGGAAGGCCGAGGATCACTGATCATCGACGGCCGAGTTGTCGACATCGAGTCGGCCACTGCCGGAAAGATCTCTAGCGATCCCATGGAACTCGTCGACCTCAAGAACCATCCCCTTTTGGCCCAAGTCCAGTCGGACGCCGACTCTCCCGAACTCATCGAGTCCAGTCTGGGTCCACCAGTTCCGAGGCCGGGGAAGGTCATCGCGATCGCAATCAACTACCGCAGCCATGCCGAGGAGTCCAACAAGGCCATTCCCACCGAGCCGCACGTGATGGCCAAGTTCCCCACTTGCATCACGGGTCCGCAGGACGACGTGTTCATGCACGACCTGGAGATGGTCGACTACGAGGCTGAACTCGTGCTTGCCATCGGCCGGGCGGGAGTTCGAATCCCAAGAGCCTCAGCATGGGAACACATTGCCGGGCTGATGGTGGGAAACGATGTGAGCGACCGGAACGAACAGTTCCGTCCCCCGGTCCGGCAGTTCTCAATGGCAAAGAGTTACGACCGGTTCGGTCCTACCGGTCCGGTACTAGTCACCCCGGAAGACCTTCCTGACCATGAGGACCTCGAGATCTCGCTAAAGGTCGACGGCGAAATCCGTCAAAGTGCGCGAACCAGCGATTTCATCTTCCCCGTGCCGGTCCTAGTCGAATGGCTATCCCGCTACGTCACTCTGGAGGTAGGCGACCTGATCTTCACGGGGACGACGGGTGGTGTCGGGGACTCGATGGACCCGCCCACCTATCTGAGAGACAACCAGGTCGTCGAGGTCTCCATCGAGGGGCTCGGCACGATTCGGAATCGGTTCGTCGCCGGGACCCAGTCATGATCGTCGTGACCGGTGGTGACAGGGACAGCAGCTACGGGGGCCTCTTCACCGGACACGTGGAACTGGAGATGCTCCATGCCACAAAGGGCGATCAGGAACCCGACACAGCTCTGGTCCATTTCCATTCGGGCGCGGTGACGAACTGGCACCATCACCCGGGCGGACAACTCCTCTTTGTCGTGTCTGGCAGGGCCAGGGTGGGAACGGCGGCCGATGGGGCGGTCGCCATCAACCCCGGACACCTTGTAGTTGCCCCTCCGGATGAGGCCCACTGGCACGGGGCGGCAGATGGATCTGATTGCACTCTTCTTGCAGTCACCTGGGGGACGACCTGTTGGCATGACGAAACTCCGGACCTAGCCGACTAGGAACGTGCCGCAAGTCGCAGTAGTTGGCTGTGGGCCGGTTGGAGCCCTGCTCGCGAATCTCCTCGGGCTAGCCGGCGTGGAGACCACGGTCCACGAGGCCTCGGTGGACCCGTATCCGCTCCCCCGGGCGTGCAAACTCGACGCAGAGATCATGAGGATCTTCCAAGGGGCGGGCCTCTCGGATCAGGTCACACGGATCGTCGAGCCGTGTCAGGGGATGGACTTCGTCGACTCAGAGGGGAAGAGGCTCTTCACATACGAGGACTTTCAGAGGTCGCCAATACTCGGTTGGTACGAGGACTACGTCTTCCAGCAGCCAACATTGGATCGAGTTCTTCGCGACGGCCTGGAGAGGTTTCCCCACGTCAAGTTGATTCTCGGATCAGAGGTGACCGAGCCCGACTCCATTGATGCGGACTTCGTGGTCGCCTGTGACGGCGCCTCGAGCATCACCCGCCGCAATCTGGGCATCGGGTTGACGGACTGGGGTTTTGACCAGTACTGGCTTGTAGTGGATCTCATGATCGATGGTGACCCGGGACTCCCTCCAGTGATCCAGCAAGTCTGTGACGCCGAGCGACCAGCCACCTATGTGCCCTCCGCACATGGTCATCACCGCTGGGAATTCCGGCTCATGGATGATGAGAATCACGGGGAGTTCGAAGATCACCAAAGAGTCCGAGAACTACTCCGCCCGTGGATATCTGATGACGTTGGCGAGATTGTCCGAGCGGCTGCCTACCGGTTCCATGCAGTAGTGGCCGAAACATGGCGGAGTGGCCGCTTCTTTCTTGCCGGCGACTCGGCCCACCAGATGCCACCGTTCATCGGCCAAGGGATGTGCTCAGGGATCCGCGACGCCGCCAACCTTGCCTGGAAACTGAAGACGGTTCTCAGATATGGGGCTCCCGAAAAACTCCTGGACAGCTACGAGACTGAGCGGCGCAGCCATGTCGAGAGTTGTATCGCCATGTCGATCGAAGCCGGTCGCCTCGTCTCCCGGCAAGTTGCGGAACTTCCTGTGCCCGATGTCGACGATCCAGACCGCTGGTCGCGCCTACCACCGCTCACGGAAGGACTCTTCTCTGCGGGAACCGACACCAGGATCGGACACCAAGCACGCCAACCCAGAGTCGGCGCCGATGGAACCCCGAGGCTGCTCGATGACGTGGGTGGATCGGATTGGTACTTGCTGTCCCGTGTAGACCATCGGTCCAGCGACTGGTGCAAGACGGTCCTCGTTGACGATCTAGTCGATCTGGACGGCGGAATCGATCTTCTCCTAGATGGCCAGGCAGCAGTGCTTGTCCGTCCCGACCGCTATGTCTTCGGATCGGCTAATGAACAGTCCGTTGGTGGACTCGTCGATGCTGCAGAACGTCTGGTATTCGGTGGAGACCCTTGATGCCGTCAGCAAGACGCCTCCAATTCGAGGGGCAGGCGCTTCAAGCCATTGATGAAGTTTGAACGGATCCTCTCTGGCTTTCCGTCCAGATGAACACGACCGATTCTCTTGGCGAACTCTTCCAGGAAGACCTTCACCTCCAAGCGGGCCAGCCAAGCGCCGAGACAGAAGTGCGGACCGCCGCCTCCAAAGGTCACATGGGGGTTGGGATCTCTGCCTAGGTCGAGAGTGAATGGGTCAGTGAAGGCGCCTTCGTCGTAGTTGGCGGATATGTACCAGGTGACGACCTTGTCGCCAGCGGATATGGGTACTCCAGCCAAGTTCGTATCGGAGACAGCGGTCCTCCTGAAATGGATCTGTGGGCAGGCCCACCGAAGGATCTCCTCGGATGCCAGGTCAAGCAACTCTGGGCCTTCCTGCAGCCGACGCAGTTGGTCCGGGAACTCCGCAAGAGCTAGAGCCCCATGGCTGAGGCCGTGGCGAGTGGTCTCATTGCCTGCGATCACCAACAAGAGAAAGAAGGTCTGGAGCTCCAAGGGCGTCAGGTCGTCTGAGGCTGCCAGAATCGATACCACGTCTCCTTCAGGTCTGGCCTTCTTCTCAGCGGCCAGTCGCTTCGCATACTCGAAGACCTTGAGGGAGTTGGGGCTGCGAAATGGCAACAGCCGGTAGGGATCGGTGTCGTCCTTGTCGTACAGGACGTCCGAGAAGTCGGGATCAGCGTGGTACACGACCGAGTCGGCCCAGTGGAACAACTCCTCGGCGTCCCGGTCGGGAACACCGAGGAGCTTGCTGATCATCTGGATCGGGAGGCGTCGAGCAACAGCGTCGACGAAGTCGACCTTGCGCGTCTCGAGAGCCTTCTCGATCGACTCTGCGACCAGAGCGCGGGCTGTGCTCTCCCATTGCCCGATGGCACGCCGAGTGAAGCTCCGAGAGACCAGCTTTCTAACCCTCGTGTGTTCGGGAGGATCGGTTTCCAGCATCGTCCGACGGGCCTCTCGCGCTTCGGGGTCCCTTTCCAACTCCTCGAGTTCGGTGCCCCCAACCTGCGAGGAGAACGTTCGATGGTCACGGTGGACCGCCACGAGGTCATCGAGGCGCGTCACAGCCCAGAATCCAGAGTTCCCATCCGGCTCGTCAATCCATGCGACAGGGGCATGGGCACGCATGGACCGGAACTCTTCGTGGGGGATCCGTTCTGCCCAGAGGTCATTGGCCAGAATCTGGAAGTTCGGCATCGTCGACTCTCTGCGGGCGTCGACCATTCGACTACTCCAGGAACCGATCGCAATGTAACCAATCGACCAGGCGGTTGGCCTGTTGCCGAGCTTCAGCATGGCGATCGACTGTCTCCGAGACAATCGACTCGGGGTCGACCCCGAGCTTGGAAAGCTCCTCGTGGCCCACGACGGCCCATTCGGCCACAATCGCCGGCGTGATCTCGGGGTGGAACTGAGTACCGACACTCTGGTCGGCGCGAAATACCTGTGGTGACACGTCTGAGCGGGCCAACTCGATCGATCCCTTTGGAACGGTGAACTGGTCGTAGTGCCATTCAAACCAGGGCCCAGGTGAGACGAGATCCGGCTGGTCCGAGTCAATTTCGTACCAACCGATCTCAGGCTGGTGTGCTCTAGTCACCTCACCGCCAAGGGCAGTAGCCAATACCTGAGCCCCGAAGCACAGTCCGAGAACCGGCTTTCCGGCTCCGTGTGCGGTTCGGACTAGTTCGATCTCGCGGCCGACCCACGACTCGATGGGTTCCCTATCGCAGACCGACCACTGGGATCCGAGTACCACGACAAGGTCGTAGGTGTCCGGATCGGGAAACTCCTTGGTGCATACCGGGTCAGATGGGTCGTCCAGGACGCGAAAGGGATGCAGTTCGAAACCGTGTTCGACAAGTCTTTCGCCAACGACTGCGACCGGCCCGGTTTCGTCGTGCTCGATGACCAGCGCTCGGCCCATAGCGGCGACCCTATGGCTTCAGGCCTCGTTCTTTGCCAGTCTGCGACCTAACTTCTGAGTGTGGATGAGGTAGTCGACCGCTTTCCACCTGCGGCTTCAGCGATCTTCCCAGTACGAGCAGGAAATCTGGTCGAACCAATGGTCGACGGTGCCGTGGCGTTCGATCAGATCGCGGAAGCGGTCGAGACGGCAGCCGTTTCGGTGTGGGTTTGTGTCGCTTTCCTCGAGACAGAGGCGCAGTTCCCGGGGGGGCGTGGCACCTTCTTCGACCTCATGGACTGTGCATCGGAACGCGGCCTCGACGTGCGTGTTCTGGTCTGGCATCCCGAAGGGCATGGGGTGGGCGCTAGCGACGTCTTCCCTGGAGACGAGAACTCTTCCCGACTACTGGCAGATCGGGACACGAGCTGGCAGGTGCGATGGGATGCGGTGGGTCGGAATTGCCAGCATCAGAAAGTCTGGATGTTCGACGCCGGCACCCCGGACGCCGTTGCGTTCGTGGGGGGCATCAACATCACCCGGGGATCGATGGCCGGTCCGAACCACGAACAGCCCGATCCGTCGCTCGGCTACCTTCCCGGGGAGCGGTACTCGAACATCCACGACGTGCACTGTCGGCTTCGAGGACCGTGCCTCGCGGACGTCCACGACAACTTCGTACTGCGCTGGAACGGCGCCTCGGAGCGTGGTCGGCGACATGGTTCGTGGCCCGATGGAGAAACGAGCGATCTCGACCGGCGTCCCGTCGACAAGGTCCCTACCGTTTTGGGGCCTACGACCGCCCAGGTGCAGCGAAGCATCCTGCCGGGTCTGTACGACGCGCTCCCCGAGGGCGAGAACTCGGTGCGGGAGCAATACCTATCGGCCATCGCCGGTGCCCGCGACTACGTGTACGTGGAGGACCAGATCCTGCTCAGCCGGGCGGTGTTGGTGGCGCTGCGGCAGGCGTTGGAACGTGGCGTACTGGTGATGGCGTCGGTGCCCGGCGACCCGATGCCCGAGCTAGCTGCCGCTCGGAGCCACCCTGGTATCGCTGCCGGGTACGAGGCCCTGGCCGTCCTGGGTGAATACGACGGCTTCTGCCTTTCGGCGCCGGCAGTGCGACGCTCATGGGGCGTCGAGGAGGTGTACGTCCACGCCAAGACCGCCGTGGTCGACGACGGCTGGGCCACGATCGGATCGACCAACCTCGTTTTCAGCTCCTTCCAGGGCGACACAGAGATGAACCTGTCGTTCTGGGATCCATCTAACGCTGGGCCGGCGCGTGCGTTCCGGGTGCGCCAGATCGACGAGCAGGGTGGGTTCGACTCGGCCGGTATGGACGGTCGGGCTGCGGTGGCGCGGCTAATGGAAGTGGCCCGGGCAAATGCGGCTGCCCGGGTGGCCGGCGAGGTCTGGACCGGCTTTGCCTGTGCCATCGACCCTGCTACCTGGGCGACCTGACGGCCGATCGCGGGGTCGACGCCCTCCGCGCCACTGTCACAGCAGGGCCCTACGTTCAGGCCATGGAAACAGCGCTCGTTCTCGTGGCCGTCTTCTCCGTCCTGGTGGCAGTCGTCACCGCGGTCTGGGCGGTCCGTCGTCCCGCCTCCGTTCCCGGTGTTGACCCGATGGATGCGTCGCCCCCCGTCGATCCGGCTGCGCTGGCCCAAATGGTCGGTGCTGAGGTGAAGGCCAGGATGGCCGAGGCAGCTTCGACCGCTCTGGCCAAGAACAACGAGCAGTTCCTGGCCCTGGCCACTGAGAGGATGGGTGCCGTTCAGGAACAGACCAAGGGCCTGCTCGGTCCGTTCGCCGAACAGATGAAGAAACTGGACGACACCGTGGGGAAGCTCCGGACCGCCCATGAGCAGGACAAGGGCGCCGTGGCCACGATGACCGAGCAGTTGGGCCTCCGAGTGGCCGCGCTGCAAGCGGAGACGACCACGTTGTCCGAGGCACTGCGGTCCCGGTCGGCCCGTGGGGTATGGGGCGAGAACCAACTCCGGAACGTCATCGAACTGTCTGGCATGGAGCCTTACTGTGACTTTACCGAGCAGACTTCGGCCGAGAACCGTGAGGGCGCCGGGGTTCGGCCCGACGTGAAGGTCCGCCTCCCCAATGGTGCTCACCTTTTCGTCGACGCCAAGGTCCCCCTCGACGCCTATCTCCGCGCTCAAGAGGCCACTGAACAGCAGGTGGTCGACGCCGAGTTGCGGGCTCACGCCAAGGCGTTGAAGGAGCACGTGAAGGACCTCGCCCGCAAGAAGTACTGGGAGGCTGACGACCAACCGTCGCCGGAGTTCGTCGTGCTCTTCGTGCCCGGCGAGTCGTTCTTGGCCGACGCCCTGCGGGTTGAGCCGTCGCTCCTCCAGGATGCCATGAACCAGCGGGTGCTTCTGGCCTCTCCGGTCAACCTGTTGGCCCTGCTGTGGGCCGTCGCCGGTGGATGGCAGCAGGCTCGGGTCAACCAGCACGCTCGTGACGTGGCTGAGCTTGGTGCTGAGCTCTATGACCGGGTGGGCACGGTGCTCGGAAAGGTTGAGGGCACAGGCCGGGGCCTGAACACGGCGGTGAAGGCCTTCAACGGGCTGGTGGCCTCGTTCGAAGGGCGCCTCCTGCCCACCATGAGGAAGTTCCCCGACCTGGGAGTGGGAAGCGACGAGTTGCCCAGCCCCACAGCGGTGGACGAAGTGCCCCGTTCAGTGGTCGCCCCGGAGTCCCCGGTGGGAGACCTGCCGTCGGGCGATCCGAACTCCGAGGAGTCCGACGCTCGGACCTGAACCCGGCGCCCGTGACCGCCGATTCGGTCACGGTTGTCACAGCGCCTCCGTATAAAGAGTGAAGGTCAGCGACTCCCTAGAAGGTTGGGGGATACGGCGGGCCGGGATTCGGCGGACTGGGGTGAAAACTCCTGTCGTTTCAAGGATCTCTGGACTGTCACACCCCCCCGTCATCATGGATCCGACCAGATTGCTTCCCCGAGGAAAGGTGCCGAATGCACGAAATGACCCTGAACGTCAACGTCGAGGCCGAGAACGCTGTCATCGAGGCCGAGCCCACGAGCAAGGCCGCCATCGCCATTCTGATGGCCCGCATCGTCGCCGGAGACGACGCGGCCATCTTCACCCTCCAGGCCACCAACGGACACCGTGTCCGGTTCCAGGTCCTTCGCCTGCTCGAGCAGATGGGCTGCCGCTACCTGGCGAACGATTGGGACGAGGTGGACGGCTTGGTCACCGACGCGTTTGACGTGATCCGCCAGAAAGCTGCGGGCTGGTCTCCGGACGGCGGCGCACTTCCCTGGAACTGGGCTTACTTTGCCATTCGCGACACGGTCTATCGGTCTGTCGGCCACCGCACTACGGAGCTGCTCGACGAGTTGTTCGAACGCCCCGGCGCCATGTGGGACGAGTGGGACGGGGCCGAGTTGCATCGCGACGAGTCGACCGTTGAGGCGTTCGAGCGCCTCGCCAAGTCCGATGAGGTGGTGCGCCTCTTCCTGTCCACCCTGCGCCGTGTGGTGTCCGAGCGCAACTACGTGGTCGTGCTTGAGTACCTCTTGCAGCAGGGCAGTGGTGATCGTTCGCCATCCAAGACCGTGGCCCGCCGGGTCGGCCTCAAGCCGGACAACGTTCGCCAGGTCGCCTCGCGGACGCGGAAGCGCATTCTTGGTGAGATCGACGCAGATTCGGGCCTTGAGCCCCTGCTGGATATGCGGTGGTTCGACGACGAGGAATCGGGCCTGACCAAAGGGAACGTGGCATGACCGTCATCCGCCTGGTCGGGGGCACGGACGTGACCGGCCCGGTCGACCCGCCGGAACGGGACATGACTGGCCTAGTGGTCCTACTGGCAAGGCGATACCGGGCAGAAGGCATGGAGCACGCGATGGCCGCCGCCACCGCTGTGGCCGCTCGCGGGGTCACTGGTCTCGATCGCCAGTCGTTCGCTCGACGGTTCCACTTAGCTGACGCCGATTTGAATGCGTGCGAGGAGGGCCATGTGCCTTTTGACGGTCTTCCCGCCGCTCTCGGCGCGTTGGTGTCAGGATGTGCCGGAGTCGACCTGCTTCACCTTGCCGACTTCGATTCGAAGGATCCCGGTGTCGACTCAGGGGTGACTGACCGCCAGCCGACGTCGGCCCCTCACTATGACCAGCAACCTCTGGCCCTGTGTTGGCTATCCGACGAGTTGACTGCCCGGCGGGGGCTGAGATCGAATCGTCGCGTCGAGGGGCGTCGAGACCGGTGGGGCGAGGGCTTCGACGTCCCCCGGGCCCGCCGGGCCATCAGTCGCTACCTGGGATCCGGGGCCTAAGACTCCTCTGGATGCCAGGCCTCTCCTGAGCGGCCTCGGAACGTCACGTCATGCCCATAATGGAGGGCATGGCAGGACCACGCGAAGAAGGTCGACCGCCCGGGCCGGTCGGAGAACCAGCAGACGAACCAGTCAGGCTCAGCCGGTACTACCTCGCCCATGCCGATGACGATGGCGACTACCGAGACCTCTACCTCCTGGCCGGCCGGTTGGGTTCGAGGGGCGGCTACCGACTCACCAGCGACGGTTGGGAACCAGACGACCTCCCCGTTGAGTGGATGATCGGTGGTGCAGACCACCTAGACCCAATCCCTGCTGACTGGGCCTGGCAACGGGCTGTCGACCTCGGCATCGATGCCCCGACCTTCGATTGGCCCACCCGCCCTCTCAGGTGAGTCCCTGGCCGCTCTCGGCCCGGATGCACAACTCGTCGACCATGGCCACCAGTCGCGCTCGGACGGGCTCGACGATCCCGCTCATGCCCAACGCCACCATGGCCGCCGTGCACACTGGGCCCACCGACACGGGAACCACACGTCGACCGTCGAGGGCGGCCACCAATTCGTCTCGACGGCCCCGGAACTCGGCGATCTCCACCAGGTGCACCGCGGCCTGGCGGGTCGTGAAGGTCACGGCATCCACCTCACCTTTGCAGACCGCGTCGACGAGCATCTCAGCCGGACCGACGTCGATCGGCCAGGCCCAGCGATAGACGGGTACCACCACTACTTCGTCGACCACGGCGGCCAATGGGGCGACCAGCGCCTCCTCGTCGGTCCCGTCCAACTGGAGTGCCACTCGGTCTCTAGCCCCGGTGGGCGCTAGGTGCTCTACCACCTGGGCGTACAGCTCGTCGGGAGCCGTCCACGCGACCTCGAAGCCCGCCCTTCGGGCCGCGCTCACCGCCTTTGGCCCCCGCGCCAGAATCTTCGAGTTCGCCAGCGCCGTTCGCAGGTCGCTACCGATCCCAGCCGCGTCCATGGTTTCCATCCACATCGTGAGGCCTATTCCCGTCTGGATCACCGCGGCGTCCGGTGGGTCGTCTATCAGAGAGCGAGACGCGGCCAGTAGCCGTGGGTCGTCGCTCAGATTCAAGGTCCGCATCGTGCAGCCCTCGACCACCTCGGCTCCGCGCCGCCGTAGCACCTCCACCTGTTGGTTGGCCCGACGGTCGGCGGTCACGCCCACCCTCCAGCCAGTCAGCGGAGTGCTTACCACTGGATCCTCTCCAGGATCGAGAGGGCCCCGGCCAGTATTTCCTCGTCCGACCACCGTCCGACCTCGTCGGCCGGTCGGCCGGCGTTGAACCCCACGAGGATTGGCAGGTCGGTCCAGGGCACGGCGTTGTACCACTCCACGAACCGACCGGGGTTTTCAGAGACGTAGGAGAACAGGTCCGTCGCGGCGGGCCAGAACGCCTCGTCGAACTGGAGGACCACCTTGTCCATCACCCCCATGCCCAGGCCGTCGATTGAGGCCCGTTTTGGGCTTGGTAGCTCCGGATCGAACTCGACCATTCCAGCCTGCAGCACCCCGAGGGGCAGGGTGACCACCACGGCCTCACATCGGTGTTCGCCGCGGGAGGTCCCCACGGTCACTCCGACGTCCGACGTCCGGACGGCCTCCACGGGCTCGTCGGTGCGAACGTCGAGGCCTGAGGCCAGCCAATCCACGATCGGGCGGTACGAGGTCCGGGGGATGGCGTCGCCGCCTCGGGACCAGCCACCCTCGTGGATGGCGGCGAACGAGAGGTCGTCGACGCTGGCGGCGTACCAGTGTTCGACCTCCGAGGAGAGGACGTACTCGAGGCGCCGTCGGGCGTCGCCGGCGAACTGGTTTCGCAAGTCGGCCAAGTCATCGGCCATCGATGCCGTGGAGGCGCTGGCGTCGAGGAGGGCCTCGACCGCCTCGTACTGGTCCTCGAGGAGCGACCACGAGAGCGGACTGCCGTCAGCGTCAAACAGCAGGGCGTTGTCATAGTCGGTCCGTATCAGGTCGATGCCCAACGACTCGGCGATCTCGGTGACCGGGTTGTCACGCAACCCGTGCAGCCAGGAGCCGCCGAGGTCTACCACCGCGTCTCCCATATCTACGCTCCACACCCGACCTCCGATCCGGTCTCGGGCCTCGACAACCACCACCGGCCGCCCGGCGGCCACCAGGTCGCGGGCGGCGCCCAGCCCAGCCACGCCGGCGCCGACCACCACCACCGGTCCGGGAGACGCCGCGGCCAGAACCTCTGAGGCTGCCCTCTGCCCTGAGGCCAGCGCTCCGTGGACGGTGGCCGGATGGTCCACGTTGGTTGCTTCTCCGGCGAAGAACAACCGGTCGCCGACCGGTCGGGCCAGCGTCCGTCGGGTCGTAGACGAGGCTCCGGGAGCCAGGTACGAATAGGCGCCTTGGGCCCACGGGTCGGCCCGCCACCTGGTGATTCGCCAGTCGACCAGCCCGGTCGGCAAGTTTGGCCAGGCGCTCGACGGCGTCGCCGGAGCCACGGTCGGTCTGGAGGTCGACCCCGGTCCACCCGTTGAGCCACAGGCGGCAGCGCCGACCGCCGCGGCGAGTCCGACGAGGAAGTTTCGGCGCCTCACGTTCGGCCCCTCAGACCACGTTGCCGTCGACCAGATGGCCTGCCATGGCCAGCAGGCGGACCGCCCGCTCGTGGAGGTCCCGTCCAGTCTCGGCCGGAGCTCTCCCGGCCGCCGCCCGGGCGTTGGTCCCCTCCAAGATGATGCCGAGCTTGTAGCAGGCCAGCGTCCACCACCAGGTCAGATCGTCCATGGGCAGATCGGTCCGGTCCGCGTACCGGTCCACCAGCTCCCGCCAGTCGGGGAAGCCTGGTGCGGCCGACGGGAACGAACCCACCCCTCGGGAGGTGGCCAGCAGCCACGCCAGATCGAGGCGCGGGTCTCCGGCGGTAGTGAGTTCCCAGTCGACCACCGCGGCGACCTCGGGCCGGTTGCGTCGGGCCATGACGTTTGCCAGATGGAAGTCACCGTGGATGATTCCGATGACCGCCTCGGCCGGACGGTTGTCTTCTAGCCAGGCCTCGACGCGGTCGACGTCGGGGAGGTCCGGGCCGTCATACCCCTCGGTCCCTGAGTAGGAGTCGAGCAGCGCCCGCCACCGGGGCGCCTGGCGTTCCAGCCAGCCGTCAGGCCTCCCCAGGTCAGCTAGACCCACCGCGTCCGGCTCGACGGCGGCCAGTGCGGCGATGGAGTCCACCATCGACAGGCCCAGGGCATGCTGCCAGTCGTGGTCGTCGTATCGGCCTTCGAGGCCCGTGCCAGGGTTGAACCCGTCGATCGCCGCGCCGAGGTGGAAGCACGTGCCGATCACGGAGAGGTCGTCGCACGACGCATGGAAGGCCGGATGGGGAACGGCCCGGCCGGCGTCGCTGCCCGAGAGGGCGGCCAGGACCTGAGCCTCGCGCAGCATCGTCTCATTGCTGTTTGGTCGGGGGTGCCGAGGCGGTCGACGCAGGACCATGGTGGTCCCGTCCTCCCGAGTCAGGTGGAAGAGGTGGTTCTGGGTGCCCCCGCCTAGTTGCCGGCAGGCCACCACCGGGCCGGATCCCGGCGCCGGGCTATCGGCGATCCACGGCTGGAGGGCTGACCAGTCCAGGAGGCCGTCCCCATCGTCAAGCGTCTCGTCTCCTGGGGTGACCATCCACTCAGATTGCCACGCGCCTCACGACCGAGACCGAGGCGGCGCGTCGGGTCGCTGATCAAGCCGGCGATCCTTTACAGTCCCGTCCACGAGTCGACCGAAGGGCCTGTGCCCACAGTCGGCGAGCAGAGAAAGTGGCTCGGGGGACCGGTTCCCCGAGAAAGACGAACTGGGAGGCGACGGTGGCGAGCGAGGTGCGGGCGGCAATGGTCCAGACTGGCTGGACCGGTGACAAGGAGTCGATGATCGAACTCCACGAGAAGTACATGGCCGATGCCGCCGAGGCGGGGGCCCGGGTCATGTGCTTCCAGGAACTCTTCTACGGTCCGTACTTCTGTCAGGTCCAGGACGCCGTCTTCTACGACTACGCCGAGGCCATTCCCGATGGTCCGACGACCAAGCGGTTCCAGGAACTGGCGGCAAAGCACGGCATGGTGCTGATTCTGCCCATCTACGAGAAGGAGCAGGAGGGCCTGCTCTACAACACGGCCGCCGTCATCGACGCCGACGGCACCTACCTCGGCAAGTACCGGAAGACCCACATCCCCCAGGTCAAGGGCTTCTGGGAAAAGTTCTACTTCCGTCCCGGCAACCTCGGATACCCGGTCTTCGAGACTGCTGTAGGACGCGTCGGCGTCTACATCTGCTACGACCGCCACTTCCCGGAGGGCTGGCGGGCGCTCGGCCTGAACGGCGCACAGATGGTCTTCAACCCGTCGGCCACCAGTCGTGGCCTGTCCTCCTACCTCTGGAAGCTCGAACAGCCGGCCTCGGCGGCAGCCAACATGTACTTCGTGGGGGCCATTAACCGGGTGGGGATCGAGGACCTGGGCGAGAACGACTTCTACGGCACCACCTACTTCGCCGATCCCCGTGGCCAGTTCGTCGGCGACGTCTGCTCCGACCGGGATGAGGAGCTCATCGTGCGTGACCTCGACCTGGACATGGTTGACGAGGTCCGCAACCAGTGGGCCTTCTACCGGGACCGTCGCCCCGACATGTACGACCCACTGACCCGGGCCTGACCAGAGGTCGCCCCGAGGGCTGACTACTCCTTAGGAGATCCGATGACCACCAACGCCGAATTGCTCCAACGGCACCGGGCAGTCCTGCCCGACTGGCTGGCTCTCTACTACGACCCCCCAATCTCTTTCGACCGTGGACAGGGCCGCCACGTCTACGACGTGGAGGGCAACCGGTACCTGGACTTCTTCGGTGGGATCCTCACCACCAGTCTCGGCTACGACATCCCGGAGATCACGAAGGCCGTCCAGGACCAGGCACCCAAGACTTTCCACACGTCGACGCTCTACCTGTCGGAGTGCATGATCGAACTGGCCGAGCAGATCGCCGGGCTGTCGGGTATCCCGGATGCCAAGGTCTTCTTCACCACGTCGGGGACCGAGGCCAACGATGCAGCCCTGATGCTGGCCACCGTGGCCCGGCGGTCGAACCAGATTCTGGCCATGCGCAACAGTTACCACGGTCGGTCGTTCACCACGATCGCCATCACCGCCCAACGTTCGTGGTCGCCGACCAGCGTCAGCGGCATGTCGGTCAACTACGTGCACGGTGGCTACCGCCTCCGCAGCCCGTTTCGCCACCTCGACGACGAGGCCTACACCCAAGCCTGCGTGGATGACCTCAATCAGGTTTTCGACATGATGACCTCGGGCGACGTGGCGGCCATGATCGCCGAGCCCATTCAGGGGGTCGGCGGCTTCGCCACCCCACCCGACGGCTTCTTCGGCGCCATGAAGAAGGAACTGGACAACCGGGGCGTGCTGTTCATCTCGGACGAGGTCCAGACCGGTTGGGGAAGGACCGGTGAGCACTTCTGGGGCTATCAGGCGCACGGCATGGTGCCCGATGTTCTTACCTTCGCCAAGGGCGTAGCCAACGGCCTGTCCCTCGGCGGGGTGGTGGCGAGTGCCGAGTTGATGGACTCGCTGCCCGGCAATTCCCTGTCCACGTTCGGTGGGAATCCTCTAAGCAGCGTCGGAGCCTTGGCGACGATCCGGTACATGGTGGAAAACGACGTCCAGGGCCACGCGCTGCGCATGGGCGAGCGCCTAGTCGGGCACCTGCAGCCCGTCGTCGACACGTCGGAGGCGGTGGCCGAGGTCCGGGGGAAGGGCCTGATGCGGGCTCTGGAGACGGTCCAGCCCGGCACCCTCGAGCCTGACGCCAAGGCAGCCGGCCGGATCATGGAGGATGCCCGAGTGGCCGGCCTGCTGGTCGGCAAGGGTGGGTTGTACGGCAACGTGATCCGCATCGCTCCGCCGATGACGGTCACCGAGGCTGAGATCGACGAGGCCGGGACAATCCTGGCCGGGATCATCGAGCGGCTGGGCTGAGGTCCGGCAGGGGCGAACAAGGGGGAAACAGATGTCGACGCTCATCAAGAACGGGACGGTGGTCAGCGCCACGGGGCGCCACGCCGCCGAGGTGCTGGTCGACGGCAGCACCATCGCAGCGGTGATGGCGCCGGGGTCCGCGCCGGCGGTGGCCGCTGAGTCGGGTGCCGAGCGGGTCATTGACGCCACCGGCAAATACGTGGTGCCCGGCGGTATTGACTGCCACACCCACATGGAGCTGCCGTTCGGCGGCACATTCGCCTCGGACACCTTCGAGATCGGTACCCGGGCCGCGGCCTGGGGCGGCACCACGACAATCATCGACTTCGCGGTGCAGAAGACCGGAGAGAACGTGCGTGACTCCCTCGACCTCTGGCACGCCAAGGCCGATGGCGAGTGCGCGGTGGACTACGCCTTCCACATGATCCTCGGCGGAGTCGATGACTCGGCGCTGAAGGAGATGGACGCCTTGGTCGCCGAGGGCATCAGCAGTTTCAAATTGTTCATGGCCTACCCGGGCGTCTTCTACAGCGACGACGGCCAGATCCTCCGAGCCATGCAGAAGGCGGCCGACAACGGGGCGCTGATTACCATGCACGCCGAGAACGGGATCGCTATCGACGTCTTGGCTGAGCAGGCCGCCGCCCGGGGCCAGACCGATCCCGTGTACCACGGCATCACCCGGCCCTCCCGGATGGAGGGTGAGGCCACCAACCGGGCCATCCAGCTGGCACTGGTGGCCGGCGCGCCGGTCTACTTCGTACACCTGTCGGCCAGCGAGGCCCTCGAGCGGGTAGCCGAGGCCCGGGACGCGGGCCACAATGTCTTTGCCGAGACCTGCCCGCAGTACCTGTACCTGAACCTCGAGGACCATCTGGGGGCCCCAGGCTTCGCCGGAGCCGGCTACGTCTGTTCGCCGCCGCTGCGCACGAAGGAGCACACCCACCACAAGGACCTGTGGCGGGGCCTGCGAACCAACGACCTGGCGCTCGTGGCTACCGACCACTGCCCCTTCTGCATGAAGGACCAGAAGGAGCTCGGTAGGGACGATTTCCGGGCCATTCCCAATGGGATCGGTGGCGTGGAGCACCGGATGGACCTCATCTACCAAGGCGTGGCTATGGGCGAGCTCACGCTGGAGCGGTGGGTGGAGACCTGCTCGACCACTCCAGCTCGGATGTTCGGCCTCTACCCACAGAAGGGTGTCATCGCGCCAGGTTCGGACGCCGACATCGTGCTGTACGACCCGGACGCCACCACGCGCCTCTCAGTGGACACACATCACATGAGCATGGACTACTCGGCCTATGAGGGCTTCACGGTCGACGGAAAGGTCGACACGGTGATGTCCAAGGGGCGAATCCTGATCGAGGACGACGCCTACCACGGTGCCAAGGGGCACGGGGCCTACCTGCCGAGGGGTCTGTCCACCTACCTGCAGTAGCCGAGCCCTTCATGGCCGCGACCGGCGCGGCGGCGGACGAGCCGTCGGTCCGGAACCGGGGCCAGCATCGAAAGAGGAGAGCCAGTGAACAAGATCCAGCATCTGGTCGGCGGTGTCGCTATGGCGTCGACGTCCGGCCGGACCGGCCCCGTTTACGACCCGGCCACCGGCGAGCAGACAGGCACCGTGGCGCTGGCCTCGGTGCCGGAGGTCGACGCCGCCGTGGACTCGGCGTCTGCGGCGTTTGCCGAGTGGGGCGAGGTGTCGCTGGCCCGCCGGACCAAGCTCATGCTCGACTTCCGCAATCTGGTCGTCGAACACGCCGACGACCTGGCTCGGCGCCTGACCGCCGAGCACGGCAAGGTCCTCGACGACGCCCGGGGCGAAGTAGCTCGTGGAATCGAGAACCTGGAGTTCGCCTGCGGGATCGCCGACGCGCTCAAGGGCATGCACAGCGAGCAGGCCAGCAGCGGCGTCGACGTGTACACCGTGCGACGTCCCCTCGGCGTGGTGGCCGGCATAACCCCGTTCAACTTCCCGGCCATGGTGCCTATGTGGATGTTCCCCAACGCCGTGGCCTGCGGGAACACCTTCGTGCTGAAGCCGTCGGAGCGCGACCCGTCGGCACCCATGTTCCTCGCTGAACTCTTCCAGGAGGCCGGATTCCCACCGGGGGTGCTAAACGTCGTCAACGGCGACAAAGAGGCCGTCGACCGCATCATCGAGCACCCCGATGTGAAGGCAGTCAGCTTTGTGGGCTCTACCCCGATCGCGAAGTACGTGTACGCCGGAGCCACCGCGAACGGCAAGCGGGCTCAGGGCATGGGCGGGGCCAAGAACCACATGATCGTCCTCCCCGACGCCGATCTCGATATGGCGGCCGACGCCGCAGTGTCCGCAGCCTACGGATCGGCTGGCGAGCGGTGCATGGCCATCTCGGTGGTCGTGGCCGTCGGCGACATCGGCGACCAACTGGTTGAGGCCATCAGAGTTCGCATGGAGAAGCTGGTCATCGGCCCAGGCACGGACCCCGCGTCGGAGATGGGTCCGCTCATCACCGCTGAGGCCCGCGACCGGGTGGCACGCTATGTCCAGGCTGGCGCGGATGCTGGCAGCACGGTGGTGGTCGACGGCCGGGAGCAGCAGTTTGACGGCGACGGCTTCTTCCTCGGTGTCAGTCTGCTCGACCATGTCACCACTGACATGAGCGTTTACACCGACGAGATTTTCGGACCCGTGCTGTCGGTCGTCCGGGCCGAGACCTACGCCGAGGGCGCCCAGTTGATCCGAGACAACCCGTTCGGCAACGGAGCGGCGATCTTCACGCGAGACGGTGGCGCTGCCCGCCAGTTCCAGCAGGACGCCGACGCCGGCATGGTCGGTATCAACGTGCCTATCCCGGTGCCGGTCGGCTACCACTCGTTCGGTGGGTGGAATGACTCGGCCTTCGGCGACCACACCATCTACGGACCCGAGGGGCTTCGCTTCTACACGCGTCCCAAGGTGGTGACCAGCAGGTGGCCCGACCCGTCGACCAGCGGCGTGGATCTGGGTTTCCCGCGGAACGACTGACGGGGATGGACAGGGTCCCGCCAAGGGTCGGGGCCACGGAGACGAGGAAGCGGAGGCGAGACGGCGTATGGATTTCGGAGTGGTGCTGCAGACCGACCCCCCCGCTTGGCGCGTGGTGGATCTGGCCCGGCGAGCCGAGACCCTCGGGTTCACGCACGGGTACACGTTCGACAGCCACGTGCTGTGGCAGGAACCGTTCGTCATCTACAGCGCCATGCTGGCCGCTACGAAGAAGATGGTCGTCGGCCCCATGGTCACCAACCCGGGGACGCGCGACTGGACGGTGATCGCGTCCACGTTCGCGACTCTCAACGACATGTACGGGGAACGCACGGTGTGCGCCATCGGCCGGGGCGACTCAGCCATGCGGGTCATCGGCCACAAGCCATGCAACCTGGCGACTCTCGAGGAGTCGATGGGTGTCATCAAGGGTCTCGCCGAGGGCGACGTGGTCGAGTACAACGGGACCACCCAGTCTTTCCCGTGGCGCGAGGACGGTTCCCTGCCCGTCTGGATGGCCGCATACGGTCCCAAGGCGCTCGACCTATGCGGACGACGGGCCGACGGGTTCGTGCTCCAACTGGCCGATCCTCAGATCGCCGAGTGGACTATTGCCGCCGTGCGCGGCGCGGCAGCAGCGGCTGGTCGCGACCCGGAGTCGCTGACCATCACCGTGGTGGCTCCGGCCTACGTCGGCGACGACCGGGCGCACCCGCGGGACCAGGTGCGGTGGTTCGGTGGGATGGTCGGCAACCACGTAGCCGATCTGGTGGACCGGTACGGCGCGGACGGCTCAGCCGTCCCACAAGCTCTTACCGACTACATCGAGGAGCGCAAAGGCTATGACTATGCAGAGCACGGTCGGGCCGGCAACGAGCACACCGACTTCGTACCCGACGAGATCATCGACCGGTTCTGCGTCCTTGGCGACGAGGCATCGCACCTGACCCGACTCCGGGAACTCGAGGACCTGGGCGTCGACCAGTTCGCCATCTACCTGATGCACGACCAGAAGGACGAGACCCTGAGTGCCTACGGTCAGAGGATCATTCCGGCCATGGCCGGATGACCGGCCCTCGCATGGCTCCCTTCGTCCCGGAGATGGCATGAACAACGTGCTGTTCAGAAAGCGAAAGATTCACGTCGTGGTCGAGGAGACCACACACGACTTCGGGCCTGTGCCGGACCGGCCCGTAATGAAGGGCGCGGTGGCGGCCGTGGTGAGCAACCCGTTCGTGGGTGACTACGTGGAGGACCTCAGCCCGGCCACCGAGGAGTTGCGCACCCTCGGGCAGGAATTGGGCGAGATGCTCATCGGCCACCTCGGCGGCGCACCAGACCAGGTCGACGGCTACGGAAAGGGCGCGATTGTCGGCTCAGAGGGCGAGATCGAGCACGGCGCCATGTGGCACATCCCCGGTGGGGGCGGCATGAGGGCCGCCCTAGGCAAGGGTGAGGCCATCGTCCCTTCCACCAAGAAAGTCGGGCCACCGGGAGCGAAGCTGGACGTACCGCTGACCCACCTCGAGTGGTCATACGTGGGCAGCCACTACGACGCCATTGAGGTGGGGGTTGCCGACGCTCCCCGGCCAACGGAGCTGGTCCTGATCCTCGCCATGTCGATCGGCGGGAGGATCAATGCCCGCCTCGCCGGAGGGTTCAGCCTCGATGACCGTGGTCGACCCGGGGTACCGCAATGAGGATCGCATGCTTGGGGCTGGGGCGAATGGGGTGGCCTATTGCCGGCCATCTGGCGAACCGGGGTGAGGAGCACGACATCGTGGTCTTCGACGTGGTGGATGGGCTCGGTAGTCGGTGGGCTGGCGAGCACCGAGGAGCGGCCGCAGACTCGGTGGCGTCAGCCGTGGATGGCGCACAGTTCGTCATCACCTCTCTCCCCGCGGATCGAGAGTTGGCGGCGGTCGCCGAGGAGGCGCTGGCAGCCGTCGGCCGCAGGACTGTCTGGATCGACCACTCCACCACGTCAGCCAGAATCGCCCGCGAACTGGGCGCCGAGGTGTCGGCGGCCGGCGGGCACTTTCTGGACGGGCCGGTGTCAGGTGGGGTGGACGGTGCCCAGCGGGGGACGCTCACGGTGATGGTGGGTGGCGACAAAGAAGCATTTGCTGCGGCCGAACCTCTCATCGATGTATACGCCTCGAGGGTCCGACACATGGGACCGGTCGGGTCCGGCCAATTGACCAAGATGACGAACCAGATCTGCGTGGTCGGGCTCTGCCAGGCGCTTGCCGAAGGCCTTGACTTCGCCTCCCGAGCCGGGTTGGACGTCGAACAGGTGGTGGAGGCCATGGTGCAGGGCTCCTCGACCTCGTGGCAGATGGAGAACCGGGCCGACAGGATGCTCGCCGGCGACTACGACTTCGGCTTTTCCACGACCCTCATGCGCAAGGACGTAGGGCTGGTGCTGGAAGAGGCCTCGGCCATGGGCGTGTCGCTTCCGGTCACGGCTCTGGTCGGTCAGTTCTTGGCTGACGTGGACGCCATGGGCGGGGAGTCCTGGGACTGGTGCAGCCTGATGGAGAGGCAGCGGCGTTTCGCCCCCGAGAATTCGTCGCCGAAGTAGCCAGTCGGAATTATCAACGATGCAAATGGACCTTCGACCACCAGATAGCCCCAGTGCTATTGGACCGAGCCGAGGAGACGGCCGTTTGGGGCCAGACGGTCGAGTAGTCCGATGATGCGCTGGGGGAGGATGCTCCGGGTGGCCGCAACCGTCCTCGTGGCGGTTGGCCTGCTCATTGGCGTCTGGGAGGGTTACAAGTGGATGGGAGGAGCCACCGATGGGACTTGGCCGGGCACCTCGATCGACCTCCCGACGTCGACCGACGACCTCACCATGCCGCACGCCGCAGACATCGTTGGCGAGCTCTTCGAGGAGGTCCGGGACGGTCGGAACCGCCTGCCCATGGCCGTCTTCCTTCTGAAGAAGGCCTGGTTCACCCTCCAGGAGGCGGCCATCGGCTTCTCCCTCGGACTAGCCATCGGGCTTGGCCTGGCAGTGCTGATGTTGCGGTGGAGGGTCGCCGAGCGAGGCCTGCTGCCGTGGATCAACGTTTCGCAGACCGTGCCGCTCATCGCGCTGGCCCCGATCATCGTGACCTGGGGACGCCAGCAGGACCTGCCTGACCTGCTGTCCATTTCGCTTATCGCCACCTACCTCACGTTCTTTCCCGTCGCGGTCAGTGCCCTCCGTGGTCTCCAGTCGCCCGACCCCACCCATGTCGAGTTGATGCGCTCGTATGCCGCGCCGTGGCGGACCACGCTGTTCAAGCTCCGCCTGCCGGCCGCCCGGGTCTACCTTTTCCCGGCACTCAAGATCGCTTCCACGCTCAGTGTCGTGGGGGCTATCGTCGGCGAGATCTCCATTGGCACCAAGACTGGCCTGGGTCGAGCCATCCTCGAGTTCGCCCAGCGCTACGCCGTGTCGCCGGAGCGCCTCTATGCCTCGGTGGTCGGCGCGGCGGTCCTCGGCCTTACCGTATTTGGCCTCGTGGCCTTGGCCGAGCGCCTCACGGTGACCCGAACGCATGGCACCGTGGAGGAGGCCCGATGACGCACGACCGGCGAACGGGTGGGGCGTCGACGGCCCCGGCGATCGTCGTCGAGGGGGTCGAGAAGATCTTTAACGCAGGGAGCGCGGACGAGGTTCTGGCCGTCGAGGGCATCAACCTCGCCATCCAGCCGGGCGAGTTCGTGTCGCTGATCGGCCCGTCGGGATGCGGAAAGTCGACCTTGCTGCGTCTGGTTGGTGACCTGCTTGCTCCTACCCGGGGCACGGTCTCCGTCTTCGGCAAGTCGGCACACCAGGCTCGACTCGACCAGGACTACGGGATGGTGTTCCAGCACGCCGGATTGTTCGACTGGCGACGGGTGGCAGCGAACATCGAGTTGCCCCTCGAGCTGAGAGGGTGGTCGAAGGCCGACCGGACTGAGCGTTCCGCGCAAATGCTCGACCTGGTCAAGTTGCCCGACTTTGGCCGTCACTACCCGCGTCAGCTCAGCGGAGGCATGCAGCAGCGCGTCGCCATCGCCCGGGCGTTGTCCTTTGAGCCACGGCTGCTGTTGATGGACGAGCCATTCGGAGCGCTCGACGAGATGACCCGTGAGCACATGCAACTGGAGTTGCTCCGCATCTGGCGGGAGACTGGGACCACTGTGGTATTCGTGACCCATTCCATCTCGGAGTCGGCGTTCCTCTCCAACCGGGTGGTCGTGCTCTCGCCGCGTCCGGGCCGGATTCACTCGGTCGTCGAAGTCGACCTAGGCGACCGAGACGACGACACGAGGGAAGATCCGGAATACTTCGCCAAGGAGACTGAGATCCGAGAGACGCTCAGAGCCGTGGAGGACGGAGCCTGATGGCCCGGCTGCGAGCCACCCTGTCCGGGCTGGGGCCGGCACTGGTGGTCGGATTGGGTGGCCTGGCGCTCTGGGAAGGCGTGGTGCGGGGCTTCGGCATCCGCGAATTCCTGTTGCCCCGGCCTAGTTCGATCGTCGGACAGCTGATCGACCACTGGCCGATACTTCGTCACGCCGGGTGGGAGACCGGAAGCATCGCAGTTAGCGGCCTGTTGGCGGGGATCGTCGCCGGGGTGCTACTGGCGCTTGTGACCACCCGGTTCCGGACCCTCGACGAGGGCCTCACTCCACTCGCCGTGGCCGTCAACGCCACGCCCATCGTGGCCCTGGCTCCCATCTTCAATGCCTGGTTCGGCATCACCGGGACACTCAGCAACCAGGCGGTGGTGACCGCCGTGGTCTTTTTTCCGGTGTTCATCAACACTGCTCGGGGGCTCACAGACGTCCACCCCGACGAGGTGGAGCTCATGCGGTCCTACGCGGCCGGCGAATGGACGATTCTGCGGGAGGTGCGCATCCCCAACGCCCTGCCGTTCTTCGCCAATGCCCTAAGAGTGGTAGCGCCGCTGTCGGTGATCGCGGCGATCGTGGCCGAGTACTTCGGCGGCCCTCAGGACCGCATCGGCAACGTGATCACCTCAAACGCCGGATTTGCGAGGTATGACGTCGCCTGGGCCGCCATCGCGGTCGCATCGGCGGTCGGCCTCGCCCTTTTCGCTGCAGCCCTGTTCGTCGAGCGCGCCAGCATGCCCTGGCGATTGGCGACCGGGGATGGCGAGTCATTGACAACACCCGGGAGGGAATAGACATGAAGAAGCGATGGACAACCAGGCTGCTGGCGATAGTGGCGGCCCTGACCCTGTTTGCCACGGCTTGTGGCAGCGACGAGGTGGCGGTCGGCACCGGCGACTGCGACTCGGTCGACTCTGTCTCGCTGCAGTTGCAGTGGGTGACCCAGGCCCAGTTCGCTGGCTACTACGCCGCCGTGGACGAGGGCATCTATGAGGATTACTGCCTCGATGTGACCATCCGCGAGGGTGGCGTCGACATCGTCCCGCAGCAGCAGTTGGCGTCCGGTGCGGTCGATTTCGCTGTGTCGTGGGTACCCAAGGCGCTGGTCTCACGTGAGGAGGGCATGGACATCGTCAACGTCGCCCAGGTCTTCCAGCGGTCCGGCACCTTGCAGGTGTCGTGGGCGAGCGCCGGCATCGACGGCCCGGAGGATCTGGCCGGCAAGCTGGTCGGCAACTGGGGCTGGGGCAACGAGTTCGAGCTCCTCGCTGGCTCTCGCAAGGCGGGTCTCGACCCGTCCAGCGACTATGAGTTGGTCCAGCAGAGCTTCGACATGCTGGCCCTTCTCAATGGTGAGATAGACGCTGCCCAGGCGATGATCTACAACGAGTACGCACAGATGCTCGAGGCCACCAACCCGGCTACCGGCAAGCTCTACACCGAGGCCGACCTAGGGGTCATCGACTGGAACGATGTCGGGACGACCATGCTCCAGGACGCCATCTGGGCCGACGGCGCCCGCCTCTCTGATGACGGCTACGCCGACGTCACCAAGCGGTTCGTCGCTGCCTCGCTCGAGGGCTGGATGTTCTGTCGGGACAACAGCGGTGACTGTGTTGACATCGTGCTCAACAACGGTTCGGCGCTCGGCGCGTCGCACCAGGCGTGGCAGATGAACGAGATCAACGGTCTCATCTGGCCGTCGTCTGGTGGGGCTGGCGTGATGGACGAGGCTCTTTGGGCCCAGACCGTCGACGTCGCTACCAGTGAGTCGATCCTGGCGTCGGCGCCGGACTCCGGTGCCTACACCGCCGAGTATGCCGAGGCGGCTGTTGAACTGCTGAAGAGCCGCGGCATGGACACCACTGGAAAGAACTGGCGTCGGGTGGAGGTGAAACTCAACCCGGGCGGCGAGTAGCCGCACCGCTGAAGCGGTGGGCACCCCTTTTGGGCCACCGCCTAGAACCTAGAGTCAACCGGGTGGTCCGGCCCGCCTTCTTCTGCCGGGCCACCCGGCCTCCCATGGTGGCCATCGAAGCGTGATCCGGTGAAGGTGGTCTTCGTCCGGGCGGCGACTGTGCTGGTGGGCCTGGTCCTGTTCGGGACCGGGGTGGCGTCGATGTTCCTGGCCGACCTCGGTGTCGGTCCATGGGACGTCCTGCACGACGCGTTGGCCGGTCTGCTGGACCGGCAACCCGGCACGGTCGTCGCCGGCCTCGGCGTCATCCTCCTCGGGGTGGTCGCCCTAGCCCGTCAGCCGATCGGTCTGGGCACGGCGGCCAACGTGCTGGTCATCGGGAGCACGGTCAACCTCGTTCTCGCCCTAGCGGACCCTCCGACGGCACTCGCCGTCCGACTTGTTCTCATGGTGGCCGGCCCATTGCTGGTTGCCTTCGGGTCGATGCTCTATATCGGGGCCGGCCTGGGCATTGGCCCCCGGGATGGGATTATGACCGCCCTAAACGATGCCGGTCTCAGCCTAAGGACGGCCCGAACCCTTCTCGAGGTCACGGTGCTCGTCCTAGGTGGCGTGCTGGGTGGTTCCTGGGGAGTCGGCACGCTGGTGTTCGCGCTGCTGGTCGGTCCTGCCCTCCAGTTCTTTCGCAACCACGTCTGGTCAGGCCTTCCAGAGTCTTACGGTTTCGTTTACCGGCGCCGGTGAGCTCTCCGTCGCGCCCGACCCGATACCCGTCTTCGCCCTGGGCTGAGCGGTGGCCGACTGCGCCCTGGAGTTCCCCCACCCCTAGCGTTGCAACGATGGAGCACGACGCCGGATCGACCCCAGAGGTGGTCGAGGCGGACGATGCCCCGGAGGAGACGGTCATGAGGCGGGCGTGGATCGCCCTCGCCGTCTCCACCCTGGCCGCCCTGCTGACCACCATCGACATCTCAATCGTGAACGTGGCCTTCCCGTCCATGCGGCGGGACCTCGGCGCCACCGAAGCCGGGCTCTCGTGGGTGCTGTCCGGCTACTCCATCACCTCGGGAGCCTTTCTGATGCTGGCCGGTCGCCTCGCCGACCAAAAGGGGCGTCGTCGGCTGTTCCTGATCGGGGTCTCAGTGTTCGTGGTCGGCTCGCTGTTCTCCGGGTTGGCTACCACCACGGGGTTCCTCATCGGTGGCCGGATCGTCCAGGGAGTCGGCGCTTCGATCCTCGGATCGTCGTCGTTGGCCATGATCCTCCCCGAGTTCCCGGCCTCGAGGCGCTCGTTGGTCATCGCCGTATGGGGCGCCTCGGCGGCTCTCGGGGCGGCCATCGGACCGACCATGGGGGCCCTACTCATTGACGCATTGTCGTGGCGGTGGGTGTTCTTCGTGAACGTGCCGATCGGCGCCCTGATCTTGGCTACCACGCCCCGCTACGTCCGCGAGAGCCGGGACCCCGATGCCCGGGGCGGCTTCGACGCACTGGGCGTGCCCGCAGGGACGTTTGGGGTGGCCCTCGTCCTGCTTGCCGTGGTCCAGGGTGAAGCGTGGGGCTACGCATCAGGGGCCACCCTGGCCTCGGTAGCCGTCGGGCTGGTCCTGATCGGGCTCCTACTGGTGCGGTCGGCCGTGCACCCCAACCCACTGTTGGACCTGTCCCTCTTTCGCATCCGATCCTTCTGGTCGGCAGGGGTGGGTCAGATTTTCTTCACCAGCGCCTTCATCGCATCCATCCTGTTCCACACCCTCACCCTTCAGGAACTCTGGGGGTGGTCGGTGCTGGCCGCCGGCTTCGGGGTGGTGGTCGGGCCGGCCCTCTCAGCAGTGCTCGGAGGACCGGTGGGGGTGATCGTGGATCGGGTCGGCCATCGCAACATCCTGGTCTTGGGCTCTCTGATGGCGGCCGTCAACGGGATCTGGCTGCGCTCCACGGTCACCCTTGAGTCGTCGTGGACCACCACGATCCTGCCCGCCCACCTGTTCCTCGGCGTGGGCGTGGCCTGCTCGTTCGCAACCTTCTCCTCTCTCGGCCTACGCGACGTGCCGCCAGCCCGGTTCGCCACGGCGAGCGCCACTCAGCGCACACTCGGATCGATCGGATTCGCCTCCGGGATCGCCATCTCGATCGCCGTATTCTCCTCGGCCCGCCACCACGGGCCGCTGGTCGCCCACCACCGCGTGTGGGTACTCCTCTCGACGGTCTTCGCGGCCGGCGCCTTGTTTTGCGCCGTGGCCTGCCCAGGACGGGCGACCGGCGACAGCGTCAGCTGGCCCGGCCGAGAGCGACCGGCAGGACCTCGCGGCCACGGAGGATGATCCGGGCGTTGTAGGTCGGCTCGCCGGCCAGGGCCAAGCGGGGGAAGCGTCGCACCAAGTGGGTCACAGCGATCTCGCCCTCCATGCGGGCGAGAGCGGCTCCTAGACAGTGGTGGACGCCGCTGCCGAACGACACGTGCCTATTGGCGTCTGCCCGGGTGACGTCTAGGTCGTCGGCCGTGTCGCCCCAGAAGCGGGGGTCACGGTTAGCACTGCCCAGGGCGGTCAATATCATCTCGCCGTTCGGGACCTCGACGCCGGCTACCTCCACGTCGTGCATCATCCTCCGGCCCGATGTTTGGACCGGGCTATCAAAGCGCAGTAGCTCATCGGCCACCGTCTCGTCCACCGACTCGTCGGACCGGACTAGGTCGAGTTGCTCGGGGTGGCGGAGCAGTGCGTGGGTGCCGTTACCGATCAGGTTGACAGTGGTCTCGTGGCCGGCCACGAACAGCAGCGACGTCATGGCCAGAAGCTCCTCCTCGGACATCCGGTCTCCCTCCTCCTCGACCTGCACGAGGCCGGTGAGGAGGTCGTCGGCCGGTTCGCGGCGCTTCCACTCGATGGCGTCCCGGAGATAGGCCTCCATGTGATCCCCTCCGTCGACCGCCGCGTTGACCTGCTCGGGGGACAGGTAGGGCTCCAGCGTCTGGGTCAGGGCGTGCGACCACGACCGAACCCGCTCGACGTCAGCGGTCGGCAGGCCGAGCATGTCATGGATGACGGCGAACGGGATCACGAAGGCGTAGTCGGCTATCAGATCGATCACGTCATCGTCCCTGCCGGCTAGGTCGTCGAGGAGGTCGTTCACTATGGCGGTGGTCCGGTCGCGCATCTGGGCCACCGATCTGGGGGTGAAGGCGCGCTGGACCAGCTTGCGGAGCCGGGTGTGGTCCGGCGGGTCGAGTCCCAAGATCGACGGAACCCGCTCCTCGCCGCGGTTGCGGAGCACCTGCATGTGTTCGGGGAGGTCAACGCTCGACTCGAAACGGCGGACCGAGGTGTGGGGGTCGCGCAGAACCTGGTGGACGTCGTCGTAGCGGCTGGCGATCAGGATGCCAAGGGCGTTGCGGTGCAGGGGGTCCTCGTCACGCAAGTGGGCGTAGGTCGGATAGGGATCGACCATGAAGTCTGCGTCGAACGGATTCCAGGACGGGACGTCAGCGGAACCGGTGTCTGCGGCCGTGACCTCGCTCATGGCTCGGACGCTAGCGATGGTCCCGGTTCCCACCAGAAGCGGGCCCCTCGGCTCGGCTGGCCGTCCGGTCAGAGGATGCAGCCGACGTCATGGCCGGACCGGATGGCGCCTTCGATGTAGCCGACCTCGCCGGCGTCTCCCACCACGTAGACCCTGATGTCCGACTCGAGCGCCGCGCCGAGGTCCTCGGCGAGCGACGGGTCGGGGCCCACACCGCCGGCCAGCAGCACGGCGTCGGCCGGGAGTCGGAACTCGGCGTCGGAACCGTCGTTGGCCTCCGGGACAGCGGCCACCACTTCGGTGGGCGTGATGGCCACCAGCCGGGCGCTCGTGCGGAATTCGACACCGCGGGCACGGGCCTCGTGGAGGGCTCGCCAGCGGCGGGGGTGCGCCATCTCGACGGCGAGGTGGGTGCCCTCCTCAAGCACGGTGACAGTTCGGCCCCGCTCGGCGAAAAACTCAGCCAACTCGGTGCCGACCAGGCCGCCACCGACTATGACCACCCGTCGTCCGATGGGCATCCACCTCCGCGAAAGAGCCCGCACCCGCCCTAGGTTGTCGGTGATGCCGAGCAAGCGTCCGGCGGCCAGTACTAGTCGGATGAGGCGTCCGGGGCGTCGGGCACCGAGGTCCTCTCCGGTCAGCAGCCCCCGAAGGTCGTCGCCTGACAGCACGTGTGGGAGGTTCGCTCCGGGCACATCGGGTCGGGTTCGCACCGCGCCGGTGGCCACCACCACGGCGGTCGGTTCGAGCGCGGCGACGGTCTCGGCGGTAGCCGTCGTGCCGGTCTGGACATCCGCACCGGCCTCGGCCACCGCGGTGGACAGCCAGCGGACCAGTTCGCCGTTCATCGGCGTAGTCAGCGAAGAGAACCGGGCCGTGCCCCCAAGGTGGTCGGCCCGGTCCAGCACGGTGACCCGGTGGCCGCGCCCGGCAGCCACCCGGGCCGCCTCCAGACCGCCGGGTCCACCACCGACCACCACGACGTGGCCCGGCGTGTCAACCGGTGCAGGGCGGGGCCGGTCGTGGCGGCCGAGTTCGGCGTTGACGGCGCACACCGGAGTCGCCGACCAGAAGTTCTGCGCCACGCATACGAAGCAGTTGATGCAGGGCCGGACCAAGTCGGGCCGGCCCTCCGCTAGGCGATTCGGGAGGTCGGCATCAGCCAGCAGCTGGCGCCCCATGGCGATGAGGTCAGCGCCACCGTCGGTCAGGATCCGCTCGGCGTCGTCGGGGCGGATCCGGCCCACGGCGATGACCGGCACGTCGACCGCGGCTTTCACCGTCCGGGCCAGATCCTCATACTGGCAGTCCTGCCAGGGCAGCGGTCCCTCGGTGAACCCAGGACCGCCGGTGATCGACGAGTAGGCCGTGACGTGGATGGCGTCGGCACCGGCCGCAGTGGCCCGTGCCGCATAGCGGGCGGCTAGGTCCGGGGTGATACCCCCAGGGAGCGCGTCATCCCGACCGTTGAGGCGCACGAGGATGACGAAGTCGGGACCGCAGCGATCCCGGACGGCCTCCACAATCTCGACGAGCAGGCGGGCCCGGCCCTCTTCGGAGCCACCGTAGGCGTCGGTTCTCCGGTTCCAGGCCGGCGAGAGAAAGGTGTCGATCAGGTAGCCGTGGGCGGCATGGACCTCGATACCGTCCATTCCGGCCGCCCGGACCCGAAACGCGGCGTCGGCGAACTGCCCGACGACCCAGGCCAGGTCGTCGACGGTGGCTTCGGCGTAGGAGGGCATCTTGCCGCCGGTGAGGTTGGCCATGGCCATGAGTTCATCCATGGTCGTGTCGGCCATGATCGACATCGGGTCGGCGTCGGGCAGCGGAAGGCTGGGCACGAGTGACGGCCGGTCCTCGGCGGTGTCGAGTCCTGAGATCCGTCCGTGGTGATTGGCCTGCACGACCATGCGGGCACCGTGGACATGGACGGCCTCGGCCAGGCGGGAGAGGCCCGGGATGACACCGTCGTGGGATAGGGCGGGCTGGTGGCGGGCCGTGGCCCCGTGGGGAAAGGCCACCGCGGAGGTCTCGAGCACCAACAGGCCGGCGCCACCCCGCGCCCGCGCGGCGTAGTGGTCGACCAAGGCGTCGGTGACCAGGCCGTCGTCGCAGACGTTCTGGTCCATGGCCGGCAAAACGATCCGGTTGCGCAGCTCCATCGGTCCGACTCGAACCGGCGACAGGAGGTGGGGATGGGAGCCCGCGGCGGTATCTGAGGGCACGTCAGGAATCTTGCCCGGTTGCGGCACGTCGGGCCAACCACGGCCCGACGTGGACGGGTCAGCGGTCCAGCTTCCTGAGGGACTTGAGCCGCCAGTTCTCGGTGGTGTCCACGGCGTTGAAGGTGAAGCAGTGAATGCCCTCGATACCCAGCTCGTCGGCCCGTTTCGATAGGGGGGCGACCAGCTTGTTGGGGTTGTAGCCACCGGGGGATAGGAGTCGGATCACTGACGCCCTGTTCTTCTTCAGGTAACGGGCCGAGTGCCCGATGCCGAGGCGGATCGAGATGGTCAGCAACCTGGTGCGGTCAACGGCTCCGGGCACCCCGAGGTGGCAGGGCAGGTCCACGTCGCCCGACCGGCATTCCTCCAGCCAAGTGGCGATGGTCTGGGCGTCGAAGCACATCTGGGTGGCCATGTAGCCCTTCAGGCCGGCCTCACGGATCATCTCCTGCTTCTCGAGCAGGGCGTCGGCCAGGGCCTGCTCGGGGATGGTCGAGTGCCCGTCGGGGTAAGAACCGATGCCCACTGCATCGATCTCAGGTCGTCTGTCGAGAAAGGACCGCAGGAAGCTGGCGGCGTCGGTGAACGGTCCGCGGGGCTCAGCGTCGCCGCCGATGCAAAACACCTTTCGGATCCCGATGTTCCGCATCCGCTGCACTATGCGGTCGACGTGGTCCTCGCTCTCCACCATGCGAGCGGCGAAGTGGGGGACCACGGTGAACCCATTCTCGGCGTAGCCCGCGCACAAGTCGAGGGTGTCGTCGACGGTCTTGGCCGGCGAGCAGGTCACCGAGACGGTCGCACCCTCGGGGAGGTGCTGGCTCTGGTCGGCGAGGTTCTTCAGTGGGATTAGCTCGTAGGTCATTCCCTCGAGCAGGCGCCGTTGGGCGGACCTATTCGCCCTGGATGGGCCGTTCTTGAGACGGGAGGCCATGCTGCCACCCTCCTGTGGGTTCCGGGGATCGGGATGCCGACCCGCAGTCTGGCTCCTCCGGCCGAGGTCGACCACAGGACGGGGCTCTGTCCGGTTCCGGAGACCGGACGTCAGCTCAGGCCGACGATCTCACCGTTCTCGTCGATGTCGATGCCCATGGCACCGGGCCGGGCACCCAGGCCCGGCATGGTCCGCATGTCACCGCAGATGGGGTACACGAACCCGGCGCCCACCGAGGCCCGGACCTCGCGGACGGGCAGCGTCCAGCCGGTCGGGGCGCCCTTCAGCGCGGCGTTGGAGCTGATCGATAGGTGCGTCTTGGCGATGCAGACCGGCAGGTGCCCGAAGCCGTTGGCCTCGTAGCCGTCAATCTGCTTGTTGGCCTGCGGCGAGAAATCCACGTCGTCGGCGCCGTAGACCTTGTCGGCGACGGTGCGGATCTTGTCCCGCAGCGGCATCTCGTCCGGATACAGCACCTGGAAATTGCTGGGCTCATCGGCCGCCTCGGCCACTGCTTCGGCCAGGTCGCCGGCACCGGAGCCACCATCAGAGAAGTGGGTGGTCACCGCGGCCCGAGCGTTGAACTCGTCTGCGATCTCCTTGATGGCGGCGATGTCGCCATCGTGGTCGCCGGGGAACACGTTGATGGCCACCACCGGCGATACACCGTGGACCTGCATGTTCTCCAGCTGCTTGCGGAGGTTGTCCCCGCCCTGATGGACCTCGTCGGGGTTCTCAGCCAGAAGGGCCTCAGGTAGAGGCTTGCCGGCCACGATCTTGTGGTTTCCGGAGTGGGCCTTGAGGCCGCGCACGGTGGCCACCAGAACGGCGGCGTCAGGGGCGATGCCCGAGTAGCGGCACTTGATGTTGAAGAAGCGCTCAGCGCCCATGTCGGCGCCGAAGCCGGCTTCGGTGAGGAGATAGTCGCCGGTGTGGATGCCGATCTGGTCGGCGATGATCGAGGAGTTGCCGGTGGCGATGTTGCCGAACGGACCGCAATGGACCAGCGCCGGGGTGCCTTCGAGGGTCTGCATCAGGTTGGGCTTGATCGCCTCCTTAAGGATCACCGTCATGGAGCCGGCCACGCCAAGATCCTCGGCGGTCACCGGGGTACCCGACCTGTCGTAGCCGACGACGATGCGCCCCATCCGGGCCCGCAGGTCGGCCAGCGAGGTGCACAAGGCCAAGGCGGCCATGACCTCCGAGGCGGCGGTGATGTCGAAGCCCGTCTCGCGTGGCACGCCATCGAGGCGGCCGCCGAGGCCGATGACGATGTTTCGGAGCGCCCGCTCGTTGATGTCCATGACCCGGCGCCATGTGATGTTGTTGAGGTCGAGCCCCAGCTCATTTCCGTGGAACAGGTGGGCGTCGAGCATGGCCGAGCACATGTTGTGGGCGGCGGTCACCGCGTGCATGTCGCCGGTCAGGTGGAGGTTGAATAGTTCCATTGGGACGACCTGGCTGTAGCCGCCGCCGGCCGCGCCGCCCTTGATGCCGAAGGTCGGACCCATGGAGGGCTGCCGGATGGCGATGGTCGCCCGCTTGCCGATGTGGCTGAAGCCCTGGCCGAGGCCGACGGTGGTGGTTGTCTTGCCCTCGCCCAACGGCGTGGGGGTGATGGCCGAGACGACGACGTACTTGGCCTTCGGGCTGTCAGACATCCGTTTGATGGCGTCAAGCTTGATCTTGGCGGCGCCCTCGCCGTACTGCTCGAGGCAGTCGGCGGGGATGCCAGCCTCGTTGGCGATCTCCGTCAGCGGGCGCAGGTCGGCACCGCGGGCGATTTCGAGGTCAGAGGGGAACGACATTGTTCTTCTGGTTCTCCGGATTGGGCTGGGGCTCCGGTCGGTACGCGGAGCCGGGGTCTGGTCGGGACCGACGCAGGAGTCGCCGACGGCGGGGGTCGTCCACGGTCCCGGCGAGTGTAGCCAAGCGGCAGGCTGGGATCTACTGAGTGGAAAGGATCACCAACCGCAGGAAAACCCAGCCGGGTGGGGCTCACGCGAACTCGTCAGGGAGTACCTCCTTGCGGCGGGCCATGAAGTCGAGCATTGCCTCGTCGGCGGCCTCGTCGAGCGCTGGTGCCTCGTAGGCGGCCAGCATCCGCTTCCAGATGCCGTTGGCCCGCTGGGCGGCGTCCATCGAGCCTTCCTCGGCCCACTGCTCATACGAATCGTTGTTGGCCACCTCAGACCGGGCGAACGCTGTCTCGAAGTTGGCCAGAGTGTGGGCGGTACCGAGGAAGTGCTGGCCCGGGCCCACCTCGCGGATGGCATCCAGTGCGAGGCCGTTCTCTGAAAGGTCCACGCCGTTGACGAAGGTGGCAGCCAGCGAACACTGGTCGGCGTCGATGACGAACTTCTCATAGCCCATGGCCAGTCCGCCTTCCAGCCATCCGGCCGAGTGGAGCATGAAGTTCACGCCGGCCATCAGCGCGGGGAGGAACGTCGAGATGGACTCGGCTGCCGCCTGGGCGTCGGGGACCTTCGACGCGCACAGGTTGCCGCCGGAGCGGAACGGCACGCCGAGGCGCCGGGCTAGGGCGGCCACCGTGTAGAGCACGAGGGCCGGCTCCGGGGTGCCGAACGTCGGCGCCCCGGTCTGCATGGACATCGAACTGGCGAACGAACCGAACACCACCGGGGCTCCGGGGTTGACCAACTGTACGAAGGCCAGGCCGGCCAGCGCCTCGGCCAGTGTCTGGGCGGCCACGCCGGCCACCGTCACTGGTGCCATGGCCCCGGCCAGGATGAATGGGCTGATCATCGTCGCCTGGTTGGACCGGGCGTACGTCTCAGCCGCGCCGAGCATCGTGGAGTCCCAGGCCATGGGCGACGAGGCGTTGATCAGGCTGGTCATCACCGTGTTCTGTCGGACGAACTCGTCGCCGAACACGAAGCCGGCTAGGTCAATGGAGTCCTGGGCCCGCTCGGCGGCGGTCACCGACCCCATGAACGGCTTGTCGCTGTACTTCAGGTGCGAATACACCATGTCCAGATGTCGCTTGGAGACCGGGATGTCGACCGGTTCGACAACGGTGCCGCCGGAATGGTGAAGCCCTGGGTGCAGGTAGGCCAACTTCACGAAGTTGCGGAAGTCCTCGATGGTGGCGTAGCGCCGCCCAGCATCGAGGTCATGGACGAACGGGGATCCGTAGGCAGGCACCAGCACCGTGGCGTCGCCACCCACCTGCACACTGCGTTCAGGGTTCCGCCCGTGCTGAACGTAGGTCGATGGGGCCGAGGCCTGCACGATCTGGCGGCACATGCCGCGTGGGAAGCGCACCCGCTCACCGTCCACCTCGGCGCCGGCATCGGCCAGCAGCGCAAGCGCCGAGGGATGATCGCGGAAGTCGATGCCGATCTCGGCGAGGATCGTCTCGGCGGCGTCCTCGATGGCCTCGAGTCCCTCGTCGGATACCACCTGGACGGGCAGCATCGTCCGGGTCAAGTAGGCGCGGGCCTCGGTCGCCGCCTCGGATCGCGCCGCCTGGCGGGCCGCCCGGCCACCACCGCGACGGGAGCGTCGTTCTTCAGCCATGGTTGTCTCCGGTGGGCTGCTTGTTCACGTGGTTGGTTCCTCCTTCGCCGCACTGTTGCGACGACGTCGTCGTCCCCCGCGATCGCCTCCGGGTGCCGCAGCAGGGCGCTCCGGGAGGTCGATCCGGGTAGACAGTCGGGGGTACTCGGCGGTCCGGTGCGGGACGGCCATGGCATCCACGAAGTGGGCCTGGAACGACGGTTCGAGTGCCGTCTCGACCTTCTCGATCCGGCTCACCACTTCGGCAATGGACTGTCGGGCGGATCCCGACAACAGGGCGATAGCTGCGCCGGCACCCGCCGCATTGCCGACGCTGGTCACGCGGTTCGGATCGCAGTCGGGTACTAGGCCCAGCACGGTGGCCCGGACGGTGTCGATGTGGCTGCCGAAGGCTCCGGCCAGGCCGATCTCGTCAAGCCGGTCGGTGCCTAGATGGTCCTGGAGAAGGCGGATGCCGGCGTAAAGGGCGGCCTTGGCCAGCTGGATGGCCCGGATGTCGTTCTGGGTGACGAGGATCCGTTCGCCGACCTCCTTCCGATCTGTTTCAGCAGGGACCAGCTCGGCCGGGTCGAACAGGACGTAGGACGAGGTCCGGCCGTCGGCCTCGATGCGGGGCGAGGGCTTCGTGCCGGCCCCTCCGATCACGCCGTCGGTGTCCATGAGGCCGGCTAGCCACAGCTCGGCCACCACCTCAATGATCCCCGACCCGCAGATGCCGGTCACACCGGTGGCCGCCGCGGCCTCGGCGAACCCGTCCTCGTCGGACCAGGCATCCACGCCGATGATCCGGAACCGGGGCTCGCCGGTGTCGGGATCAATGCGGACTCGCTCGACGGCGCCTGCGGTGGCCCGCTGGCCGGAACTGATCTGTGCCCCCTCGAAGGCCGGGCCGGTGGGGCTCGATGCGGCCAGCACTCGGCCATCACCAGCCAGCACGATCTCGGCGTTGGTGCCGATGTCGACCACCAGCCGGACCTCATCGGTGCCCCCGGGTTCGTCGATTCCGAGGTCGGTGGCCAGCACGACGGCGGCGGTGTCGGCGCCCACGTGGCCGGCAATGCACGGCAGCACGTGGACTCGGGTCGCCGGGTGGGCGTCGATCCCCAGTTCGGCGGCGTCCAGGTCGACGGGATCGTCGACGGCTAGGGCGAAGGGTGCGCCTCCTAGCGGGGTGGGGTCGTAGCCGAGGAATAGGTGGTGCATGACCGGGTTGCCGACGAGGACCAGTTCCAGGACCTCGTCCCGCTGACAGCCGGCCTGATCGACGAGGTCGCCGACCAGGCCGTCGAGCGCGCCGCGGACCGCGGTGGTCAGCTCGACCTCTCCACCGGGGTTCATCATCACGTAGGAGACCCGGCTCATCAGGTCCTCGCCGAAGCGGATCTGCGGGTTCATGGTGCCGGCGGTGGCCAGTACGGCGCCGGTGGCTAGATCGCAGAGGTGGCCGGCGATGGTCGTCGAGCCGACGTCCACGGCCACACCGAGGACTCGGTCGCGCAGGCCTGGCCACACGGCCACCACTTCGCAGCCGTCGCGGACCGCGACGGTAACGGTGCGTCGAGCTTTGACCAGGGCCCGTTGGAGGTCGGCCACCACGCGAGGGTCCACTGCCAGGTCATCGAGGCCCCACTGATCGGCGAGTGCGTCGACGAGGCGTCTGGCTTCGCCTTTCGACTCGTTGAGCGTCGGCTCGGTCACCTCGACGAGTCGCAGCACTACCACCGGGTCCAGTTCGACCTCGCCGAGGTCTACGTCCTTGCGGACCACCTGGCGGTGGACTTGGCTGGCAGCCGGGATGTCGACCACAAGGTTGCCGCAGACGGTGGCTGCGCAACCGAGGCGCCGCCCTTCGGTTAGCGGGCGTCGGCCGCGGTAGTCGTCCTCGCTGGCTCCACGGTCCGACACGTTGTCGGGCGTCGCGGTGATGCCGTGCTTGGCGAACTCGCCGAATGTGGGCTCGACTTGGCAGCGACCGCAGATGCCGCGACCGCCGCACACCGAATCAAGGTCGACGCCGAGGCTCCGGGCGGCTGCGAGCAGCGTGGTACCGGTGGCGAACGAGCCGCGAAGGCCCGATGGCGTGAAGACGACGAGGTGCTCGTCTGTGCCGGTCACTTCGAAGGTCCCAGTCAGGCGGTCGGTGGTTCGGGGCTTGTTGGTCCGGAGAGCGTTCCGGGTTAGGCCGGACGACGGCGGCGGCCGCGGCGCTCGCGGGCGCCGCCGGCCGCCTCGGGGTCGCGGTGCTCGCGGATCCACTTGGCGCAGTCGGAGTCGGCGCCGATCATCACGTCGGCGGCCTGGATGGCGGTCTTCACCTCGGCGTGCATGGGGTTCATGATGGCCGAGGTCATGCCATGGCTGATCGACATGGCAAGGAAAGTGCCGGTCACCGCGTGGCGGTTGGGTAGCCCGAAGCTGACGTTGGAGGCCCCGCAGGTGGTGTTGACCTTCAGTTCCTCGCGGAGGCGTCGCACTAGGGCGAAGACCTGCTGGCCGGCGGTTCCCATGGCGCCGATGGGCATGACCAGGGGGTCGACCACCACGTCGGCGGCCGGGACGCCGTGGTCGGCGGCCCGCTGGACGATCTTCTTCGCCACCTCGAAGCGGACGTCGGGATCCTCGGAGATGCCGGTGTCGTCGTTGGAGATGGCCACCACCGCGGCGCCGGCCCTCGCCACCAGCGGCAGGACCCGCTCGAGGACCTCGTCCTCGCCGGTCACCGAGTTGACCAGCGGCTTGCCTTGATAGACGCCGATGCCGGCCTCGAGGGCCTCGATGATCGACGAGTCGATGGCCAGCGGCACGTCGACCACGGACTGGACCAACTTGATGGCCCTGGCCAGCAGGGCGGGCTCGTCGGCCAGCGGGATGCCGGCGTTGATGTCCAGCATCTGGGCACCGGCCTCGACCTGGGCGATGGCGTCGGCCTCGACGCGGCTGAAGTCGCCGGCCTTCATCTCCTCGGCGAGGAGCTTGCGGCCAGTGGGGTTGATCCGCTCACCGATCATCACGAATGGCCGGCCGAAGCCGATGGCCACCTCGCGGGTGTCGGAACTGAGGATGGTGTCGGTCATGGCTGTGTTGGATCTCCGGTCGGTGGCATGGGAGACGTGCCGGAATTGGCCTTTGGGGGTCAGTCAGCGTCCTCGACGCCACCGGCCCTCACCAGGCGCTCGAGGCTTTCCCGGTCGTAGGCGGCGTCGATGCGGGCGATCTCGTCGGCCACCGCGGCGGCCATGTTGCCGTCTAGGTCGGTGGTCTCGCGGCGCCACTGGGCGACGTAGGAATCGGTGTCGTCCATGCCGGCCACCATGGCCGCCCGGTCAATCGCGTGCTGGAAACGGGCGTCCAGCAGGGCCTTCTCGCGCGTGCGTCCCTGCTGGGCGGTGACCTGGGCGGGGATGTCGCGCCAGTAGATGGTGACGAGCTGGGCGGCCATGGGCTCAGTGTGCTCCGGTGGGGCTCGGATCTGACAGGCGGACCGGAATTCCGCCGATGCCAGCGAGGACCTCTTTCGAGAGGTTGGCCAGGCCTGTGGGCCGGTGCTCGAAGGTCAGTCCGAGCCGGTCGGCCGCCGCTCGGGCCCGGTCCACTAGCGACGGGTCGTCGATCTGGGAGAGGTACACGAGGCGGTGGTAGTGGCCGAAGACTTGGTCGAGCAGATCGGGATGGCTGTCCAACCAGAAGGCTTTCACCACGAGGCGGTCGAAGTGCTTCACCAGGTAATCGGTAAGGAAGAAGGTGCCCAGTTCCTCGGCGTGCAACTCGGCGAACTCTGAGGTCCCGGTGAGGAACTCGTAGCAGTGGTCGCCGGGCAGACGCTCGACGTCGTGTCGTTCGCAGACCGCATCGAGGCGTCCGCCGGTGCCGCAGTCGCCGTAGCCCACGAAAATCCGGTCGTAACGAGCGGTCGCGTCATGCAGGCGAGCTTCGACCGCTCCGGGGATCTCCTCGGGGGTGTTGTGCAGGGAGGCGGGCAGGCATTCCACATCGACGTGCTGGAGGCCGCTGGCCTCTAGCACCTGCAGCAACTCGCGGGCGAGTGCGCCGCAGGCGATGATGAGGGTCCGCCCGTCCGACGCCGGAGCGCCCACGGGCTTAGGCACGGGCAGCCCTAGGCGGCGGCCCGGCGCTCTGCGACGAGGCGTGAAGCCGTCTCGGAGGCCACCGCGGCGTCGCGGCAGTAGGCATCGGCTCCGATGGCCTCGCCGAACTCCTCGTTCAGCGGCGCACCACCCACGATGATCATGTACTCCTCGCGGAGGCTCTTTTCCTCGAGGGTGTCGATGACGACCTTCATGTAGGGCATGGTCGTGGTCAGCAGGGCCGACATGCCGAGGATGTCGGGCTTGTGTTCGTCGAGTGCTCCGAGGAACTCCTCGACGTCGGTGTTGATACCGAGGTCGATGACCTCGAAGCCTGCGCCCTCGAGCATCATTCCGACCAGGTTCTTGCCGATGTCGTGGATATCTCCCTTGACGGTGCCGATGACCACCTTGCCGATGGGCTCGGCGCCGGTCTCGGCGAGCAGCGGGCGGAGGATTGCCATGCCGGCCTTCATGGCGTTGGCTGCGAGCAGCACCTCGGGCACGAAGAGAATGCCGTCACGGAAGTCGATCCCAACGATTCGCATGCCCTCGACGAGGGCGTCGTTCAGGACCTTGCTGGCGTCCCAGCCGCGGGCGAGCAGGATGTTGGTGCCCTCCTCGATCTCCTCGGCTAGGCCGTCGTAGAGGTCGTCGTGCATCTGGGCGGTGAGGTCCTCGTCGTCGAGGTCCGCCAGGACGATCTCTTCCTCGTTGGTGGTGTCGTCGGCCATGGTTGATGCGCTCCGTTGCGGATCGGGGGTCGGGGACCCGGTAACAGCCTGCGTCGGACCGGCACGTTAGACGGAAACCGGACAATCTCTTTCCCGCATTGTGGGATATTACTGTATGGTGGGAAATATACCGGAGTCGACTGGTTCCGTCCAACCACCATGGCAGTGGAGGCTGGACGACCCGACCCGGCGGGAACGGACGGGAGTCGACGAGTGCGGAGCGTGCAGAGCGTGGATCGGGCGTTCGCCATCCTCGGCGAGGTGGCCGACGACCCGGCGGGCATCAGCGAGTTGTCCCGCCGGCTGGATCTCCCGACCAGCACCGTTGCCCGTCTGCTGGCCACGCTCGAAGCCCTCGGAGCGGTGAAGCGCCTCGACGACGAAAGCGGCTACCGCATCGGTCCGGCCGTGGTGACCATGGCGTCCAGCGTGGACACCACCCAGAGCCTGCTGGCCGTTGCCCACGGAACCATGGAGGAACTCGTCGAGAGGGTGGCCGAGGCGGTCGGCCTGTCCATTCCCGCCGGCTACGACGTCCACTACATCGGGCAGTTCGACTGCGCCAATCCCGTACAGGTCCGTGACTGGACCGGGGTGAGCCTCCCCATGCACCTCGTTCCGTCCGGGATGGTGATCCTCGCCCATTGGCCGGACGAGGCCGTAGACCGGTACCTCGACCGAAAGCTCGACCGGTACACCACGAAGTCGGTGACGCGACCGGCCGCCATCTGGGCCCGCCTGGCCGAGATCCGCGAGACGGGGGTGTTCTGGATGGAAGAAGAGTTCTCCGAGGGCATCACCTCGGTTGCCGCCCCCATCTTCAACTCGGCGGGAGCGGTGGCCGGGGCACTCCACAGCCACGGACCCAGCTATCGCTTCCCCGATCCGACCCTGCGGGACATCGTCACCAGCCATGTCCGGACGGCGGCCGCCGAGGTGTCCCACCTCCTCGGCTACGTCGAGTAGGGCATCAGGCTCCGACCCGCGCGACCCCTCGGGTGCACCCTCCCCGGATACGCACTCCTCAGGTGCGCCAGGTGGTGCGGAGGGTCTCCAAGCCGCCGTCGACGGAGATGACCTGTCCGTTGACGTAGCGGGCGGCCGGCGAGGCCAGGAACACCGCCATGGCTGCGATGTCGCGGCCCTCCACGAAGGTCCGCATCGACACCTGCTTCTCGTAGGTGGTGCGCAGGTCAGCCGCCTCCGCCCCGGTGGCCGCCGCCTCGGCCTCGATGACCCGGCGCATCCGTTCACCGTCCACCGAGCCCGGGCACAGCACGTTGGTTCGGATCCCGAACTCGCCACATTCCATGGCCAAGGTGTCGCCCAGCCCGACGACTGCGTACTTGGAGGCTGCGTAAGGGGTGCGCAGCGGAAAGCCAGTGATCCCTGCCGTCGAGGAGGTCAGCAGGATCGACCCTCCGCCGGCCTCTCGCATTGCCGGCACTGCCCTCCTACAACAAAGGAAGGCGCTGCGCACGTTAACGGCCATGGTGGCGTCCCAGTCCTCGACGTCCAGGTCCTCGATGGCGCCCGTCGGTCCGGCGATTCCCACGTTGGCGCACAGCACGTCAAGGCCACCGAGGCCTCCGTTCGTGGAGCCCTCGGTCTCGCCATTAGCCAGAATGGCGTCGAAAAGAGCGCCGACCCCGCCTGGGTCAGAAACGTCCACGCCGGTGAACCCACACTGGTCGGGCACTCCGTCGCCGGTGCCCGGTAGATCGGCCACGTGTACCCGGGCTCCGGCGTCCCGGAAAGCGATGGCCATGGCGCGACCGATGCCCGACGCCCCGCCGGTGACCAGCACGCGCTGCGGTCTCGTCCCGTTCTTCACGATCGTCCTCCGATGGTCGCCTCCGGCCGGCCCACCCGGGCACGGCGCGGCCGGGACGGTAGCCGAGTCGCCCCGAGGGTTCCGTCAGCATCGCGCTGTGGGCGTCGGTACGCTTCTCCGGTCCGGTGGCCGCCGCCGGACTCCCATCCACCGCCCCCGGTCGCCTCCGTCGGAGCCGCCCCGGGCTGCGCCCCAGGAGACAATCGAATGAGCGAATTCCCGACTCGCGCCAATGTCGTCGTGATCGGTGCCGGCATCGTCGGCAGTTGCCTAGTGGGCCACCTCGCCCGCCTCGGCTGGAACGACCTGGTCCTCGTCGATAAGGGCCCGCTGCCCAACCCGGGCGGCTCCACCGGCCATGCCTCGAACTTCATCTTCCCTGTCGACCACAACAAGGAGATGGCCCTGCTCGGCGAGCAGAGCGCCAACCAGTACCGGGACATGGAACTCTCCGTGGACTGCGGCGGCATCGAGGTGGCCCGCACCCCTGAGCGGATGCACGAACTCGCCCGCCGTATGACCTCAGCCAAGGCCTGGGGCGTCGAGGCCCACCTCCTGACCCCCGCGGAGGTCAAGGATCTGGTGCCGTTCATCAATGAGGACGTCATCCTTGGCGGCTTCTATAGCCCGACGGTGTCCGTCGTTGACTCACTGGAAACCGGAACCACCATGCGCCGGGAGGCCATTGAGACGGTCGGCTGCCAGGTGTTTGCCAACACCGAGGTGCTTGACGTCGAGACCGTTGAAGGCGAGGGCGGTGTGACCACCGTCAGTGCTGTGGCCACCGACAAGGGCACCATCCAGGCGAACCACGTGGTCATCGCCTGCGGTGTGTGGTCCAACCGGATCGCCAATATGGCCGGGGCCACCATCCCGCTGGCCCCTGCCGTCCACCAGATGGCCGATGTGGGCCCCCTGGACGTGCTGGCCGAGACCAACAACGAGATCGGCTACCCGATCGTCCGCGACATGGATACCTTCTGCTACGAGCGCCAGTCGGCTGGCTCAATGGAGGTCGGTTCTTATGGCCACCGGGCGATCCTTCACCACCCGGACGAGATCCCGTCCAACGAGGAGGCGGCGCTTTCGCCCACCGAGATGCCGTTCACCCCGGACGACTTCGATCCGCAGATGGAAACGGCCATCGAACTGATGGACATGCTCGGCGACGCCGAGATCAAGTACGCCATCAACGGCCTGCTCTCGCTGACCCCGGACACCATGCCGTGCCTCGGAGAGACCCCGGAAGTCCGCAACCTCTGGTCGGCCGCTGCCGTGTGGGTCAAGGAGGGCCCCGGCATGGCCCAGGTGGTCGCTGAGTGGATGACCTATGGCTACCCGCGGGTCATCGACGCCCACGGTGCCGACATTGCCCGCTTCTACCCGGAGGAGCGCACCGAAGAGCACATCTGGTCCCGCGCCGACGAGCATTTCAACAAGACCTACGGCATCGTCCACCCGGCCGAGCAGTGGGAGGGTCGTCGCAACCTGCAAGTCGGCCCTTACTTCTCCCGACAGCAGGAACTAGGCGCCATGTTCTTCCAGGCCCGCACCTGGGAGCGACCCCAGTGGTACGGCGCCAATGCCGACCTGGTCGAGCGCTATGACTTGTCGCCCCGCGACGTCGAGTGGGACGACCGTTGGTGGAGCCCGATCACCATCGGTGAACACCTGAACCTGCGCGAGAACTGCGGCGTAGTCGACCTGAGCGCCTTTCAGGTGTACGAGCTCGAGGGCCCGGGTGCTGTCGAGTACGCAGAGCGCCTAGCAGTCAACAAGGTCGATGTCCCGGTTGGCCGGTCGGTCTACACGCCGTGGCTGAACGCCGAGGGTGGCTTCCACTCCGACCTGACCATGATGCGTATGGCTGAGGACCGGGTGCGGATCGTTACCGGCGTGTTCGACGGTGGCCGCGACGAGTTCTGGACCCGTCGTCACCTGCCCACCGACGGCTCGGTGACCTTCACCAACATCACGAAGGACCTCACCACCCTGGGCCTGTGGGGTCCCAACGCCCCGGCGGTGCTGTCGCAGCTGACCAGCCAAGACCTCTCCCAGGACGGTTCGCCCTACGGCTCGATCATCGACGCCGAGGTCGCCGGGGTTCCGGTCCAGGTGTTCCGCATCTCGTACGTCGGCGACACCGGCTGGGAGATCTACACCGACTGGGGCAACGGTCCGGTGCTGTGGGACGCCCTGTTCGAGGCCGGCCGCGACCTCGGCATCCGCGCCACCGGTGGCGGGGTTTACGGCTCGTCTGGCCGACTCGAGAAGGGCTATCGCCTCATGGGTGCAGAGCTTGAGAGCGAGTACAACCCGCTGGAGGCCGGCTTGGCCCGACCCAAGGTCAAGGCCGCCGACTTCATCGGCCGCGACGCCTACCTGGCCGTCCGCGAAGCAGGTGATCCCGAGGTCGTCATGTGCACTCTGACCGTCGAGGACCAGACGGATTCCCACGGTCGGAAGCGCCACATGGCAGGCGGCAACGAGCCGATCGTGGACATGCACGGCAACCGCATCGTCGACAGCCACGGTCGGGTCAGCCGAGTCACCTCGGCCGGCTTCGGCCCGTCGGTCGACAGGCACCTCCTGATGTCCTACCTGCCCCGGGAACTGGCCATGCCGGGCACCGACCTGCAGGTCATGTACATGAACGAGCTCTACCCGGTGAAGGTCGCCACCTCCGGCGCAGTCTTCGATCCGGACGACGCTCGGATGAAGGCCTGAGTAGACGACCATGCGCATCCTCGTCTGCGTGAAGCGCGTTCCCGCCCCGGGGGCACGCATCAACGTCACCGCCGACGGTCAGGCCGTGGACGCCGCCCACCTCGGCTTCACTACCAGCCCGCACGAGGAGTGTGCGGTGGAGGAGGCCGTCCAGATCACCGAACGCTTGGGTGGGGAGGTCACCGTTATGACCCTCGGTCCGGCCGAGGCCGAGGAGCAGTTGCGGTACGCGGCGAGCGTCGGTGCCCACCGGCTCGTTTTGCTGCCGATCACCGAGGTCGACTGGGATCCCCAGCGCACGGCGACCGCCTTAGCTAGCGCCATCGGTGACTTGGAGACTGCTGACGGACCGTTCGACCTGATCCTCTTCGGGAATGAGTCTGCCGACGCAGGCGGATTCCAGGTCGGGGTCCGGGTGGCCTACGCCCTGGGTCGACCAATCGTGAACGGCATCAAGGGCATCGACGTCGGGGGCGACGCCGACGGCGGTGGCTCGGAGACGGGCGATGTCGCCGACGGCACCGTGGCCGCCCGACGCGAGATCGACGGCGGCTTTGAGGTCTACCGGGTGTCACTGCCAGCGGTCCTTGGCGTCAAGGAGGGCATCAACCTGCCCCGATACCCGACCATGAAGGGCCGTCTCGCCTCCAAGAAGGCCGAAGTAGCGCTGGACGAGCGAGCGGCCGATGTCGGAGGTCAGGGAAGGGTGCGCCTGCACCGTCCCGAGGAGCAGGTCAGTGAGACCGTCATCCTCGGCGCCGGACCGGAGGCCGCCCCCGCCGTGGTCGATCTCTTCGAGGAGCTAGGGGTGCTGGCGTGAGCCTGCTCGTCGTCTGCGAACACGACCGGGGCTCCCTGTCGGACGCCTCGCTGGAGGCGCTCACCTTCGGCCGCCCGCTGGCCGCTGCGGCCGGGTTGGAACTTGACGCCGTGGTCATCGGCGAGGGCGCCGAGGCTGCCGCCGAGGGCCTGGGCGCCCACGGAGCGGTCACCATCCACGTGGCCTCGCATCCCATTCTGACCGACTTTGGACCCGAGGCGTGGGGGGAGACGGTGGCCCAGCTGGTGCGAGGTACCGGAGCCACTGCGGTGCTCGCCTGCGGGACCGAGCGGGGAAATGAGGTGGTGGCTCAGGTGGCCGCTCGCCTCGATCAACCTTTCGTGGCCAACTGCCGGTCGATCGAACCGGGCTCCGACGCCTGGACGATGACCCGTGTCCAGTGGGGCGGTTCGCTACTCGAGGACGTGGCGCTAGACGCCGATGTCCACCTGGTCACCGTCGCCCATCACACCGTGGAGGCGACCGCGGCTGAGGTGCCAGCCGCCGGCTACGAGTCGGCCTTTGCCCCCGAGCTGGACGAGGTGTTGGCTCGGACGGTCGTAGCCGACCGGGTCGTCCTCACCCAGGGCATCACCCTGTCCACCGCCCCGGTGGTGGTGGGCGGTGGCCGCGGTGTGGGCTCGGCCGAGGCTTTTGCTCCGCTCGAGGAGCTGGCCGCCGAACTAGGCGGCGTCGTGGGTTGCTCACGAGCCGTGACAAATAACGGCTGGCGCCCCCACAGCGACCAGGTCGGCCAGACCGGGACCCGGATCGCCCCGGAGATCTACATCGCCAGCGGCATCTCGGGCGCCATCCAGCACTGGGTGGGCGCCATGGCGGCCAAGAACATCCTGGCCATCAACACCGACGCCGAGGCCAACATGGTTACTCGGGCCGGGCACGCCGTGATCGGCGACCTACACCAGGTCATTCCTGCCATCACCGAAGAGGTACGGCGCCGGCGCGGCTCCTGAGCGGCTTCGCCCCTGAACGCCGTAGCGGCGGCGCGCCGAGGTGGCCACAGTCAGCCCCCGGGTCCTCCGCTGGTGTCGGGGGTGGCGGCGTCCCCGGAGGCAGAAGGCGCCTCCCGGTCTAGGCGACGGACGAACACGCCCGAGCGGGGCTTGGGTTCGAAGTACGACGACTTGGGCGGCATGAGGCCGTTCTCGTCGGCGACGGCCATCATCTCGGCTACCGAGGTGGCGTGGACCAGAAAGCCCACCCGGCCATCGTCGTCGCAGCGGTCCACCAGGGCGTCGATGCCGACCGGCTCAGGTACGTAGTCGATTTGGGGGTCGCTGCCCGGATCGGTGATCCCGAAGACCGGCTCCAACACCCCGTCCTGCAGCCTCGACACGTCGAGCAGGTCGACAGCCCGGTTGCCTGATGCAGCGGGCAGGTCGAAGCAGAACCATCGGCCGCCGAGGTACGCACCGGCACGACCGGGGGAGGTCGGTCGTGCCTCGACGGGGCCTTCGCATGGTTCTAGGTCCACGACCCCAGCCAGTGCGGCCGCCAACTCGTCGACCGACCGGTTGGCCCGGTCGCCGACCCGCCGGTGGGCGGCCAGAACCTGCATCTGGGCGTCCGGGAAGAGGACGGCCTGGGTCCATTGCAGCGGGTGGTCGGCGCCAATCCCGGGATTGCGGTATCGAGCCTCTACGGCGGCGGCTAGGCGGTGGTGGCCGTCGGTGACGTACAGCGGCCGGTCGGCCATGGCGGCCACGATCGCCTCAGCGGTCACTCCGGTCACCGCCCACACCGTCTGGTGGATCCCGTCGCCGTCGGACACCAGCACCGGCTCGCCGGCGCAGCCGTCGGCCAGAGCGGCGTCCAGAGCGTCATCAGTGCGGTAGGTCAGGGAGATGGGGCTGGACGACATGCCTACCTCCAGCAGGTGCCGGGTCAGTAGGTCGGCCCGAGCGGGCCGGAATGCCTCGTGGCGGAGGATGCGGCGGTCGTCGGGCTCGGTGACCGGGACCAGGCCCATGATTCCCGTCTGCAGGTGGTTGCCGGTGTCGAGCCGGTACAGGAACAGGGAAGGCTGGTCGTGCTCGGCGTACGCCCCCGCGTCGTAGATGCGCCGCATCGACTCGGTGCACTGGTCGATCAGCCAGTCCACGTCGTTGCGCCGCTCCTCGGGTAAGTCCTCCTGGGAGCGGGTGACGTTCAGGAAGCTGTACGGGTTGGCCTCAGCGATGGCGATCCGCTCGGCAGCCGAGTAGGCGTCGTAGGGCCCGGTGGTGACCCGGTCGGCCCACTCTTCGCGGACTACCAGCCCTGGAAAGGGCCGGAGGAGGCTCATTGGTCGCGGCTGGTGGTCTGGACTTGGATCACGTTGTCCAGGGCAGCCAGTTCGCGGGTGAGGCCCTCGGTGACCTCGCCGGCCACGTCGATGATTCCCATGGCGGCGTTCGAGCCTTCGAAAACCTTGTTCTCCATGGTCTGGACGTTGATGTTCTCCCGGCGTAGCACCTCGAGTACGGCGGCCAGCACCACGACTCGGTCGAAGTGGCGAATGGTGATGGTGGCCGATCCGACCCGCGTCCGCATCACGTTCACGCAGTTGAGGGGGTCACCAGCCCGGTAGGCCTCGATCACGTCGACGGTTCCGGCTGAGGTGGCGTCCTGAGCCTGCTGGGTCGAGGCGCCGATGTGGTGGGTGCCGACCACGTTGGGGTGTGAGGCCAACGTCGAGGAAAACTCGCCGGTGGCGCTGCCGGGCTCGTCCCGGAAGACGTCGAGGCCGGCCCGGATTCCCTTTTCGTCCATGGCGGCTATCAGGGCGTCCTCGTCGACCACCTCGCCGCGGCTGGTATTGAGGAGGATGGCGCCGGGCTTCATCAGCTCGAGAAAGCGGGCGTCGACCAGGTTCTCGGTTGCAGCGCCTCCCGGTACGTGGATGGACACGATGTCGGATTCGGCCACCAGCGTGTTCAGATCCTCAACGAGGCGAATGCCGATGGACCGAATGCGGGCTTCCACGTCGGGGCGACGGTCGGCCTTGCGCTCGGCTAGCACCGTCATGCCGAACGAGCGGGCTCGTTCGGCGGCAGCCAGGCCGATCTCGCCGACGCCGATGATGCCGAAGTTCTTGCCCATCAAACCGTCGGCCTTCGAGTAGGCCTTCTTGTTCCAGGTTCCGGCCTTCAGGTCCGACGATGCCGCGTCGATTTGGCGGTCCACGGCCAGCAGGAGGCCGAGGGTCAGCTCGGCCACGGCGATCGAGTTGGTGCCCGGCACGTTGCACACGTAGATGCCGGCGTCGGCCGCCGCCTGGCAGTCGATGGTATTGGTGCCAGCGCCCGAGCGAACGATGAGGCCGAGCCGGTCGGACCGGTCGATGGCCTCTGCGGTGACCTTGGTGCTGCGGACGACCAGGACATCCACGCCCTCGATGGCGTCGGGAATGTCGTCAACGCCGAGCTCAGGGGCGACGACGCACTCGTCGCCTCGCTCCTCTAGTAGGGCGATGTACGCCTCAGGGAGCGCGTCTGCGAAAAGGATCTTCATGGCTGCTCCTTCGACACGCCGACGCCGGCACCGGGGTGCGGACGGCGGGGTAGCCTTCGCGGATTCTGGGGAGGCCCGGGACCACCCCTAGGGGCGACCGGACCGGAGTACAGCCTACGGATATGCCGACCCGGGGACAATGGGAGCGGTGTGGGCGGCACGCCCGCACCCGACGGGAGAAAGCGACAGGGGGGCCAATGTGACCCGTTCCATGAACCGCGACGTCATCATCTCGTGCGCCGTGACCGGCTCGGGGGACACCACCGGGAAGAGCGAGCACGTGCCGGTCACTCCGGAGCAGATCGCCGCCTCCGCGCTGGACGCGGCCTCTGCCGGGGCGGCCATCGTCCACTGTCACGTGCGCAACCTCGAGACGGGGAAGGGCACCCGCACGGTCGCCCTCTACCAGGAGGTCGTGGAGCGGATCCGCGAGAAGAACGAGGACGTGGTCGTCAACCTGACCGCCGGCATGGGCGGAGACCTGAACGTGGGTCCGGACGATGACCCGATGGACTGGCAGCCGGGCACCGATTTGGTCGGTGGCCTGGAGCGCCTTGCCCACGTCGAGGCCATCCGCCCCGACATCTGCTCTATGGACTGCGGGTCGCTGAACTTCGGCAACGAGAACGAGGTCTACGTCTCGACGCCGTCGATGCTGCGGATCATGGCGGAGCGGGTCCGGGAGTTGGGCGTGCGACCGGAGTTGGAGGTGTTCGACACCGGGAATCTGTGGTTCGCCGAGACGATGATCGCCGAGGGTCTCATCGACGCTCCGTACTGGATACAGCTATGCCTTTCGATCCCTTACGGCACGCCGATGGACGTCGGGATTCTCCAGGCCATGGTCAACCGGTTGCCCGACGAGGCCGAGTTCACCTCGTTTGGCCTGGGCGCCATGCAAATGCCGATGGTGGCCCAGTCGGTGATGCTGGGCGGCCACGTCCGCGTGGGCCTCGAGGACAACCTGTACCTCGAGCGTGGCGTGTATGCGACCAACGCCCAGTTGGTGGAGAAGGCGGCGAAGATCGTCGAACTGGTGGGGGCCCGGCTCCAGACGCCAGCCGACGCCCGGAAGACGCTACGGCTGGGTTGATCGTCGGGGTCGCTCGGACTAGACCTCAGGAGCCGGGCTCGTTCCAACCGGACTGGTTGGCCATGTCGAACTCCGTCGACGCGGGGACCCAGCGGAGGGAGGCGTGGTCCCATTCGGCCAGGGCCAGGCCGTCTCGCGCGTCGGGCTTGGCCGGGCCTAGCGACGCGAACCGTTCGCCGGGGATCCTGATCTCGCCCAAGCTGGCCGCGGCCTCGGCGAACGAGTCGTTGGTGAGGTCCGGCCCGGCGGCGGCGGCCACCTGGGCGAACAGGGCAAGCGTCCGGCATCCGATGGTCAGTGCCGACCAGTGGTCCCGGTCCTCGGGTCCGAGTTGGTCGGTCGGGAGGACTGGGTGGCCGAGGGAGGCCTCGACGACCCGACGACATTCGGTCACCGACTCGTCGTCCTGCTCCCGGAAGCGAGTGTTTGTGAGGATCCGGCCAGCGTCGGCGATGCCGGTCGGCGGCGTCGAGTTCCACGGCTCGACCGATTCGCCGTTGTGGACCAGCAGGTCGAACTCGTCGGCTCGACCCACGAGGTACTCGAGCACCCGGATTGCCTCACCGGCCACCAGGACGGTCCGGTACCCCTCGGCACGGGCCCGTTCCAGAACCACCTCGAGTTGAGCTATGGCCGCCAGTTCGTCGCCGCCAAGTTGGTTCTGGGCCACCATCGGCGTCGGTGCGCCGACGGCCAGGAGGGCGTCGGCCGCCGCGTCCACGGCAGCCGCGTAGCCGGGGCCGGTGCCGTAGACGAGAACGGGACCGAGGTCGGTGAGCACGCCGGTCCGAGCGAGGAGCCGGACGAACGAGTTGGCACGTCGGGCGTTGCCCATCTCGTCGGTGATCCACGGGGCGTCGACGAGGGCGAGCTGTTCAGCCGACGGTCGACCACCGACGAGGATCGTCTCGTGGGTGCCGAAGCACTCGTTGGACGACTCGGCACCCGGTCCGTGGAAGCCGTTCAGAACGGCAAACACCTCCTCGTCGGCGGTGAGCTCGAGGCAGGCTTGTTGGGCCGACGCCGAGCCGCCGGGGAGGTAGGAACGCTCCACCAGGTCCACCCGGCGGCCACCGATTCCGCCGCGGGCGTTCAGGTCGGCCACCAGGGCCTCGATCGCTGGGAGCCAGTTGGCCCAGCGGAGCTCCAGTCCGAAGGTCCGGTTCACCTCGTCGAAGTCGATCCAGGTGAAGCCCACCCGAATCGCGTCGGCCGTCACGCCCCGGAACGACGCGGTGAGGACAGCCGGCCTGGTGGTGGTCGGCGCCCCGCTCGTCGTGGTAGAGGTCCCGGCCGTGCTGGTCGTTGGGGCGATCGTGGTGGTGGCCGGCGCGGTACCCGTGGTGGTGGGTGGCCGGGTGGTAGCCGGTGGGGGTGCTGTGGTCGTGACGGTGGCCAAGGTGGTTGTGGCGATGGTTGCCACTCCGGTCGGGGGCTCCGACCCGGCGGGAGCACCGGCCCCCAACCCACCGCACCCGACGAGCAGGGCGGCCACCAGCAGTGGCCCGATTCGGACGAGCGGGATGTTCACTACAGCAGTCTGGCGATCTCGTTGGCAGTGTCGACCAGGCAGCGGGCGGTCTCGGCCCGACCCCGCTCGTCGGGGAACCGGTAAGACGGTCCGAAGGCGTTGAGGATGGCCACCAGCCCGCCGTCGGGATCTCGAACGGGGACCGCTGCGCCGTTGACGCCGTCGGCCCAGGCCTCGCTGGTCCAGGCCACGCCATGGGTGCGGACCGACTCGACGGTCGTCCCCAGCTCCGCCGGGTCAACCGAGGTCCCGCGGCCCCAGGAGGCGAGGGGACCGGCCAGGTAGGCCGCCAGGTTGTCATCGGCCAGGTCGGCCAGAGCCACCAGGCCGGCCGCCGTCGTGTGCAGCGGGGTCCGTTCGCCCACGTACACGCGGATGCGGACAGCCCGCTGGCTGCGGACCTGGTCGACGTACCGGACGTGGTCGCCGTCGGACACGGCCAGCCCGAGGTCCTCGTCGAGGAATTCGACGGCCCGGACGAGGACCGGGTGGGCCGTCCGGACGAGCTCGGCCTCGACGGGGTCTCGCCCTGCGAAGACCCGTGCCCCGGGTCCGAGCCGGTAGCTCCCACCGGACTCCCCGGCGATCGCCACGCCCAGGTCGCCGAGAGTGGAGAGGATTCGGCTCACCGTGCTCTTGGGGAGGTCGGTGGCCTCGGCGATGCCTGCGACTGGGATTTCCTCGGGGTCAGCGCCGGCCAAAACGCCGACGACAGCGAAGGTCCGCTCCACCGACTGGATGCCCATCGACTCCCTCCGCTCCCTGCCGTGGCTCCTAGCGGCCGTCCCTTGCCGCGTCGACCGCGCCCCCCTACGCTGATCCAGTATACGGAATCGGTGTTCCACATCGTGAAACGACACCAGTTGGCGGGCCCTGAGCAAAGCGGAGGGTGAGATGACCGGGGAGAGCACGGAGCGGGGTCGGACGATCGGCGTCGTCGGCACAGGCGTCATCGGCGCCGGATGGGCCGTCCGGGCGCTGGCCCGGGGCGTCGACGTGGTGGCCTGGGACCCGGCCCCCGGAGCCGAGGAGCGGCTGCGGTCCGCCGTGAACCGGGCCTGGCCGTCGGCTACCAAGCTGGGCCTCTTCCCCGGTGCCGACCCGATCCGCCTGGCCTGGGCTGACACGGTCGAGGGCCTGGCCGAGCGGGTCGACTGGATCCAGGAGAGCGCCCCCGAAGACGAAGACGTCAAGCGGAGTCTGTTGGCCACCCTGGCCGCCCACGCCGGTCCCGAGGTGGTCATCGCCTCGAGCTCGTCGGGCCTGCTACCCACCCGCCTCCAGGAGGGGTGCGACCACCCGGAACGGATCCTCATCGGACACCCCTTCAACCCGGTGTACCTGCTGCCGTTGGTCGAAGTGGTGGCCGGTGCGCAGACTTCTGAGGTGGCCGTCGACACGGCCATCGCCCACTATGACGACCTGGTCATGCACCCACTCGTGGTGCGGACCGAGATTGAGGGTTACCTCTCGGATCGCCTCCAGGAGGCCCTGTGGCGGGAAGTCCTCCACCTTGTCAACGACGGTGTGGCCACTACCCGTGAACTCGACGACGCCGTGAACTATGGGCCCGGCCTGCGCTGGGCGGGCATGGGTACCAACCTCACCTTCCACCTGGCCGGCGGCGAACAGGGAATGCGCCACATGCTCCGCCAGTTCGGCCCCGCCCTGAAGCTGCCGTGGACGAAGCTCGAGGCGCCCGAGTTGACCGATGGCCTGATCGAGGCCATGGCCGCTGGCTGCGAGGAGCAGGCCGAGGGTCGATCCATTGCCGAGCTGGAGCGCCTTCGAGACGACTACGTCATCAACGTGATGCGGTCGCTGCGTCCCCTCGATCTGGGCGCCGGCCGCCTGGTGTCCGAGCGGGAGGCACGCATCCACGAGGCCACCTCGGCTAAGTCAAGCGGCGGCCGCTGGTCGCCCGGCGACGAGTTGGCCGCCCCACTGGCCCTGTACGAGACAGTCGTGGAGCCCGACTGGGTGGATTACAACGACCACATGTCGGAATGGGCGTTTCTGACCGCCTTCGGATGGGCTAGCGACAAGCTCTTCCGGTACGTCGGGATCGACGAGGCCTATCGGGAGGCCGGCCACACCTTCTTCACGGTGGAGACCCACCTCAACTACGTGAAGGAGGCCTCGCTCGGCCAGCCGTTGCGCTTCACCACCCAGATCCTCGGCATCGACACCAAGCGCCTGCACTTCTTCCACGAGATGTACTCGGGCGACGATCTGCTGTGCACGACCGAGCAGATGCTGCTCCACGTGAACACCGGGTCGGCGTCGGTGACGCCGATTCTGCCCGGGCCGGCCGCCGCGCTGGCCGCCATTGCGGAGGCTCACGCCAGCCTGCCTGTCCCGCCCCAGGTGGGTCGGGTCATGGCCGTCCCCGGCTGAGCCGTCCGACCGAACCACCCCGCCGCACCGCGCTGAACCAGAACCAAGATCCCGAAAGAGACCCATGGACTTCGCCCTGACCGACGAGCAGGAAATGGTCGTAGACACCGTACGAGCCTTTGTCGACAAGGAGCTCGTTCCCCACGAGGAGGAAGTCGAGCGCCTCGGTGACATGCCACCCGAGCTGGTCGATCAGATCCGGGACCGGTCGCTGGCCGCCGGGATCTATGCGGCCAACATGCCAGCTGAGTTCGGCGGCGGTGGCCTCGACAATCTGACTATGGCGCTCGTGGACCGGGCCTTCGGTTGGACCCAGTACGCCCTCCACTACTTGGTGGCCCGGCCATCCAACATTCTCCAGGCCTGTGTCGGAGACCAGGTGGAGGAGTACCTGGTGCCCACCATCCGCGGCGACCGAGTCGACTGCCTGGCCATGAGCGAGCCGGACGCCGGCTCCGACGTCCGGGGCATGAAGTGTCGTGCGGTTCGCGACGGCAACGACTACGTCATCAACGGGACGAAGCACTTCATCAGCCACGCCGACCTGGCTGACTACACGATTCTGTTCGCTGCCACCGGCGAGGAGGACACGCCCCGCGGCCCGAAAAAGCTCATTACCTCGTTCCTGGTCGACCATGACACGCCAGGCCTCGAGGTGGCCGAGGGCTACCGCTCAGTTTCCAACCGCGGCTACCACAACTGTGTCCTCAACTTCGACGACTGCCGGGTCCCGGGTTCGAAGGTGCTGGGCGAGGAGCACCGGGGCTTCGAGGTGGCCAACGAATGGCTTGGGGCCACCCGCCTCCAGGTGGCTGCCGTGTGCCTAGGTCGCGCTGACCGGGCGCTTTCGGTGGCGCTCGACTGGGCGGCCTCGCGGGAGCAGTTCGGCCAGAAGATCGGCAAGTTCCAAGGGGTCTCGTTCAAGCTGGCTGATATGCGCACCAAGATGGTCGAGGCCGAGCTGATGACCTACCGCGCGGCCTGGCTGATGGATCGCGACGAGATGTCCGACGGTGACGCGGCCATGGCCAAGATCTCGTCGACGGAGATGCTCCAGTTCGTGGCCGACGAGGCCATCCAGATCCTCGGCGGCATGGGCCTCATGGACGAACTGCCCCTCGAGAGGATCTGGCGGGATGCCCGCGTTGACCGGATCTGGGACGGCACCAGCGAGATCCAACGACACATCGTGAGCCGCGAAATGCTGCGGCCTCTCGGCGCATGACCCACCAGGCCCGGACCGAATTGTCACCGGTGGGCGTCTTGGAGAGCGGAGCGTGAGCCGCCTGGCCCGGCTTCTCCTGCCCCGGTCGGTGGCTGTGGTCGGAGGTCAGCCCGCCGCCCTCGCAATCGAGCAGTGCCGTCGCCTCGGGTTCGACGGTGACCTATGGGCCGTCCACCCGAGGCGTGAAGAGGTGGCGGGGGTGCCGTGCGTGCCGACCGTCGACGACCTGCCCGGCGTCCCCGACGCTGCACTGGTGGCGGTCAACCGGCGGGCCACCGTCGACGTGGTCGGCCGCCTGGCGGCGATGGGGGCCGGGGCGGCGGTCTGCTACGCCTCGGGTTTCGCCGAGGCCGGGCCCGATGGGGAGGCCTTGCAGCGCGAACTGGATGAGGTGGCCGGCACGATGCCGGTGGTAGGTCCCAACTGCTACGGAACCGTCTCGGCCGTGGTCGGAGCCGCCCTCTGGCCAGACCAGCAGGGCCTCCGGAGGGTGGAGCGGGGTGTTGCCCTAGTGACCCAGAGTGGCAACATCGGCCTCGACCTTTCGCTGCAGACCCGGCCCATGCCCATCGCCCACCTGCTGACCTTGGGCAACCAGTCCGACGTGGGCATCGAAGAGTGCCTGGAAGCCCTGGTGGCCGACCCGACGGTGACCGCGGTCGGTCTCCACGTGGAGGCCCTCCACGACGTGGAGCGCTTCGCCACAGCCTGCGCGACGGCCTCGGCGCTCGGCAAGCCGGTGGTGGCACTCAAGACCGGTTCGTCGGCTCGTGGCGCAGAGATCGCAGCGTCGCACACCTCGTCGATGGTGGGCAGCGACGCCGCGTACGAGGCGCTGTTCGAGCGGCTTGCCGTCCGACGGGTGTGGTCCCTCCCCGAGTTGCTCGACGTACTCCACGTCCTCGTCGGCCTGGGCGGTCTGGGCGGCGGGCGGCTCGTCAGCCTGAGCTGTTCCGGGGGCGAGGCGTCCATCGTGGCCGATCGATGCGACGGGTTGGACCTCGAGTTGCCGGCCTTTGGGGCGGACCGAGTGGCACGGATCCGGGAGGCGCTCGGCGATCCCGATAAGGCTGCGCTTGTCTCAGTATCCAACCCGTTCGACTACCACACCTTCATCTGGGACGACAGGGAGCGGCTCGTCGCCACCTTCACCGCCACCCTCGCCTCGGAAGACGACATCGGCCCCGACGCGAGCCTTCTGGTGCTGGACTTTCCCGGCGGCGACCTGGACGACCGGAGCTGGTGGCCGACGCTGGAGGCCTTCGGAGATGCAGTCGCCGCGACAGGCACTCCGGGGGTGGTGGCCGCGTCGATGGCCGAGAACCTCCCGCCCACGGTGGAGGCCGCCGCGGTGTCCCGGGGGCTGGTCCCGGTCCGCGGCATCGACGAGGCCCTCGGAGGCCTCTTGGCCTCCGCCTGGTGGGGACAGCGGACCGTCCGGTCGGCCCCCACCGTGGTGGCGAGCGTTGCTGGACCCCGTGACACGCTGGACGAGGCGACGGCCAAGGACATGCTGGCCGACCACGGAGTAACGGTGCCGCGCCGCGCCCTGGTGCCCGTGGAGGAAGCAGCTGCGGCCGCTGAGGAGATCGGCTTCCCGGTGGCCGTCAAGGCCACCGGCCTTGCCCACAAGACCGAGGTGGGAGGCGTGGCCCTAGGCCTGGCGGACCGGGACGCGGTGGCCGCCGCCGCCCGGCGGGTGGCCGAAGTCGGCGACGGAGGTCGGGTGCTGGTCGAGCGTCAGGTGGACGGCGCGGTGGCCGAGCTTCTGGTCACCGTCCGCCTGGAGCCACCAGTGGGGTGGCTGCTCACCGTCGGCGCCGGCGGAGCGCTGGTGGAAGTGCTCCGAGACACAGCCAGCCTGCTCCTCCCGGCCACCGACGACGAGGTGGCCTTTGCGCTGCGACGTCTGACTGCATGGCCGCTGCTGGCAGGACACCGGGGCCGTCCCGGGGCCGACGTCGACGCCGTAATCGACGCCGTACAGGCCCTCGCGCGGGTCGCCACGTCGGTCGACGGCCTGGTGGAGGTCGAGGTCAACCCGTTGCTGGTCACCTCAGACGGTGCCGTGGCAGTCGATGCGCTGGTCACCCACGCCGGTTCGTGGGGATGAACAGCGCGGTGACGGGTCCCTTGGAGGGAGGATGTATGACATGAGTGCCGACACGGGCGACACGGGGGCGGTGCGGACCACCGTCGACGGTCCGGTGCTGGAGGTGGTTCTGGACCGACCAAAGGCCAACGCCATCGACGCCGCGACCAGTCGGGAGCTCGGCAGGACATTCGCCCACTTCCGCGACGACCCAGACCTAAGGGTGGCGGTATTCACGGGAGCCGGCGAGCGGTTCTTCTCGGCCGGGTGGGACCTGGGCGCGGCGGCCGACGGGGAGGAGTTCGAGGCCGACTACGGCGAGGGTGGCTTCGGGGGCTTTTGCGAGCTCCCGGGCAGGAACAAGCCGGTGGTGTGCGCGGTGAACGGCATGGCCGTCGGTGGCGGCTTTGAGTTGGCCATGGCGGCCGAGTTCGTGGTGGCGGCCGATCACGCCTCCTTCTTCCTGCCCGAGACCAGCCTGGGGATCATCCCGGATGCCGGGGCCATCCGGTTGCCGAGGACCCTGCCGACCGTGGTGGCCAACGAGGTGCTGTACGGCGGTCGACGACTCGATGCCGCCGAGGCAGAACGGTGGGGTCTGGTCAACCGGGTGGTCCCCGCCGAGGAACTGAAGGGTGCCGCCCGGGAGCTGGCCGATCGCATAGCCGCCGCAGCGCCGCTGGCCGTCGAGGCGGTGATGGCCATCGACCGGGCCACTAGGCACCGGTCGCTGGACGATGCCTTCGCCCATCTGCGGTCAGGTGACCTTGTCGAGTACGAGCGGATGCTGGCCTCCGAGGACGCGCAGGAGGGACCTCGGGCGTTCGCCGACAATCGTGATCCCCACTGGCAGGGGCGCTAGGCCCACTGGTGGGAAAGCCGAAGACCATGAATCTGCGATAGGTTCCGGGCCGGTAGGACGGGTCCTGTAGCCCGACCGCCCGGGTCGGATGCCGACGTCCGGCCCCCGACGATGGTCGCCAGATGGCGACAGGGGAGACATGAGCAAGCGCTTGACGACCCCGATGGTCCGAGATGGTGGCGATCTCCGCGAGGCGACCTGGGAGGAGGCCATCGAACGTGCTGCCTCCGGGTTCCGCGCAGCGGTGGACGCCCATGGCCCGACCTCATTCGGGATGTTCAGTTGCTCGAAGACCACCAACGAGGTGAACTACGCCGCCCAGCGGTTCGCCCGACGGGTCATCGGCTCGAACAACATCGACAGCTGCAATCGAACTTGACACGCTCCCAGCGTTGTCGGTCTGGCAACGGTCTTCGGAGCAGGCGGCGGCACCTCGTCCTATGAGGAGATCGAGGAAGCCG
>JAZADN010000061.1:0-2622 GCA_036123585.1 Actinomycetota bacterium | reverse complement strand
GTCCGACCGACCCGAGACGCCTGGAACTCCTGCATGGCGTCGACGATCCCCGACTTCCCTGCGCACGACGTGAGCGCCTGGATGTAGGCCGGCTGGTTGACCGGGTCCTCGGGCCCCTTGGCGGCATCCGGCCGGCCGATGAACTCCACCCCTTCGTCGGCCAGGCATCCGTTGAACTCCTCGAGGGCGTCCATCATCTTGATGCCGGGTGGGACCTTCTGCTCCTCGAGGGGGATGGTCTCCTTGACGACCTCGACGGTCGTCGACGTGGGCGCCACGGTCGTGGTGGTCACCTCGATGACCTCCGTGGTCGAAACCATGCTGGTCTCCGACGCGGTGGCCTCGTCATCGGCTGCGTCGGTATCAAGGGCCTCGGTTGCCTTGTGGGCCGTTTCAGCGCCCTCCGCTGATCCGTCCCCGGCGGACTCGTTCGTGATCGGTGCCGCAGTAGTGGTCGTCAAGGTAGTCGTGGCCGACTGGTCGAACGCCCCCGCCGGCACCACCACCTCGGCGGCCTGGTCGACGGTAAGCACGACTAGGGAGCGAGCCGCTCCGTTGGTCGCCGACGGGGCACAACCGACCAGAAGTCCCGAGACCAACACGACGACCATCATCACGACGGGCGCCCGTCGCCGGCAAAGCGTATGGGCCTCAACGGCACAGATCGGAGGCGGCGACATGTCTCAGGACGCTAACGACGCCAAGACGACCGACGGCCATCGGACGCGTGAGGGTTCTGTAATGGTCCAGAAACATCGTCTCCCCGCTGGACGGGTACTGCTCCTAGCCTGAGGTGGTGCCCGACTTCTTCCAAAACGGCGTAATCGCCACACTCCATGACCTCGGGCGGCGACCCACCGACGAACTGGAACAGGACCTGAAGGCTTGGAGTCACGCGTGTCCGATGACACTCGTCTTACCCTGCCTGGTCGACGACCTGGATGCCCCGGCCATGACCCGCATCGTCGAGGAGCTGGCCGCCGTGCCCTACCTCGACGAGGTGGTGGTCGGCCTCGACCGAGCCGACGCCGACGGCTTCGTCCGGGCCTGCCGGACCTTCGAAAGGCTCGGCCAGCACCACCGGATCCTGTGGAACGACGGACCCCGCTTGACGGCCATTCGGGACGAAATGGCTGCCCATGGCCTATCGGCCGGACCGCCCGGCAAGGGCCGGAACGTGTGGTCGTGCCTCGGCTACTCGACGGCCTCGGCGCGGGGAGGTCTGGTGGCCCTCCACGACGCCGACGTTCGCGACTACCACCGGTCCCTGCCGGCCCGCCTTCTGCACCCGTTGGCTCGCCCGACCAGTCGATTCGGCTTTGCCAAGGGCTACTACCACCGGGCTTCTGATGGGGACGGCGGACCTGCCGCCGACACTCCCCGGATGTTCGGTCGGGTGACCCGGCTGTTCGTGACCCCGCTGGTCCGGGCTATGTCGACCACCTTCGGTCCGTCCGGCTACCTCGACTACCTGGACAGCTTCCGGTATCCGCTGGCTGGCGAGTGCGCCATGACGACCGACGTGGCCGCCAACCTGAGAATCCCGTCCGACTGGGGCCTGGAGTTGGGCGTTCTGGCAGAGGTCTACCGCCACCTGCCCCCCAGCCGGATCTGCCAGGTCGACGTTGCCGACGGCTATGACCACAAGCATCGGGAACTTTCGGCCGACGACCCCGACCACGGGCTGCACCGGATGAGCGGCGACATCGCCAAGGCGATCTACCGAAGGCTGGCCATCGGGGGCACCATCCTCACCGCCGAGGGCTTCCGGTCTCTGGAAGCCGCCTACGACCGCACCGCGCTGGACCTCCTCGACCGCTATGAGGCCGATGCAGCATTCAACGGGCTGGCCTACGACAGGCACGCCGAAGAAGCGGCCCTCGAGGTGTTCGCCCGCTCCATAGTGAGGGCTGGCGACGAGTTTCTTGACGATCCGCTGGAATCGGCGTTCCTGCCCAGTTGGACGAGAGTCCGCTCGGAGTTGCCGGACCTCCCGGATCGGCTGGTCGAAGCGGTGGACGCTGACAGCGTCTCGTGAAGAGCCCTAGACGCGAGGTGGCCCGGTCTCGGAGACCGGGCCGTGCGGTGGAGGTGATGAGAATCGAACTCACGACCTCTACGTTGCGAACGTAGCGCTCTAGCCAACTGAGCTACACCCCCGCAGGGTGGCCGATGGTATCGGGATCGGTTCGGAGGTCGGTCGGCCAGACCGCCGGTCGACCACGTCCCTTCAGACCGCGTGGCGGCGGATCAGTTGGCGCGACGGCTGAGGACTGCCTCGTCGCGCATGGCCGACGAGGCTCCACCGAGCCCGCCCATGAGCGGCCCCGGGACCGGGAACGGGACCACCGTCTCGCGCCGCTCGGCCTCCAGTTGGTAGCGCTGGGTGACCAGCGCGACGTATCCCACCAGAGCCAGGTCAACGAAGAAGTGGACAAGCCACACGACACCCCCGACGGCCAAGCCACCGAGAAGAGTGAAGGTGACCAGGCCAGCGAGGGTGATTAGCAAGTCGCGGCGGCGACGACGAGCAGATGCGGCATCGGTGGGGATCGATGTAGCTGCCGCCTGCACGGAGCGAAGGCGTCGGGGGCCGTGACGGCCGACGGAGCGTCCGGCGCC
>JAZADN010000060.1:0-11077 GCA_036123585.1 Actinomycetota bacterium | reverse complement strand
CCGCCCGGCCGGGGGGGGTGGGGCCGCTCGATGCCCCCCCCCCCGGCGGGCCGGACGGGTGGGTGGCTCAGCCGCGCGCCCGAGTCAGGGCGTCGGTGAACTCGATCTCGAAGTCACCTGTGTCCTCGATGAACTCGAGGCGCTCCATCGTCGCTGCCGATGGGTAGATGATCTCGTTGTCGAGCACTTCCTGGTCGATGAACGGCTCGGCTGCCGCATTCGGGCTGGCGTACCAGTTGTAGTTCGTCAGCTGTGCGCCGTTCTGGGCATCGAGCAGGAAGTTCATGAAGGCGAACGCCGTGCACGGATGCGGAGCGTCAGCCAGGACGCCCATGCCGTCGACCCACACGGTTCCGCCCTCGTCGGGCACGAAGTACGTGTACTCGCTTTCACCCTCTTCGAAGTCCCAGAGGAAGTTGCCGCTGTAGCCGTGGCCGACCACGGTCTCGCCGGCGACGACGAGCTCGCTGTACTGGTCGGAGTCGAAGGCGGCGACCCGGCTAACCGCGTCGGCGATGACCGCCTCGGCCTCGGCCAACTCGTCGGCCGACGTTGAGTTCAGCGAGTAGCCCAGGTACTTGAGCGCGGCGCCCATGGTCTCGCGCGGGTCGTCGAGGAGGCTGATCTTGCCCGACAGGCCGTACTCATCGGCCAGGCCCTCGTCGAAGAGCAGGCCCCAGGTCTTGGGCACGTCGTCGCCGGTCACGCCCAGGTCGATGCCAACGCCAGTGGTCCCCCACTGGTAGGACAGCGTGTAGACGCTTCCAGGATCGAACGGCGGGTCGGCGAACTTCGAAGCCAGATTCACGTGGTTCGGCACCGCGTGCTTCGGGATCGGGAGGAGCATGTCCTCCGAGATCAGGATCGAAATCATGTAGTCCGACGGGATGATCATGTCGAAGCCGGAGCCTCCGCCCGAAACCTTGGCGAACATCTCCTCGTTGGACGGGTAGAAGTCCTCGGTAACGGTGACACCGAACTCGTCCTGGAAGGCCGTGATCAGGTCGGGATCCATGTATTCGGACCAGTTGAAGAACGCTAGGTCGCCGTCGGTCTCGCCCGGTGCGCACATCGCGTACTCGACCGCGACGTCGGAGATGGCCTCGAGGAACGAGGTGTTGACGAAGCCCGCGTAGCTGTCGAGCGCCGCGGGAATCTCGCCCTGCTCGACGAAGAAGTCCATCTGGTCCTTCATGACCTGCTGGACGGTGCCACCCAACCAGGCGTCGGACAGCTGCGTGGCCCGGTCCGGGAACGAGAACATGTCCAACAGGGCATTGGAACCCTCGACGGTCATACCCGCTGCCTCGGCGATCGACGCCTCCATCGAACCCCGGTCACCGGCATAGGCCGCATTGGCCTCCTCGGTGACCTGGAGGAAGGTCTCGACGACGCCCGGGTGGTCGACACCGAACTGCGTCGGGATCGAGATGATGTCGAACACACGGATGCCGATGGCCTCCTGCTCACTACCGGTCATGACCAGGTTGCCGCCCGCGTCGAGCATCTGCAGCACAGCGCCGCCGAAGGCGCACGCCATTGCTACGTCGCCGGATTCGAACGCGGCGACGGCGGCGCCGCCACCGTCGGATGGGACGTGCTCGAAGCTGTCCAGCGACACGCCCAGATGCTCCAGCATCTTCAACAACTTGAAGTGGGTCACGTTGCCCACTGGGGCGTACACCTTCTGGCCGGCCAGGGTCTCGGCCGCATTCGCCGCGGTCACCCCGTAGTCCGGATGCGCCACGCAGTTGTCGGCGTCGGCGTACGACACGGCCACACCGACGATCTCCAACTCCGAACCCGACGTCACGAAGTTCGCGAACGGCGTCAGGCCCTGGGAGTAGGCGATGTCGATGTCGCCGGCCTCCATGGCCAGCGCCATGTCGCCGCCCGAACCAAACGAGTACCAGTTCACCGTCATGCCCAGACGCTCGTCGTAGGTCTGCTCGATCTGCGCCACCTGGTTCGCCGTCGGCCACTCCAGGAAATACGCCACGTTCAACTCGGTCAGCGCATCGCCACCCGAATCCCCACCCGAGTCGGCGGGAGCAGCCGTGGTCGCCGGGGCGGCCGTGGTTGCTGGGGCGGCGTCGCCGCCCCCGTCGTCGTCGCTGCCACAGGCCGCGGCGACCATTGTCAGCGTCAGCAACAGCGCTAACACCCTGCTAAATCGCTTCATCTTGGCTTTCACCTTTCCTCCCTCCCCGAGCCCGTTGCCCGGGAGATCACGAGCGACGCCAGGACCAGAGCCATCGACGCCACCAACATCACGACCGAGACGGAGTTCACGAGGGGGCTGACCCCCTTGCGCAGCATCCCGAACACGTACACCGACAGCGGGGTTCCTCCCACAGCTGCCACGAAGCTGGACACCACCACGTCGTCCAGAGAGATGGTCACCGCCAACAGTGCCCCGCCGATCACGCCTGGCATGATCTGCGGAAGAGTCACCCGCCGGAAGGCCTGCCACCGGTTGGCGTACAGGTCAGCTGCCGCCTCCTCCATCGACGCGTCAAGATTGGCCAGGCGGGCTCTGACCACCACCGACACGAACGAAATGTTGAACGCCACGTGGCTGAACACCAACTTCTCCAGACCGTTCTGGAGGTTGATCCCCGGGATCACGTTGAACCATGATGCGGTTTCGTTGAAGAAGACGAGCATCATCACTGCCATGGTGACGTCGGGGATGATGATCGGCAGGTAGAGCACGGCATCGAACGCCTTTTGGCCCCACCAACGGAACCGCTCCAGAGCCAGCGCACCCGCCGTACCGAGGACCACCGAGATGACCGTGGAGGCGACGCAGACCTTCACCGACACCCAGATCGAAGACTGGATGTTGTCGTTGCCGAACAGTTCCTCGTACCAGCCGAGGGTGAAGCCGTTCCAGTTGCCAACGGCGTTGCTGTCGTTGAACGAGAAGATGCACAGCACCACGATCGGCGCGTAGAAGAACGCGAAGACGGCGGCAGAGTGGCCTCGCAACAGCCATCGGCTGGCTCCCTGCGGTTCGGCAGTCGACTTGGCGACGCCCTTGCTCACAGGTTCTTCCCCCCGGTCCGGAAGTAAACGAGGGTGGCCACCAGCATCACGACCAGCACCACCACCGACACCGCTGAGCCCACCGGACCGTTCCGGGCCGACAGGAACTGGAGCACGATGTAACTGCCCAGCAAGCCCTCCTTGTTGCCGCCCAGGATGGCCGGGGTGACGTAGGCACCGAAGCTGGGCACGAACACCAGGATCGAGCCGGCGATGACGCCGGGCCGCGACAGGGGCCAGACCACACGGCGAAAGGCCGACCAGCCGCTGGCGTAAAGGTCGCGGGCGCCCTCCACGAGGTTCCAGTCGATCCGTTCGATGGCTGCGTACAGGGGTAGCACCATGAACGGCAGGTATCCGTAGACGAGGCCCAGGATCACCGCGTTGGAGGTGAACAGGATCCGTCCGTCGCCCACCCCAATGAACTCGAAGGCTTGGGTGACGAGGCCGTCGCTGTCCAGTAGGACGCGCCAGGCATAGGTCCGGATGAGGAAGTTGGACCAGAAGGGGATCATGACCCCGACCAGCATGAGGTTGCGCACGGTCGGGCTGCGGGTCGAGATGTAATAGGCGAGCGGGTAGGCCAGCACCAGGCAGATGAGGGTGGCCACCACGGCCATCCAGAGCGACCGCCAGGCCACGGTCATGATGATGTCGTCGCCTAGGCGGGCGTATGCGTCGAGGTTGAAGTCCCGGAGTTCGGTGCGGCCACTGCGCGTCCGGGTGGCGAACGAGTAGGCGACGACGAATCCGAGTGGGACGACGAAGAAGACCAGCAGGTAGACGATGGTGGGTAGGCCGAGAAGAAAGCCCTGGCGGGCCTTGGCCCGTTCCGCTTCGCGTTCGAGGCCGGGAGTGTCCACCTCGGCGGTCTCCTCGAGCACCGGGGGTTCGCCGTCCGGCGGTCGGGCCGGGGCGTCGACGGCCATCAGCCAGTCACCAACGCGACGTGCTCGGGTTCGAACGAGACCGTGACGTCGTCGCCGACACTGCGACGGTCACCGGCCAGGGTGGCCGGACAGCGCACCTCGAGGTGCATCCAGTCCACGCCGACGCCGTAGATGACGGCGTTGCCGAGGTAGGTCACGCTCTCCACGCACCCGTCCACGGTGTGGCGGTCGGCCGGTGCCTCGCCGCGCCGGTGCACGGTGAGGCGCTCGGGGCGAACGGTCACCGCCACCGCCGCACCGGCCGGATGGTCCGAGGCCAGACGGAGGCGGTCTCCGTTGGCCAGTACGACCTCGGTGGGACCGGCCACGGTGGCCTCCAGGAAGTTGGTCTGCCCGATGAAATCGGCTACGAAGCGGGTGCTGGGCCGCTCGTAGATGGCCTCCGGGGTGTCGACCTGGAGTAGGCGGCCATCGTCCATCACCCCGATGCGGTCGCTCATGGTGACCGCCTCCTCCTGGTCGTGGGTGACGTAGACGAAGGTGATGCCCACCTCGCGTTGGAGGTTCTTCAGTTCCACCTGCATCTGGTGGCGGAGCTTCAGATCGAGGGCACCGAGAGGCTCGTCGAGGAGGAGTACCTCGGGTCGGTTGACCAGAGCGCGGGCCAGGGCGACCCGCTGCTGCTGGCCGCCGGACAGCTGAGCGGGCTTGCGATGGGCCATGGAGCCCATCTCGACAAGTTCGATGGCCTCGTCGATGAGGGCCCTGCGCTCGGACTGGGGAACCCGCCGCATCTCGAGGCCGAACCCGACGTTCTTCGCCACCGTCATGTGGGGGAAGAGGGCGTAACTCTGGAAGACGGTGTTGACGGGGCGCTTGTTGGGCGGGCGGAGGCCCATCTCCTCGCCGTGGATGCGGATCGAGCCGGCGGTGGGGAGTTCCAGCCCGGCCACCATCCGCAGGGTGGTGGTCTTGCCGCAGCCCGACGGGCCGAGCAGGGAGAAGAACTCGCCGTCGCCGATGGTAAGGCTGACATCGTCGACCGCCGTGACCTCAGTCCCCGACCGATCACCGAACCGCTTGACCACCCCGGCCAACTCGACGGCGGGCCGCTGCCCGTTCGTGGTTCCTTCCATCGACGCCGGTCCTCCCCTGCTCGCTAGCCCCGTCGATCGGTGTCGCTCCTCCGAGGGGCCCTCGCTCCCCCGATTCCAGAGGGACTACCCTCCGTGTCATGCGGCAGACTAACGATTCCGTCGTGAAGTCGCCAGACTTACGACGGATTTCGTTGTTCTGGATGATCATTGCGACGCCTTTCGTCGAAGAAGCCGACATCAGTAGGGCTCTACGGTGACCGTCGCTGCCACCCGACCGGCAACCGATTCCTTCTTGGACGCCGTCGGACGGGTTCCCGACGAGGCCGCTGTCGATGCCGCACTGGTCGACACCGCCCCTTCGATCCTGTGGCACGACCACCCCGAGCGGCCGTCCACCTCACCGGCCCTCGACTGCTCGGTCGACACCGACCTCGTCGTGGTGGGCGGCGGATTCACCGGGCTGTGGACCGCCCTGTGCGCCGTCGAAGACCAGCCGGGACGCTCCGTCGTGCTCCTCGAGGCCGACGAGACGGCCGGCGGCGCGTCGGGACGCAACGGCGGCTTCTGCGACTCGTCGCTCACCCACGGCCTGGAGAACGGCCTGAGCCACTGGCCCGACGAGATGGCCACCCTCGACCGCCTGGGTAACGAGAACCTGGACGACATCGAAGCGACCATCTCCCGGTACGGCATCGACTGCGGATCCGAGCGAACCGGCGAGCTCGGAGTGGCCGTAGCCGACTGGCAGGCCGACGACCTGGCCGCCGGTGCCGAGGCCTGCCGGGCCCTTGGGATCGACGCCGAGCTGCTGGATGGTCCGGCCACCCGCGCGGTGGTCGACTCGCCGACTTACCGGGCCGGACTCCTGCTCCCCACTCGGACGATCATGCTCGACCCGGCCCGCCTCGCCTGGGGCTTGCGCGCCGCCGCCGAGAAGTTGGGAGTGCGTTTCCACGACCACAGCTCCGTGCGGTCCATCCGCCGCTCGGCTTCCGGTGTCGAGGTCCGGACCGACGCGGGTCTCGTTTCGGCGCGGGGGTGCGTGGTGGCCACCAACGCCTTTCGACCGCCGGTGCGGGGCATCCGCCGGTCGGTAGCCCCCGTCTACGACCACGTGCTGGCCACCGAACCGCTGGGCGCCGCCCAGCGGGAGTCGCTGGGCTGGGCCGGCCGCCAGGGTGTGGGCGACGCCGGTAACCAGTTCCATTACTACCGCCTCACCCCCGACGACCGGATCCTGTGGGGTGGCTGGGACGCCCTGTACCACTTCGGCAACCGGGTCGGTCCCGCCGTCGAGCACAACGACGACACCACCCGCACACTGGCTCGGCACTTCCTGGCCACCTTCCCCCAACTGGAGGGCATCCGGTTTTCCCATCGCTGGGCCGGCCCCATCGCCACAACCAGCCGCTTCACCTGCGCCTGGGGGACGACCCACGGCGGGAGGGTGGCGTGGGCGGCCGGATACACCGGACTCGGCGTTGGGGCCAGCCGCTTCGGAGCCCGGGTGGCCCTGGACCTGGCCGAGGGTCGACGAACCGAGCGAACCGCACTGGAGATGGTGCGGAAGCGGCCTTTCCCGTTCCCCCCGGAGCCGCTTCGCTGGCCGACGATCCAGTTGACCCGTCGAGCCATCCAGCGCTGCGACCGCCGCGACGGGCGGAGGGGGCCGTGGTTGGCTCTGCTGGACCGATTCGGCATCGGCTTCGACAGCTGAATCCCCATAGATTGCGGGACATGCCTCCGAGCAGCGGCCTCGAGACCGGCGACATCCGGGACGTCTCCTTCTGGCTGGACACCGTGCCGGGACCACTCGAGCCGCGGCCGGCGCTCGACGGAGACCAAAATGTCGACGTAGCCATCGTGGGCGCCGGCTACACCGGCCTGTGGACCGCCTATCACCTGCTCCGGCTGGACCCGTCCCTTCGGGTTTTGGTTCTGGAGCGCGACGTGGCCGGCTACGGCGCATCTGGCCGCAACGGCGGATGGGCGCTCGGCGAGTACTCGATCTCCCCGATGGACTGGGCGGCCCGCTCCACACCTGAGGCCGCGGTCCGCCAGATGCGGGGTCTGTATGCCTCCATCGACGACATCGGCCGAGTGGCGGAGGCCGAGGGCATCGACTGCCACTACGCGGCAGGCGGGTGGATCGACATGGCCCGCAGTGCACCTCAGGTGGACCGGATCACCGAGGAACTCCGAGCTCGTCACGCCCTCGGCCTCACCGAGGACGACGTGCGGTGGGTGGACGCCGACGAGGCCCGGTCGATCTGCAACGCCACCGAAGTGCGGGGTGGCTGGTTCAACCGGCACGTGGCCGCCATCCACCCGGCCCGCCTCGTCCGAGGCCTGGCCGAGACTGTCGAGCGGCTGGGTGGAACCATCTTTGAGCAGACCGCCGTCTCGGCGATCCATCCAGCGGGCTGCGGTTCGGCGGCCCGGTTGGAGACCGACCGGGGCACCGTGAGGGCTGACGTGGTGGTGCGGGCCACAGAGGGCTACAGCCGCGACCTGACGGGACACCGACGAACCGTGGTCCCCCTGTACTCGATGATGGTTGCCACCGAGCCTCTGTCGGACGTGGTGTGGGACGAGATCGGCCTGGCCGACCGGTCGACCTTCGGCGACGCCCGCAATCTCATCATCTACGGACAGCGCACCGCCGATGGGCGGATCGCCATCGGCGGGCGCGGCGCCCCGTACGTGTTCGGCTCTGGAGTGACGTCGACGACCGGGGTTCACCACCCGATCCACGATGCGATCGAGGCCTCGCTGAAGCAGCTGTTTCCAGTCCTCAACGGCGTGGCCATCACCCACCGCTGGGGCGGCGTCATGGGCGTGACCCGGGACTGGACGCCCTCTGTCGGCTTCGACAGAGACACAGGGATTGCCTGGGGCTGTGGCTACGTGGGCGACGGGGTGGCCACGGCCAAGCTGGCCGGCCACACCATCGCAGAGCTGGTGACCGGCACCGAAAGCGAGCGGACCGACCTGCCGTGGATCGGGCACGTGGCACGGAGGTGGGAGCCGGAGCCGCTGCGTTGGCTGGGCATCAACGCCGGCCTGTGGATGGCTGCCGGAGCCGATCGGGCCGAAGCTCGCACCGGCCGGGCGGCGAAGCGCGTCGACTGGCTGAACCGCCTGATCAAGTAGGCAGATCCCAGAACCCGGATTCTGGGAACATGCCCGCATGGCCCTCCTTCCCCGGCCGGCAGGCGCGATGTTGGTCATCCTGTCGGTCGCCCTGGTCGGCGCCTGTGGCGACGGCTCGACCGACGCGGACCCCGCGACCGCTGCCGTGCCCGCTGTAACGGCAACGCTCACCAAGGTCGCAACGACCAGCGCGTCCCCGATGAACACAACACCGACCACCACCGACGTCAGGGCCGATGCCTGGCCGGAGTCGGTACTGACGCTGCTCGTGGTCGACGACAACCCGCAACGGGAGGGCTACGACCGCGACGACTGGGGAGGCGGCTGGTCGGACGCCGACCGCGACTGCCTGAACACCCGGCACGAAGAACTCATGACGACCGACCTCTCAGGAAACCCCCTCCTCCGAGCCGACGGCTGTCTGGTCATTGGTGGGTCTTGGCTCGACCCATTCACCGGCCGGATCTTCAAAGACCCGAAAGACCTGGACATCGACCACTTCGTCCCACTGGCCAACGCCCATCGCAGCGGAGGCTGGGCGTGGGACCAGACGACGAAGAAGCGGTTCGCCAACGATCTCGACGATCCGCGCCACCTCGTGGCCGTCGACAAGTCGGCCAACCGCTCCAAGGGCGACAAGGGTCCGGAGGAGTGGACGCCACGGACGAACATCGGGCCCGACGGCATGTCCGACTGCGAATACGGCGACGCCTGGATGGATGTCAAGGTGCGGTGGGGCCTCACGGTCACCTCCAAGGAAGTGGCGAAGCTCAGGGAGATGCTCTCGACCTGCGACATCGATCCGTTCCCCACGGCCATCTTCCCGCCGGTCCTCACCCTTGGAGAGCCGATCGATCTCGGGCGGTTGCTGGACGACGGCTCAGAGGCGGGGTCAACCGATGACGGGGCCACGCCGCCGAATCCAGGCGACTCGAAGAACTGCGGCGACTTCACCACCTACGCCGAGGCGAAAGCATGGTTCGACGCCTACGTCAAGGCGTACGGCGACGTGGCCCGGCTCGACCGGGACGGCGACGGCGAGCCCTGCGAGTCCCTCCCCGGCAGCCCCTAGGCGCCAGGTCGAGCGGATCGGCTCAGGGGCGGGCGGCCCCGCCGACCGCCCACATCCCCCCGATTCTTCAGGCGCCCGCCTCGGCCAGGGCCCGACCGGTAAGCACCCGGGCCAGGTGTTCCCGGTAGGCACCGTCGGCGTTGTTGTCCGTCGGCGGCTCCGTGCCATCGGCCGCCGCAGCAGCAGCGTCGGCCGCCGAGGCCCCACCGGCCAACGCCGACTCCACCGCGGAAGCCCGCAGCGGAGTCGACCCCATGTTGACCAGTGACACGCCGGCGCCACCCTCGGCAACGACCACGCCGACGATGGCCCAGTCCTGTGCCCGCCTGTTGAACTTCTGGTACGACCAGCCCCCGGTCGAAACCGGGACGCGGACCTCGGTCAGGACCTCGTCGGCGACGAGCGCCGACTCAAGGAAGCCGGTGAAGAAGTCGCTGGCCGCGATCTCCCGCGTGCCACCGGGTCCGGCTGCCACCAGCGTCCCATTGAGAGCGAGCACGGCCGCCGGCAGGTCCGACGCTGGGTCGGCGTGGGCTAGCGAGCCGCCGAGCGTGCCTCGGTGGCGGACCGCCGGATCGCCCACCTGCGCGGCGACGTGGGCCAGCAGCGGGCATGTGGCAGCCAGTTCGGACGAGTGCTCGAGGGTGCTGTGGGTGGTCAGGGCACCGATGGACACCGTGTCTCCGTCCACCGAGATGCCCGAGAGGTCCGCCGCACGGCCTACGTCGACCAGCACGGTCGGCGTCGCCAGGCGCAGCCTCATGAGTGGGATCAGTGACTGGCCGCCGGCCAGCAGCTTGGCTTCGTCGCCGTGCTCGCCCAGGGCGGCGATGGCCGCCTCGGCCGAGTCGGCTCGGACGTAGTCGACCGCTGCGGGGATCACGACGCACCTCCTGCCGCCTCGATGGCTCGTCGGACGGTCATCGGCGACGCCGGCATCTGGATGTCGGTGATGCCGTGGGGCCGCAGGGCGTCGACCACCGCGTTGATGACAGCCGGGGTGGAAGCGATGGTGCCCGCCTCGCCGATGCCCTTGACCCCCATGGGGTTGGAGTCCGACGGCGTGACGGTGTGGTCCAACTTCATGTCGGGCAGTTCGGCCGCCGACGGCACCAAGTAGTCGGCCAGGTTGGCAGCCCGCAACTGCCCGTCGGCGTCGTAGGCGGCGTCCTCCCAGAGGGCCTGGGCGATCCCCTGGACGACGCCACCATGGATTTGCCCCTCCACGATCAGCGGGTTGATCTGATTGCCGCAATCGTCGACTGCGGCGTAGTCCAACAACTCCACTGCTCCAGTCTCCTCGTCGACCTCCACCACGGCGATGTGGGTCCCGAATGGAAACACAAAGTTGGTCGGGTCGAAGCTGACATGGGCCTGAAGGTTGGGTTCGACGCCGTCCGGCAAGTCGTGGGCGGTGAACGCCCCGAAGGCCACGCCGGCCAACGGCACCTCCTTGTCAGGGCTTCCCTTGACGCTGAACGTGCCGTCGGCGAAGTCCAGGTCATCGGTGCTTGCCTCCAGCATGTGCGCTGCGATGACCCGGGCCTTCTCGATGACCCGTTCGGTCGCCTTCCAGATGGCGGTGCCACCCACGGCCAGCGACCGGGACCCGTAGGTGTCCATGCCCTCCGGGACGATCGCCGTATCAGAGTGGAGAACTTCCACGTCGTCCGGGTCCACGCCCAGCTGGTCGGCCACGATCATCGACCAACTGGTCTCGTGGCCCTGCCCGTGCGGCGTGGCCCCGGTAACTACCTGGACCTTGCAGGTGGGCAGGACCCGAACGGTGGCCGACTCCCACCCCCCGGCGCCGTAGT
>JAZADN010000059.1:0-41562 GCA_036123585.1 Actinomycetota bacterium | reverse complement strand
TTTCTTATTTTTCTGGTACCAGCAGGACTCGCGAGCAGCCGTCTGAAAGCTACTCACGAACACCTGTTCGATATTGGCCTATGCTCTGGCTGTGGTGACAAGCGCCCCTCCCCTCCAAGCCTCCCTGTTCGGTAGCCACCCATTCGCACTTCGTGACAGCGTGAATGGCCTGGTCGAGACGCGCCTCGATGACGCCTGCCGCATCCTTCATCGCACCCACTGGATAGACGGCGCCGATGACCTCTTTGAAGATCTCCATGAGGCCCTCCCATGGAAGACCCACCGTCGCTGGATGGTCGACCACGAGGTACTCGAGCCCCGACTGTCTACCTCACTGCCCGAACCGAGCCACGAAATGAGGACAATGGCCCATGCACTCGAGGCACTGCTGGGACGCCCATTCATTGCCAGTTGGGCAAACCTCTACCGCGACGGCTCCGACGGGGTTTCCTGGCACGGCGACCGGTTCCGTCCCGGCAGCAAGCACGACGACGTGGCCCTCGTCTCCCTCGGCGGCCCACGCAGCTTCCGGATCCGCCCCCGCGGTGGTGGATCGTCCAGGCTGTGGACGCTCCACTCGGGCGACCTGCTCGTCATGTCCGGGCCCATTCAACAGCGGTTCGAGCACTGCATCCCCAAGGCTGCCTCCGCGCCGCCTCGGATCAGCATTGCCTTCCGGTGCCCCCGGGGGCGCGAGTTCGACCAGGCGGTAGTCGACGACGGTCGACGACGGGTGGATTACCGCCCCTGAGGTGGCCTACGGTCGATCCCGCCAATCAGCCCACAAACGATGCCGCCCGGTACGGTCGGCCCGATGGGACGCTTTGACGACAGGGTCGCACTGATCACCGGCGCCGCCTCAGGTATCGGTCGGGCGACGGCTCTCCGGATGGCTGCCGACGGGGCAACCGTCGTGGGCTTCGACCGCGACGCTGAAGGGCTTACCGCGGTGGCTGACGAAGTAGCCGGAATGGGCGGTACCGGCCGCCCGATGACCACTGTGTCCGGCGACGTGTCGATCCGCGACGACTGCGTCCGAGCCGTAGAGCTTGCAGTGGCCACCCACGGTCGCCTCGACGTGCTGGCCAACGTAGCCGGCATCACCTGGGCCGAACACGTGGCCGACGCCACCGAGGACGGCTGGAACCGGATGATGGGGGTGAACGTGTCGGGCACCTTCTGGTGCGTCCAGGCCGCCCTCCCCCATCTGATCGCCAGCCACGGCAACGTAGTCAACGTGGCCTCAAACGCCGGCCTGATGGGCCAGGCCTACACCGTCGCCTATTCCACCGCCAAGGGTGCCGTGGTCAACATGACCCGATCGCTGGCCATGGAGTTCGCCAAGCAACCGATCCGCATCAATGCGGTCGCTCCCGGCGGTGTGGACAGCCCCATGAGCCGAGACTTCGACATGCCCGACGACCTGGACTACTCACTCATGCAGCCCTACATCGGCTTCCGGGCCATGGCCGAGCCGTCGGAGCTGGCCAATGTCATCGCCTTCATGGCCTCCGACGAGGCCAGCCGCATGCACGGGGCCATCGTCACCGTGGATGGCGGCCTGACCGCCGGCTGAGCCACGACTCCAGTGGAACGGCCCTATGTCCTCGGAGTCGACCTGGACGGCGTCTGCGGCGACTACACCGAGGCGTTCCGCACGATCGTCGCCGACGAGCTCGGCCGCCCAATCGACGGCCTACCCCTAGTGCGCTCCTGGGACTTTGCCGAGTGGGGGCTCGATGAAGCGGAATACGAAAAGCTCCACCACTTGGCGGTAACCGAACGACGGATGCTGTCGTGGATGCCGGTCATCGACGGGGCGGCCGACTCGCTGTGGCGGCTGTCGGATGCCGGCGTGTGGATCCGGATCATTACCCACCGGCTGTACGTCAACTGGAGCCACGCAACGGCCATCGCCGACACCGTGGCGTGGTTGGACCGAGTGGGCATCCCCTACCGCGATATCTGCTTTATGGGCGACAAGCCGGAAGTCGGCGCCGACCTTTACATCGACGACGGTCCACACAATGTCGAGGCTCTGCGGGCCACCGGCAACCGGGTCATCGTGTTCGACGCTCCCTATAACCAGGACCTGCCGGGCACTCGGGCCACGACCTGGGCCGAGTGCGAGCGCCTTGTGCTCGCCGACGCTGCCGAGCGGGGCTACGAGTTCCAGCCAACTCTCCCGGGGCTAGACCGGGGATCCGACCGACTCCTCGGGGAACCCAGTCGGCCGGCCGAGGACCCATAGTCAGGCGGCCGACGAGCACTACCGCCGTCGGAAGTCGGCCGGACGCTTCTCGGCGAAGGCCCGCGGGCCCTCCTTAGCGTCGTCGGAGGCGAACACCCCCCGGTTCAGGGGCTCCTCAAAGGCGAACGCCTCCTCCTCGGTCATACCCGGGGTCTCTCGCAGGGTCCGAAGGATGGCCTCAACGGCCAAAGGCCCGTTGCCTGCCACGGTCGCCGCCATCTCCAGCGCCCGGTCCAGCGCCGTGCCATCGGGAACCACGTGGCCGATGAGGCCCAGCTCACGCGCCTCGGTGGCCGTCACGTGGCGACCGGTCAGGAGGATGTCTGCCGCTGCGGTGAACGGGATTTGCCGCGCGAGACGGACCGCCGAGCCGCCGCCCGGATAGAGCGACCATCGGGCCTCCGAGACCCCGAAGGTGGCGCCCTCGCCGGCCACGCGGATCTCGGTGCCCTGGAGAATCTCAGTGCCGCCGGCGATCGCGTTGCCCTCTACGGCTGCGATGACCGGTACCCGGGGGTGGCGGGTCTTCAGCAGCCCGTCGAATATCCAGCCCGATCCCTCCCTCTCCATGCGTCCGGCAACGTCGTAGTCGTCGGTGTCGTCGACGTCACCGGCCATGGCCCGCAAGTCCATACCGGCGCAGAAGTGGTCGCCCGCCCCGGTCAGCACGCACGCCCGTACGTCCTCGTCCGCGTCAATCTCGTCCCAGGCGTCGGCCAGTCGGCCGAACATGGCAAGAGTCATCGCATTGCGGCGAGCAGGCCGATTCATGGTCAGGACGACGATCGGTCCGTCCCGGTCGATCAGCAAGTCGGGCATGGTTTCTCCTCGGGGCTCAGGTCGTAACGGCCGTCAGCACTCGGCCAGGGCCGGGATGACCTCGTCAGCGATCAGGTGCATCGACTCCCATCCCACTTCGGGGTCGATCCCGCCGCATAAGGGGTGGACCACCGCGGCGCCGTTGGCCCGCACCAGGTCGACGCACTCGTTGGGTGTGAGGACCGCGTGCTGGCCGGCAGCCCGCAGCGACGCCAGGTTGGTGGCATCCACTTGCCAGCTGGTTCGCTGGTCTGGTTTCTGCCAAGCCGAATAGGTCCGGGCGTCATAGAGCAGATGGTCGCCAATGCGGTCCCACAGGGCCTCGGGGTCGCGAGTCACCAGCACCAGACCGGGCCCGCTGGGCAGCATGCAGAATGGCGCCTCGTGGCCGACGGCCGCCGACTCCGCTTCGTAGGCATCGGCCAACGCCGGATCGCCGATCGCTGGAAAGAACGGAAGATGGTGGTGAGCCGCACGTAACGCCGATGCCTCCACGGAGCCGCCGACGGCCAGCAGTGAGTGCGGCGAACTGACGGGTCGGGGTGTCACCCAGATCGGGCGCCCTTTGTATTCGAACGGCTCGCCAGCCAAGGCCGCTAGCAGGGTGCCGAGCCCCTCGTCGACGGAACGACCCCGCTGCGTCCGGTCCTTCCCGAACATGGCGAACTCCTCGTCGCGGTAGCCAACGCCGACCACCACGTTGATCCGACCCGGCGCCATTAGGTCCAGCGCGGCAACGTCCTCAGCGACCCGGATCGGGTCGTGCAACGGGAGAAGCAGTGCCGAAACGGAACAGAACAGGTTCCGAGTGGCTCCCAGAACCCCGGCGGCCACCACCAGCGGGGCGCTCATGAAGCCGTCCTCGGCGGCATGGTGCTCCGACAGGACCACACCGGCGAAGCCGCGCTCGTCGGCGAAACGAACCATGTCCAGCATCTCGGCGTACTGGCGGGCCGGCGTCAGGTGTTCCACGAACGGCGGAATCCGGAGGTCGAATCGGAGTAAGAGCACGTCGTCAAGCCCCCATGGCGGCGAAGGCAGCTCTAGCCGCCTCCAGATCGTCCCTGCTGGTGATCCCGATCCACTCTTCGTCGGTTTCGAGAACGTTCACGACGAGACGAGCGTCCCTCCGCTGCTCGTCGAGGGCCATGGGGAGTAGGAACTCCGCGGTGTCCGAGTCGGCGTGGGCGGCGTGAAAGGCCAGCCACTGATCCTCCAGGGCAGCGACGGACTCGGCGGGCAGGCCCCAGATGTTCATCGACACCGGCACATCGGCCGACAGCGGGCCTGCCGGGTCGGCGGCCCAGATGCTCGCCCCGTCCTCTCCCGAAGTCCAGTGAATTCCATGGGTCTCCACCAGGCCCACAAGTTGACCGTCCGCATCCACCTCACAAATGCCTCGGGACACCGCACCAGCGACCGGCAGAGTTCGACCCAGTCGGAAGCCGAGCATTGCCCCCCTGGCCATACCGTCGTGAGGGCGGGCGCCGAGTCCCACCACCACTCTGGCGATCCCTGTCGGGCCGTAGTGGTCATCGGCGTTGAGAATGACCACCGGCCCGTCTACGACACTCAGAGCGCTGACTACGGCGTGACCGGTTCCCCAGGGCTTGGCCCTGGGTGGACCGTAGGCATCCTGATGCACGACCACTGGCTCGAAGTCGGGATGCTGGGAGGCGAGGTGGCCACGGAGGTCCGCATCGAGATCGGAACGCCCGATCACTACGATGTTCTCGATCCCGGCGGCCCGGGCCTCGCGAATTGAGTGGTCGAGGATGGCCGCCCCGTCGGGACCGACGTCGGCCAACTGCTTGGTGCCGCCGAACCGGGAACCCAGCCCACCGGCCAGGAGCAACAAGCTGGTCTCGGACATCGATGGCAGGGCAGGCCCTCAGTCGGCGGCAGCGTTGGGCGACCGCTCGCCGCGCAGGAATGCCGACCGCGCCTCGTCACCGCGGCCCAGCAGATTCAACTCGAAGGTGTACCCCTGCTCGTAGCGGTAGCTGCGCCTCACATCGATCGGGTCGATGCCGTTCATCGACGCCTTGGCGGCTCGCAGCACGTCAGGCTGCTTAGCGACCAGCGCGGCGGCCACCTCTGCAGCGACGTCCATCAACTCGTCGGCGGGGACCACCCGCAGGACCGAGCCGTAGGAGTGGAGTTCCTCCGCAGCGGCCGGTTCGCAGCTGTACAGCATCCACCGAGCCCGATGAGCAGGGACCAGGCGCATCAGGTGAGTAGCCGCCCCCAGAGCCCCGTTGTCGACCTCGGGCAGGCCGAATTCCACTCCTTCCGCGGCCAGGATGACGTCCGAGTTACCGACCAAGCCAATACCGGTCCCGAGGCAGAAGCCGTTCACCGCGGCGACAACCGGTACGGCGCACTCGTAGACCGCCCGGAATGCCTCGGCACAGGAGCGGTTGGCCTCCACCAGGCCCAGGTGACCACCGTCCGCGTCCTCGGCCTGAATCTCCTTGATGTCCACCCCCGCGCAGAATCCCCGCCCGGTTGCAGTCAGGACCACTACCCGGACGTCGTCGCGGACCCGGTAGCCATCCAGGATCCCTGCCAAGGCGTAGGTGTCGTCAACGCCGAGGGCATTGACCGGCGGATTGTCCATGGTGACAGTGGCCACCCCGTCGGCTACCACTTCGTGCACAGTCATCTCCGTAGCCCCCTCAGCCAGCCCGCCGAAGCAGGGCGGACGAACCGTGGCCGAAAAGACCCTGGTTGGCGGTCACGCCGACCCGGGCACCCTCGACCTGGCGGGCTCCAGCCTGACCCCGCAGCTGCCAGGTGAGCTCGCAGACCTGGGCGATGGCCTGGGCGGGCACCGCCTCGCCGAAAGCACCGAGCCCGCCGCTGGGATTCACGGGGATGCGCCCACCGATCGCGGTGGCACCGGAACGCAGCAGTGACTCGGCTTCGCCCTCGGCGCACAGCCCCAACTGCTCGTACCAGTCCAGTTCCAGAGCCGACGAGAGGTCGTAGACCTCGGCCACCTCGACGTCATCGGGGCCGAGGCCTGCCTCCGCGTACACCTGGGCGCCAATCGACTCCTTGAAGCCCAACTCTGGGAGCTCGCTGGTGGCCGCGGAGTCGGTTGCCAGATACGGGAGGTCGATGACGGTGTCCGGATAGGTCGGCGTCACCGTGGATAGGCCGGCCACCCGCACGGGATCGGTGATTCCCTTCGACCGGGCATAGTCCATGGAGGAGACGACTAGCGCCGCGCCGCCGTCGCTAGTGGCGCAGATCTCCAACAGTCGCAGCGGGTCCGACACGACGGGCGAGTTGGCCACGTCGTCAACGTCGTACTCCTTGGAGTAGCGAGCGTTCGGGTTATGGACGCCGTGACGGCTGTTCTTGGCCTTGACCATGGCGAAATCCTCAGGCGTAGCCCCGTATAGGGCCATACGCCGTCGGGCGTGGAGGGCAAAGTAGACGGGGTTGGTCGCCCCCACCATGTGGAATCGCAGCCAGTCCGTGTCCTCGGGCCGTTCCCCCTCTTGAGGGGCGAGGAAGCCCTTGGGGGTCGTGTCAGCGCCGATCACCATCGCCACATCGCAGGCCCCGGCCAGGATCTGACCCCGGGCCACCGATAGCGCCGTGACCCCCGAAGCACACGCCGCATAGCTACTGGCCACCTGGGCGCCGGTGAAGCCCATCGCCCGAGCGAACGTCGATCCGGCCACGTAGCCCGGGTAGCCGCATCGCACGGTGATGGCACCCGACACGAAGCCGACCTCGTGCCAGCCCACCTGCGCATCAGCAAGGGCCTCTCGGGCGGCATGCACTCCGTACTCGACGAAGTTCCGGCCCCACTTGCCCCACGGGTGCATCCCCACTCCGAGAACAGCGATCTCGTCCATCGTGCTCATTGTCCCTCACCCTCAAGGGGACTGGTGTCCGCCGGGGAACCGTTCGCCATGTTGACAGGACGCCATTGCCAGGTCAGGTACTCGGCCTCGTCATCCTCATAGAGGACCCCCAACTCGAGCTCGACTTCCATGCCTACCTCGAGCTCGTCCTCGGAGTACCCGGGCACCACCTGACCCAGCACCACCATGCGCTCCAGTTCCAGTTCGACGGCGGCAATCACCACGGGCACGTACGGCTCAGTAACGATGAATGGCGGTGGCGGCGGATAGGCGCTGTTGGTGAAGGACCAGATGCGGCCCCGCCGGCTCAACAGGACCTCCTCCACCTCGCCAGGGGACAGTCGCGGGTCCGATCCCCCTAGGTGGCGCGGGAAGCAGTATCCCCCGGACTCCAAGCGGCCTCCGATCAGGGAGGGCTCGTCATCCATGGTGAAGAACCCCTCGACGGCCGGAATTCGCCGTTTGGTCGTGGAGGTAATGGTGCGGTCGCTGCCCACGTCCCGATCCTACGAGCAGCGCGCCTGCAGCCGAACGCTCTGTCTTGCCTGTCACTCCATCCAGTGCCAACAGTTCTATGATGATCCTCGCTGACAACCCCTGTGGGAGAGATCTCGGCTCGACCGGGACGCCGAAGGAGCAACCGCCCTCGGAAACTCTCAGGCAAAAGGACTACAGGGGCAGGCGACTCTGGAGAGCGGCCGGGAGACCGGTCCACCGACGGGGCAAGCCGGGCTGAGGTCCGGTCCATCTCTCAGGTTTCGGACAGAGGAGGGCGGTTACGGGCTGCGGTCCGCGAACCCCACCACCGGAAGAAGCCGACCCAGAACGGGAAGAGATGGAGACCGAGTCCTGATGCCGACACGCCAGAGTCCCCGCGCCGCAACACTGAGGGCGACCTCACCCACGGCTCGCCTCGCCCTCGAAGACCTGATGGACCACGACTCCTTCGTCCACCGGCACGTCGGGCCCGACGACAGCCAAATTGCCAAGATGCTGGCCGTCGTCGGCGTTGAGAGCCTCGACGAGTTGATCGATCAGACGGTGCCCGAGACGATCCGGACACGGGACCGCCTCGACCTCGATGGACCCCTTCCAGAAACTCAAGTACTTGCCCGTCTCCGAGCTATGGCTGACCGCAACGAGGTGTACACCTCGTGCATCGGCACCGGATGGAGTGACACCGTTCTGCCACCGGTCATCCAACGCAATGTGCTGGAGAACCCTGCGTGGTACACCGCGTACACCCCCTACCAACCCGAGATCTCCCAGGGCAGGCTCGAGGTCCTGCTCGGCTTCCAGACCATGGTGGCCGATCTGACCGGCATGGACCTGGCCAACGCCTCGCTCCTCGACGAGGCAACCGCGGCCGCCGAGGCCATGACCCTCCTCCACCGCGCTGCCCGCGGGAGAGGGCGCGTCTTTCTCGTCGACTCCGACTGCCACCCCCAGGTCCTCGACGTGTTGGCTACGCGCGCCCGCCCCCTGGGCTTCGAGGTCGTGTTGACCGACCCATTCGACGACTCTGTGGAACTGCCGGCCGACGCCTTCGGTGTCCTCCTGCAGCACCCAGGCTCCTCCGGCAGACTCCGCGACCTCAAACCCGCCGTGGCACGTCTGAGCGAGGCCGGTATTGGCATAGCTGTGTCCACCGACTTGCTGGCCTGCTGTCTGGCCATCCCGCCCGGCGAGTACGGGGTCGACGTGGTAGTGGGCTCAGCCCAACGCTTCGGTGTGCCCATGGGATTCGGTGGGCCACATGCCGGTTTCATGGCCGTCGCCGATCGGCATCGACGCATCCTCCCGGGGCGCCTCGTCGGCACCAGCGTGGACGTCTCCGGCCGGACCGCCCACCGTTTGGCCCTTCAGACTCGCGAACAGCACATCCGACGCGAGAAGGCCACATCGAACATCTGCACCGCGCAGGTCCTGCTAGCCGTCATCTCCGCCCTATACGCCGCCTACCACGGCCCGGACGGACTGCGCCGAATCGCCGAACGAGTGCACCGACTGACGTCGATCCTGGCCGCCGGCCTTGACTCAGCGGGTCCCGAGGTCGGCTTATCGCTCCGCCACGACAATTTCTTCGACACCCTCACCGTCGATGTCCCGGGGCGAGCCGACGAGCTCATCGATATTGCGTCGGCCCGTCGAATCAACTTGCGCCGGGTCGACGCCGACACCATCGGCATCAGCCTCGATGAGACTTCCACGCCCGAGCTCGTCGCCGAACTCTGGACGGTCCTACTGGGCTCGCTCGCCGACAGCCTCCACGTCGACCAGATGGACGGCGCCGTCCCCGACGGGATCGATGCCGCTCTGCGTCGAACCACCGGGTTCTGCGACGCAGAGTTCTTCACCTCGCATCACAGCGAGACATCGATGTTGCGCTGGCTGCGTCGCCTCTCCGACCTTGACCTTGCGCTCGACCGGAGCAGCATCCCACTGGGATCGTGCACCATGAAGTTGAACGCCACTGCCGAGATGGCCGCCATCTCGTGGCCGGAGTTCGCCCGGATACATCCCTATGCCCCCGCCGACCAAGTGGCCGGGTACCACCAGTTGATCGCCGACCTCGAGCGGATGCTGGTCGCCATCACCGGTTACGACCGGGTGTCTTTCCAGCCAAACGCCGGATCACAAGGCGAACTGGCCGGACTTCTGGCCATTCGTGCCTGGCACGACGGCAACGGCGACCCCCAGCGTGTCTCGTGCCTCATACCCGCTTCAGCCCACGGCACCAATGCGGCCAGCGCAGTGATGGCGGGAATGGAGGTCGTGGTCATCGACTGCGACGCTGATGGCAACGTGGACGTCGACCACCTCAAGCAGCGGGTCACAGACCTCCAGGACTCGTTGGCCGCCCTGATGATCACCTACCCATCCACTCACGGCGTGTTCGAACCGCAGGTGTCGGAGATCTGCAACCTGATCCACCAGTTCGGCGGTCAGGTCTATCTGGACGGCGCCAACCTGAATGCCATGGTTGGCCTGACGCTGCCTGGCCATTTCGGTGCCGACGTGTCACACCTGAACCTGCACAAGACGTTCTGCATCCCTCACGGCGGTGGCGGTCCCGGTGTGGGTCCAGTAGCCGTTCGGGAGCACCTGGCGCCATTTCTGCCGAACCACCCGCTGGACCCCACAGCGGGTCCGGCCAGCGGGGTGGGCGCCGTGTCGGCTGCTCCCTTCGGGTCGGCGGGAATCCTGCCGATCTCCTGGGCATACATCGCCCTCATGGGTGCGGAGGGGCTTCGTCGAGCCACCGAAGTGGCGATCCTGTCAGCCAACTACGTGGCCGAAAGGCTCCAACACCACTTCCCGGTGCTCTACCGGGGCGCCGGTGGCCGAGTAGCTCACGAATGCATTCTCGACACCAGGATCCTCAAGGGTGCCTATGTGAACGCAGACGACGTGTGCAAGCGCCTGGTCGACTATGGCTTCCACGCCCCCACAGTGTCGTTCCCAGTGGCCGGAACGCTGATGGTCGAACCTACCGAGTCCGAGAACCTCGTCGAGCTAGATCGCTTCTGCGAGGCCATGTCAGGCATCGCTGCCGAAGCTGCCCGCATCGCCGACGGCGAATGGCCTCCGGACGACAACCCTCTGGTCAACGCCCCCCACACTGCCGACCACCTCCTCGGCTGCTGGGCGCATCCTTACGACCGGGAAGTGGCCGCCTACCCACTTGGACGACCGGAGTCCGGACACCCGAGGAACAGTGCCTCGGCGGCCACGGGTATCGCCAAGTACTGGCCACCGGTCGGACGAATCGACGGCGCGCACGGCGACAAGAACCTCATCTGCTCCTGTCCCGACGTGGCGTCCTACGCGGATGGCTGACCGGAACCGGACCCCTGCCTGATGACAGCGGTCGGCAGGCCGACCGATACCGTCGCCCGGCGATGGGAAGCGTTAGCGACACCGAGGACCCGAACGTCGGGACTTTCGACGAGTCAGCTTTTGTGGCCCGCGTCGAGGCCTTTCTCGATGCCCACTGCCCCCGTCTCGAGGCACCATCCTCCCAAGGCCTTGCACCCGAAGAGTTCAGCCGAGAGAGCGACCCGGCCAGTGACGAGAAGTCACTGTCCGCCGCACGCTCCTTCCAACACGCCCTTGCCGACACCGGCCTGGCTGGTCTCCACTATCCAACCGAGTACGGAGGAGCGGGTCTGACCCACCGGCACCAGGAGCTCTTCACCCGAACGGCGGCCCGCTGGCGGCTCCCTGACGGCCCGCTCTCCATCAGCCATGGCATGTGCCTGCCCATGCTCAACCAATACGGCACCCACGAGCAGAAGGCCGACTACCTTGCGGACAACATCCGAGGCACACACATCTGGTGCCAGATGTTCTCCGAACCCGGAGCCGGATCCGACGTGGCCGGCCTGTCCACTCGGGCGGTGCGAGACGGCGACGAATGGATCCTCGACGGGCAGAAGGTCTGGACCTCGGGTGCCCACTACTGCGAGTACGGCCTCGTGGTGGCCCGCACAGATCCGTCGCTCCCCAAGCATCAGGGACTCTCAATGTTCATCGTCGACCTGAACGCCCCGGGTGTCGACGTCCGACCCCTCGTGCAGATCTCGGGGGCCCGTGGCTTCAACGAGGTCTTCTTCGACGCCGTTCGCATCCCTGCCTCCGACCTCCTCGGCGAGGTGAACCAAGGCTGGAACCTCGCGGTCAGCATGCTCATGTTCGAACGGGTGTCGATTGGCGCTGGGGGCGGCGGGCTTAATGCCAAACGACACCCCGAACTGATCCAGCTCGCCACCAAGCACGGATGCAACGGGGACCAGATGGTTCGACAGGTCCTGGCCGACCTCTTCATCTGCGAGGAGATCAAGGGCTACGTGGGCCAGCGCATCCGCGCCGCAGCAGCCGCCGGCCGGGTCCCGGGGCCCGAGGGATCCATCGCCAAGCTCACCGGAGCAATATTGGCCCGCCGGACCCGCGACGCCGCCATGGCGATCCTCGGCACCACCGGCCAGGCCTGGGAACCTGGGAGTCCGAGCGGCCGCGAAGCTGAAAGGTGGTCCACCTACTGCATCTCGGCGGCCGGCGTGAGCATCGCCGGCGGCACCGACGAGGTGCAGCGAAACATCATCGGCGAACGGGTGCTGGGACTCCCCAAGGAGCCTGACCCCTACAAGGGCGCCGCCTGGCAGGACGTGCCCCGCAACTGACGATTCCGACATCCCGACCCGAGCAGTCCCTGTGTTCCTTGACCTCACCGACGATCAGAAGGCCCTACAGGCCGAGCTCCGGACCTATTTCCGCGAGCTCATGACTCAGGAGATCAAGGCCCGCGTCTCTAACGCCGAGTTCGCCGAGAACCGCGAGTACAAGGATCTGATCCGACAGATCGGCTCTGATGGCTGGCTGGGCGTGGGCTGGCCGGTGGAGTACGGGGGTAAAGGCTTCACCCCGATCGAGCAGTACATCTTCTTCGACGAATCACAGGCCGCTGGATGTCCTGTCCCATTCCTGACCACCAACACCGTCGGCCCCACCCTCCGTCAGTTCGGCACCGACGACCAAAAGGCATTCTTCCTGCCCAAGGTCCTCGCGGGGGAAGTCCACTTCTCCATCGGCTACTCAGAACCGGGAGCCGGCACCGACCTGGCCTCCCTGCGGACCCGGGCGGTCCGCGACGGCGACGATTGGATCGTCAATGGACAGAAGTTGTACACCAGTTTGGCCTACAACGCCGACTACATCTGGTTGGCCGCCCGTACCGACCCGGATGCGCCTGCTCACCGGGGCATCACCATGTTCCTCGTCGACACTTCCGACCCGGGTTTCTCCATCCAGCCGTTCGAGACATTCGGCCAGGCCCACACCACGGCGACCTTCTACGACGACGTACGAGTCCCCGATGCCATGCGGGTCGGCGAGGTGAACGGTGGCTGGGGCCTGATCACCAACCAGCTCAACCACGAACGAGTTTCCCTGTTTCCTGGAGCCCGGCTGGCCACCATCACCGACAGGGCCGTCGAGTGGGCCCGGAACACCGTGGCCGCCGATGGGCGTCGGGTCATCGACCACGAATGGGTGGGAATCAAGCTGGCCGAGTGTCGAGCCCTCGCCCGCCATCTGGACCTGCTCAACTGGTACGTCGCCGCCGAGAACACAGCGGGCCGCATGAGTCCAGCCGACTCATCATCCGTGAAGGTCCACGGTTCCGAGTCCATGCACCGCGTCTACACACTCCTCACCGAGGTAATGGGAGCGACCGGCCATCTGACACAAGAGTCGCCCGGCGCCACCGTGCTGCAGTCCATCGAGTCGGCCTACCGCAGCGTCTGGGTCCTGACCTTCGGAGGTGGCACCAACGAGGTGCAACGAGACATCATCGGCACGACCGGCTTGGGCCTGCCCCGCGACAAGCGCCGCAAGTCCGATTCGGCGGGAGTCAAGCCCGTCGGGGGTGCTTGAAAGTGGACTTCACTCCCAACGAGGAACAACAGGCCGTCGCCGACCTGGCCGAAGCCATCCTGAGCGATGTGCTCGACATCGAACGCCACCGGGCCGTCGAGGAGGCAGAAGGCTGGTTTGATCGAGAATTGTGGGCCACTCTGGCTGACGCCGGCCTACTCGGTATCGCACTCCCCGAGGACGTTGGAGGGGGCGGGCTGGACGCCGTGGCCCTGGCCCTTCTCCTCCGAGCACAGGGCAACCACGTTGCTCCCCTCCCACTCCTGCCCTCCTCGGTGGCCGCTCTCATATTGGACCGGCATGGCACCGACGACCAGCGCTCCCGCCTGCTACCCGGCGTGGTGGACGGCACCCGGATCATCACCGTGGCTGTCCAGGAACTCCTCGATGACCGACTGAGCGAGCCTTCCTGCGCCTTACGGAATGGCGCCCTGTCGGGTCGCAAGGTCGTCGTCGAGCACCTAGACGTTGCTGACGCCGTACTGGTCACCGCGGCAACCGACGCCGGGCCCCGGTGCGTCCTCGTTGACACAACCGCCAAGGGCATCAAAGCCACCGAGGACACCTCGACCCGCCGCCAACCCCTCTTCGACGTGGCCTTCGACGGCGTGCCCGGTGAGCCAGTGGGCGACACCTCGACGGTCACGGCCATGCTGGACCACCTCCGACTCGGGATCTGTGCCACCCAGTTGGGGGTGGTCGAACGGGCCCTATCGCTCACCGCCGACTACACCTCCACCCGCGAGCAATTCGGGCGACCCATCGCCACGTTCCAGGCGGTGGGCCAACGCCTCGCCGACCAGTTCGTGAACGTGGGGGGAATCCGGCTCGCCACACTCTCGGCGGCATGGCGCCTGGCCAATGGGCTCGATGCCTCCGAGGACCTTCTGGTGGCAAAGTGGTGGGCGTCGGAGAGGGCCACCGACCTGGCCAACGCCACCCAGCACTGCCATGGGGGCATGGGCGTTGCCATTGACTATCCCCTTCACCGCTACACCCTGTGGAACAAGCATCTCACCACGTCCCTCGGCGCCGGCACGCAGACGCTGCGCCATCTCGGCGCCCTCTTGGCCGACGCCTGAGGCAGGAAACGGACTCCCGCCCGTGACCCACCACGACCTCCTGATTCTCGGCGGCGGCTCGGGCAACACGGTGATCGGCCCGGAGCACGATGGCTGGGACGTCGGGATCGCCGAACCAGCCGAGTTCGGCGGCACCTGCATGAATCGAGGATGCATCCCCTCGAAGATGCTGGTCCACGCCGCCGACGTGTCCCTCGCTGCCCGGACCGGACCCCGCCTCGGGCTGCGGACAGCCGCGGATCGGGCCGACTGGCCGGCCGTCCGGGACCGGATCTTCGACAGGATCGATGCCATTGCCGAAGGTGGCCTCGCCTACCGCGAGTCTCTCGACAACGTCACCGTGTACCGCCACCACGCCCGGTTCATCGGCGAGCGCGCCGTAGACCTGGACGGCGAGTTGGTGACCGCGGACCGCATCGTGCTTGCTATCGGCGCCCGCTCTGCAATCCCCGCCATTCCCGGCCTCGTCAACGCCCCGTACCTCACCTCGGACGACGTGATGAGAGTCGACCAGCTTCCCGAGCATCTCGTAGTCATGGGCGGTGGCTTCATCGCACTAGAGATGGCCCACGTGTTCGACGGTCTGGGCAGCCGGGTGACCATCGTCCATCGGGGCGACCTGCTCTTGCGCGGCGCTGACGAGGACGTGCGGCAGCAGTTGACCCGGTCGTACTCCGAGCGCCTCGACCTTCGATTGGAAACCACCGTTGAGCGGGTCGACCACGGCGGGCAGACGTTCAGCCTCTCCCTCTCGGACGGCACCGTCCTGGAGGGCGACCAGCTCCTTGTGGCCACTGGACGGATACCCAATGGCGACCTGGCCGACGTCGGCGTGGCGGGGATCGACGTCGACAACCGTGGCTACGTGATCACCGATGACCGACTGAGGACATCCGCCGAGTCCATCTGGGCGCTCGGCGACGTCACCAACCCGGTCCAGCTCAAGCACACTGCCAACGACGAAGCCCGCTTGGTGGCCCGACAACTCGTTGATCCAGACGATCAGTCGACCATCGACCGCCGCTTCGTTCCCCATGCCGTGTTCGGCCACCCCCAGGTCGGATCGGTCGGCGCCACCGAGGCAGAGCTCGTGGCTGCCGGGCGACCGTTCGTGAAGGCCACCCGCGAGTACGCCTCGACCGCCTACGGATGGGCCATGGAGGAAGAGGCCGGATTCGCCAAGCTCCTGGCCGACTCGGAAACCCGCCTGCTCTTGGGTGCCCACGTCGTAGGCCCACAGGCCCCGACCCTCGTTCAGCAGTTGGTCCAGGGCATGGCTAACGGCCTCACCGTCGACGCCATGGCCAAAGGACAGTTGTGGATACACCCGGCCATGCCGGAGCTCCTCGAGCAGGCGCTGCTGGACCTCTGACACCAACCCAATCTGATAACGAACAGTGAGGTACCCGAAATGAAGGACCTGAATGGCAAGGTGGCCGTCATCACGGGAGGAGCCTCGGGCATCGGACTGGCCTTCGCCCACCGTTTCGCCACTGCCGGAATGAAAGTCGTCATCGGCGACATCGAGGAGCCAGCACTGGACGTCGCCGTGACCGGCCTCAGCGGCGCCGGCGCCGAAGTCCTCGGCGTGCGCTGTGACGTCGGCGACGCCAACTCTGTCCGAAGCCTGGCGTCCACGGTGGAGGAGGCCTTCGGCGACACTCACCTGCTCTGTCTCAACGCGGGGGTGGCCCTGTCAGGCGCTTTGCACGAACAGACCCTGGCCGACTGGGAATGGGTCCTCGGGGTGAACCTGATGGGAATCGTCCACGGCCTCGATTCCTTCCTTCCAGGCCTCGTCGCCCGTGATGAGGGGCACGTGGTCATCACCGCGTCCGTGGCCGGCCACACCGCCTACCCGAGCCTGGGGCCGTACTCAGCGACCAAGCACGCCGCTGTGGCCATCGCGGAAACGCTCTACAACGAGATGGAAGCAGTCGGTTCGAAGGTGGGCGCCACCGCCCTGTGTCCGGGCTTCGTGGACACGGGCATCTTCGACTCGGCTCGAAACCGTCCGGAGAGACTCATCGAGGTCCCCGTCGAACCACCAACCGACGAGGAGGTGGCGACGCGCGCTGCCTTTCTGGAGATGATCTCCAACGAGGCTCGCCAGCCCGACGAAGTCGCAGACATGGTCCACGACGCCGTGCTGTCAAGAAGCTTCTGGGTTTTCACCGACGACCGCCACATCCCCAACATCGGTGCCCGACACGACGAGATCCAGACCCGCACCAACCCCACCGAAGCCCAGACCATCGCCCAGGACGCACTGGAGTGAACCCGCCTGGAAGGGGCCGGCGTCAGGCCAGCGCCGCCATGGCGTACTCGGTGGCCCAGCGATAGTCAGACTTGCCGCTCGGGCTGCGTTCAAGCCGGTCCACGAAGACGATCCGCTTCGGAATCTTGTAGCCAGCCAGCGGTTCGCGCAGGGCCTCTCGCAGCGACGCCTCGTCCCTGTCGCTACCCGGAGCCAACTCGACCACGGCCGTCACTGCCTGGCCCCACCGCTCGTCGTAGATACCGACCACGTTGCAGTCGGTCACATCGACCAACTCCTTGAGAGCTTCCTCGACCTCCTCGGGAAAGACCTTCTCTCCTCCGGTGTTGATGCACGCCGAGCCGCGTCCCAACAGCGTGATGGCGCCGTCTGCCTCGACGGTTGCCCAGTCGCCGGGAACCGACCAGCGGCGGCCCGCCACCAGAGGAAAGGCCTCCTCGGTCTTGTCTGGATCCTTGTGGTACCCGATTGGCAGGGGCCAGCCGAGGGCGATCCGGCCCCGCTCACCGGAGCCGGCTGCTACCTCCCGCCCATCCTCGGTGAAGACCTTCGTATGGGGACCCATGACGAACCGGGCCGTGGTCTGCCTCTCGGGCTCGCTCCGCCTACTCCCGGAGGTGACTTGGCTCGCCATACCGGTACCCTCGCTCGACCCCAAGGCATCGACAATGGTGCACGGGTGGTGGGCGAGGAAGGCCTCCTTGACAGGGGCGCTGAACATCACGCCCGACGAGAGCAGGAGTCGCAACGAAGACAGGTCGTACGACCGCCCCTCGGCGACCGCACGATCCAGCGCTTCGACCATGGCGCGTCCGAAGGCATCGCCGACCATGGTGACCATGGTGATCCCCTCGTCGGCCACCGTCTGCCAAAGTTCGTCGGCGTCGAAGTTCCTCGAAGCGAGGGTGGCCAGCATGCCTCCGTGGCTGAGAGTGGCAAGGCCGGGTATACCCGACGTGCCGTGCATCAAGGGCGCAGCGCAGAGTTGCCGGATCTCCCGTCCGGCGTCGGCTATCCGCCGAGCCGTTTCGGCAGCCTCGATGGGAGTGGAAGGCACCGACGCCTTGAAAGGCCGGAAGGTGGCCTCCATGGTTCCCAGCAGGTTGGTGTGATCCCACATCACGGCCTTGGGCATACCGGTGGTGCCACCCGTGTAGAGGAACCACAGGTCGCTACCCGACCGCTCGATGCGTGGCATGGGGTCACCCACCGCGGCGGCCTCGTAGTCGACGGCCCACTCCGGAAGTTCGCCCGGATCACCACCAACCCTGATGGCGACCTTCAGGTCGGGACACCGATCCCGGACTGCGGCCACCCGATCCTCGAGGGTGTAGTCGTAGAAGATGGCTTCGGCGTCGGCGTTCTGCAGGATGTACGCCAGTTCATCGCCGGTGTAGCGGTAGTTCACGTTGGCTGGGACGCCTCGGACCTTGAAGGCCGCGTACTGGGCCTCCGGATACTGCGATCCGTTGTAGAGGAAGAGGGCAACCCTGGAACCGGGCCCGAGGTCATGGGCGACGAGGGTTCCCGCGAGGCTGGCCGCCCGGTCATCGAACTCCGCCCAAGAGGTTCGGCAACCACCGGAGGCCAGCGCGGGCTGGTCGCCAATCTCATCCGCGATGGCCTCCCACGCCGTCGCCAGGTTCAGGAGTCCATCCACCGGGGCCACGGCGGCCGATCGTACCCACGCTGTCCAGCCCACCACGATGGCGTCCGGACGGTAATGGAGACGAGCCGCCGGGGGTACGCCCCTATGCTCGCCGAGGTGGGCAGCACATTAGGAACGGCATTTCGTCTCCTCACATGGGGAGAGAGCCACGGCGCAGGCATCGGCGTCGTCATCGACGGCTGCCCACCCCGGCTGCCGCTGACCGAAGTCGACGTCCAGCGAGATCTGGACCGCAGACGCCCCGGCCAGAGCAGCCTCACCACTCCACGAAACGAGAGCGACCTGGTCGAGCTCCTCTCAGGCGTTTTCGAAGGCCGCACGACCGGAGCCCCAATCAGCATCCTGGTCCGCAACGAAGACGCCCACTCGGCGTCCTACGAGCACCTGAGAGACCTCTACCGCCCGTCCCACGCCGACTTCACCTACGACGCAAAGTACGGCCACCGTGACTGGCGCGGCGGCGGCCGCTCCAGCGCTCGTGAGACCATCGGCCGGGTTGCCGCCGGCGCCGTTGCCCGGCGACTCCTCGACGAGGTGGCCGGCATCGAAGTCCTGGCTTGGGTGTCTCAAATCCGCGACATCGGAGCCTCCGCGGATACCAGCCTTGTCTCCCTGGACGATGTGGAGCGTCATCCCACCCGGTGCCCCGACCCCGAAGCTGCCGCCGCCATGGCGTCGGCCATCGACGACGCTCGACAAGCAGGCGATTCCCTCGGAGGGATCGTCACCTGCGTAGTCAGGGGTGTACCTGCCGGCCTCGGCGCCCCGGTCTTCGACCGACTCGAAGCCGACCTCGCGAAGGGAATGCTCTCGCTGCCCGCCGCCAAGGGCTTCGACGTTGGCAGCGGCTTCGACGCCGTCTCCATGACCGGACTGACCCACAACGACGCCTTCGTCCCGGGGCCCGACGGCCCGAAGACGGCCACCAACCGGTCCGGCGGGGTCCAGGGAGGGATCAGCACCGGTGATGACGTGATCTTCAGGGTGGCATTCAAGCCCACTGCCACCATCGCCTCCACCCAGGACACGGTCACCGTCGAAAACGAGGCCATCGCGTTGGAGGCGAAGGGCCGCCACGACCCATGCGTGCTGCCGCGAGCCGTTCCCATGGTGGAAGCGATGGCCCTCCTCGTGGTTGCCGACCACTGGCTTCGCCAGCGGGCCGTAGACGTCCTGCCCCGCTGATCCGAACCCGGCTGGCGCCTGTGCCTACACTCGGCGACCAAGCGCCCGACTACTGGCCGGTGGGCTACCAACGGAAGGGACTTGACCTTGGCCGCAGACAGCACTCGGAAGAACCCCTCGGTCCACTCCGACAAGCCGATCCCCTACGAGATTCCCGCCTTCGAAGACCTCGAGTCAGAACGTCGGCACCGCAAGGAACGACTAGCGGCCGCCTTCCGGATCTTCGGGAAGTTCGGCTTCTCGGAAGGGGTGGCTGGGCACATCACCGTTCGCGACCCAGAGCACACTGACTGCTTCTGGGTAAACCCCTTTGGCACTCCGTTCAGCCATATCCGGGTGTCGGACCTCCTCCTGGTCAGCCACACCGGCGAAATCGTTCACGGTGACTACGCCGTGAACCAGGCCGCCTTCGCAATCCATTCCGGGCTCCACATGGCCCGGCCCGATGTCATCGCTGCGGCCCACTCCCACTCTCTCCACGGCAAGGCCTGGTCGTCGCTGGGACGCTTGTTGGACCCCATCACTCAGGACGCCTGCGTCGTCTACGACGACCACGTGCTCTTCGATGATTACACCGGCGTGGTCAACGACCCGGAAGAGGGGAAGCGCATCGCGTACGCCCTCGGTGAACGCAGCGCGGCCATCCTTCGCAACCACGGACTCCTGACCGTCGGCCGGACGGTCGACGCAGCCACCTGGCTCTTCGTGACCATGGAACGGTCCTGTCAGGCCCAGTTGCTGGCTGAAGCGGTTGGAACCCCGATCGTGATGGACGACGAGACTGCGACACTGACCCACCGACAGGTGTCCGGCGACTTCGCCAGCTGGTTCAGCGCCCAACCGCTGTTCGACCAGGTCCTCCACGACCAGCCCGACCTCTTGGACTGACCTTCTGCGCACCGGACCGGATGGTCAGCGGCCCACGAACGGGAGAGGCACCACTGTCACCGGTACCTCGGTACCGCGTTGGTCCAGGATTAGCACCTCGCCGTCGGCCACATCGACGGGCAGGTGGGCCAGAGCAATCCCGTGACCAAGGGTGGGTGAGAAATTCCCACTGGTCACCGTGGCCACTGACTCGCCGCCCCGCAGAATCGCCTGTCCCTGACGGGGCGGTCGACGACCGTTTACAGCCAGACCGCGGAGTCGCACCTCTGGCCCGGATTCCCGCTGGGCGGCCAGCGCCCTAGAGCCGAGAAACGGCCCCTTGTCCCAGCCCACGACCCAGCCCAGGCCCGCCTCCAGCGGGGTGATGCCCGGCCCTAGTTCGCGGCCGTGGAGCGGCAGGCCGGCCTCCAGGCGCAGTGTGTCCCGTGCCCCCAACCCGGCGGGCATCGCTCCGGCGGCAAGGAGGGCGGACCACAGGTCGCCCGCCCTGTCGGCCGGCACCGAGACCTCGACGCCGTCCTCACCCGTGTAGCCGGTTCCAGCCACCACCAGGCTCACTCCCGACCATTGGACGGACGCCACGACGAAACGGCCCACCGCCGCAGCCTCCGACGAGACCTCAGCCAAGACCTCACGGGCGGTCGGACCCTGGACGGCCAACAGGGCCCGATCGGGTCGCAGGTCGACACATCCCGGTAGAACGTCGAGCACCACAGCGTCGTTGGCGGCGTTGGGGAGAACCACAAAGTCGCCCTCTGGTCCATCGCCATCCAGCCACCAGACGATCACATCGTCAAGTATCGATGCATCCACTTCGTCCAGGAGGTGCGTGTACTGGGCTCGTCCGGGCCCGATGCGACCCAGGTCGTTGGTGAAGGTCGCCTGGAGCAGATCAAACGCGCCCGGTCCCGACAGTCTGAGGCTGCCTAGGTGGCTGACATCAAAGAGGGCCGTGCTCGTCCTGCACACGCCGTGTTCGGCAAGGGTGCCGGCGGGGTAGTTGAGCGGCATCTCCCAACCACCGAAAGGCACCATGCGTGCGCCCAATTCCCGGTGAACGCCATCGAGCGGGGAAGAGGCGAACCTCCCGTCAGCGGTCATGCGTCGACAGCATCTCCGGCCGCCTCGTCAGCGTCAGAGGGTCCAACAAAGCCCGGTCAGGCTGCGTGGGTGACCAGCAGGCGGTCGAGGTCCCGCCGGTAGAGGATGCGGATCCGGATCCCTGGGTGACGTTCTCGCAGCATTCGGACCTTGCGGTTCTTGCGGGTTACCAGTGACTGGCGAAGTGTGGTGACCTCGAGGTAGAGGTCGTGCTCGGGGAGGTAGAAATCCGGGGTGAACGCGGTGGTCGGGTTTCCGTCGATGTCGGCCTCCAGCACGAAGGTGCGGGGCTCGTATTCCCAAGTGATCTCATAGAAGTCGAGTAGGTCGGCGATCTGGCGTTCCGACTCGTGCGAGAAGATGGGATCGACTTCCGGTGGGTCGAGGCGCAACGGCCGGACGTTGGAGGCCACCGAAGCAGGACCTGTCGGGTTTTCCACCGGGTCGGTTACTCCCCGATCGCCCGAGCACTCGGCGTCTCGTCGGCCGCTCGGCGTCCCTCCGGATAAAGCTCGACGATGGCCGCGTCGACCTCGTCCTTCACACCGGCCAGTGGGAGAATGTTCAACACACCCTGGCCGTGGCGGAGCAGGTCGATGATCTCCTCCTCGCCGGCGCGGACCATCACCGAGGTGCCACGGATGACCAGGTTGACCCGCGTCACGTCCTCGTCGAGGTGTTCGGTCAGGTAGGCGAACACCTCACGAACCAGCTCCAGGCGAATGCCGGCGTCGAGCAGCGACTTCACGGCCCGTAGCTCCAGCAGATCCCGGTAGGAGTACCGGCGACGGCTGCCACTCCCTTGAGCCTGGGCCAGCGACGGCTTCACCAGATCGGTGCGGGCCCAGTAGTCCAACTGCCGGTATGTGATCCCGGCTATCTCGGCAGCCTTCTTGCCGGGGAACCCCTCGTCCACGGTCGGTACTGGACTCGGGTTGACGGATGCGCTGACCATGGGGACGTCTCCCTCGGGTGCGGGCGGGTTCCACCAGTGGAACTACAGCCCTGTGACTCCGGACAGCGTAGGGAAGGAGCGCACTCAGGTCAACGATTTCGCGCGGAAAGCGTCAAACTTCGCGCGCTAGGCGCGAAAACACAGCGTTGCGGCAGGTGGCTCAGCCTTCGAAGTCCTCGGGCGTGACCGACTCAAGGAAGGCCCGGAACTCCTCCACCTGCGCATCGGCCGCCGGACCATCCTCCTCGTCGACCGGCGGTGGTGGCACAAAACCCGCCTCGTCCAGCACCGACTCCTCAGCGAATACCGGCGATCCGGTCCGGACGGCCAAGGCGATGGCGTCCGAGGGCCGGGCCGACAGCACCTCGACGCCCGACGGACCCCGCAGGGTGACTTCGGCGAAGAAAGTCCGGTCCCGCAGGTCGGTCACCAACACCTGCTCCAGCGCCACCGAGAAGGCATCCAGCGCCGTCCTAATCAGGTCGTGGGTCATGGGACGGGGCGGCTCCTGACCAGCTAGGGCCAAGGCAATTGCCTTGGCCTCGGGCAGCCCTATGAAGATGGGCAGCATCCGCTCCCCGTCGGCCTCGCGCAGCAGGACCACCGGCGTGTCCGAGGGCAGGACCTCCTGCACGCCCACGACTTCCATAGCGATCATCCAGCGACCCTACTTCGACACTTCCGAGCGGCCAGCGTTCCGAACCTGCTCCAGGAACGCCGGATCAGCCCGATCCAGGTCGGCGAGGTCGACCTCCACCACCGCGGGCAGATTGCGAAAGTCGCCGCGGTGGTCCAACCCGTAGCCCACTAGGAAGCTGGCCTCGGTCGGGAAGCCCACGTACTCGATGTCCGTGGGTAGGACCCGACGATCGGTCCGATCGAACAGGGCGCAGGTCCGAACCTCAGAGGCTCCATGTGACATCAGGTGTCGTCGCAAATAGTCGAGTCGAAAACCGGTGTCGACCACCCCCTCCACCAGGAGCACCGGTCGTCCGAGCACGTCGATCCGCAGGTCGTGGGTGAGGCGGACCCGCCCGCTGTCAGGCACGAACGGGCTGAGGGCGAGGAAGTCGATCTCCACCGGCACCGATAGTCGCCGGACCAGGTCGGCCAGGAAAGGCAGGCAGCCCTTGAGCACCCCGACGACCACCGTGCGTTCGTCGACCCACTCATCGAGTTCCTGGGCCAACCCGTCGATCCGCTCAGCGACCTCCTTGGCCGAACGGTGCCGCGCCAACATGGTCACCGGCCGAGATCTCCCAGTTCTCGACGCAGCAGCAACTCGTGCAGGGCCGAACCCGCGTCGAGGAGTTCGTCCACCCGGCGTCGGACCTCCGTGATCGACGTGCCGTCGCTGTCCCGGCCAGCCACCAGCGGCCGTAGGACCTGCTCGAGAAGGCCGGCCTCGCGCTGGGCTGAGACCAGGTATCCACGCAGGTGTCGGACGTCCAGCCCGTGGTCAAGGAAACAGGCGGCCACCCGGGCGACCAGTACCGCGTCATCGTCGTAGACGGTGGAACGACCCGCCGCCCGACCATCGAGGAGTCCTTGACGCTCGAGTTCGGCGACCACCTCCTCGTCCAGCCCAACCATGTGTGCCAGCTCGACTCGGCTCACACTGATCGAGCCGGTAGACCGCCTAGCCACCCGTTCCCGGAAGGGCGGCACCGGCGAACCCGCTTCCTCCACCGCCCCATCGGTCGGGTGACCCTCGTCGAGCATCCCGGCAATGACCTTCAGGGGTAGGAACCGGTCCCGCTGCTGACGCAGGACCCACTTCAAACGGGCCACGTCCTCCTCGGTATACCGCCGGTACCCCGCTGGAGAGCGATCGGGGCGAACCAACCCCTCAGACTCCAGATAGCGAAGCTTGGAGACGGTCATGCCCGGGAATTCAGGCTCCAAGCGCTCGAGGACCTCGCCGATGTTCATCGTGGCGCCACGTCGGACACCGGTGGTCAAACCGCGGTGCCGTGGAAGAACAACAGCTTGAAACGGCCGATCCGTAGTTCGTCCCCGTCGTGGAGTTCACCATTGTCGATTCGAACCCCGTTCAGCCACAGTCCGTTCAACGAACCCAGGTCGCGGACCAGGTACCGGTCCCCGACCCTCTCGACCTCGACGTGCCGGCGCGACACCGTGACGTCGTCCAAGAGGATGTCGGCGTCACCGTGGCGCCCCACTGTGGTCCGATCGGCCTCCAGGCCGTAACGAGCACCGGCTTTCGGCCCCGACTCCACCACGAACAGCCCACAGTCGGTCGGGAAGCGCTCCCGGTCGGCGAGGTGTGGCAGTTCGTCGATCGGCTCGAAGGCGTCGGTCGTCTCGTCCACGTCGGGCAACCGAGTCCCGCAGGCGTCGCAGAACCGGGCCTCAGGTGAGGCAGCGTGGCCGCAGTCCGGGCACGACGGAGACACCGGTCACCCCTCGATTAGGACGGCGTAGGCCTCGGCATCCATGAGGTCGCCCTCCGCCGACACCCGCACCTCGCAGATCCAACCCTCACCGTAGGGGTCCTCGTTGACCCGCTCGGGGGCGCCCTCAAGCTCGTCGTTGACTGCCACCACCTCTCCGGAGACTGGAGCGAAGAGCTCTGAAACCGACTTGGTGGACTCCACCTCTCCGAAGACCGCTCCGGCTTCCAATGACGCCCCCACCGCCGGCAGCTCCACGTAGACCACGTCGCCGAGCGCGTCCTGGGCGTAGTCGGTGATCCCGATGCGGACCGTGCCGTCGCCGGCGTCGCGGACCCATTCATGGTCGGCCGAGAATTTCAGGTCCGATGGCACGTGCATGTCGGCCAACCTACTCCGCGTCGCCGCTGTCACTGTCGCCAGACCTGCCGTCCCGAAGCGCCGCGGCCGCCGCCGGCACGTAGCACCAGGCGGCGTACCAGGCGATGACCAAGCCGGGCAGGCCGAAGATCCAGGCCGTGACAGCGAAGGCCGTGGAGGCCACGATCGTTGACTCGCCGGCCAGGAAACAGGGCACGGACCACAAGAGGGCGAACGTGCCCGTCTTTCCCCACCAAGTCACGTCAATCCTTCGGGCCCCGAGGCCGGCCAGCACGAGCGCTCCAAGGCCGACCAGGACCTCGCGGGCCAGCACGGCGATCCCGAACCAGGTGGGTATGGACCCGTCCGCGAGGATGGCTACGAGGGCCACCACGAGGAGGAGGCGGTCGGCGGTCGGGTCGAGGACCTTGCCGACCTCGGAGACCTGGTTGAAGCGACGGGCGACCCATCCGTCGACCCAGTCGGTGGCACCCAGGGCGCCAAGCAGCAGGGCAGCGGTTGTTCGGTCGTCCTGGGCGACGAGCAGCCAGAGGAACCACGGGATGCACCCCAGACGCACCACCGTGATCAGGTTGGGCAGAGTCCATACCCCGGACCAGCCGGTCCGCTCCGACAACCTCGCACCCACCTGATCCATCGCCGGCAGCCTACGATCCGCGGCGAAGCCGGTCCCGCTCGAGGGGCCGGCCGGACCCTCCGACCAGAAGGGAGTGGCGACCATGCCCTCGATCTTCACCCGAATAATCAACGGGGAGATCCCCGGTCGGATCGTCTGGCGGGACGAGACCTGCGTGGCCATGGTCGACATCCGGCCCCTGAACCGGGGTCACGTCCTCGTCATCCCCATCGCCGAGGTCGACCGCTGGACCGATCTGGACGCCGGTACCGTGGCCCACTGCATTTCGGTGGCCCACGCCATCGGCCGGGCCCAGATGGCGGCTTTCTCCCCCACCCGGATCGGCCTGATGGTGGCCGGCTTCGAGGTACCCCACACACATCTCCACGTGGTGCCCATCGACCACATGGGTCATCTGGATTTCGATAACGCTGACGTTGATGCTGATCCGGTCGACCTGGACGCTGTGGCTGATGCCCTGCGGGCCGCCCTCTCCGCGGACGGCCACCCTCACGTGGCCTGACTCCCGGCTCAGGAGTTAGGTCGTCGGACCCAGAGACGTACGCCTTCGAGTTCGAATCGCTTCCGGTAGTCCATATTGATGAGGCGGCTTTCGAACATCCTCGCCTCCGGTGCCGTCCACCCCATTGAGTCCACGTCGAGGACCACGGCGTCGATCCGATCGGCCCAGTCCAGACCGGGCAGGTGTGCCGGCCCGGCGCGCATCACATGGGCGTCGTGGCGGTCGGCCACAAGCGGGTAGACCTCGGGTGAGACCAGGACGCGGGCGTCGTCGCCAACCAAGATCGATGCCGACACCCGTGCCACGTCAGCCGGAGACCGGTGGCCCCAGTCCCACGGTTCCTCGTAGGGCGACGAAGCGGCGTCTCGGACAAAGAACACCACGGCGGTCAGGACCAGCACCGTCAGCACCCTTCGGTCCACATGGATCCGACTGACCCCTTCGGTCCCGATGCGCATCAGGGCAAAGGACGCCGCGATGAACACGAAGGCCAGGGCGGCCACGTCCTGCTGCGGATTGCCAAAGCCGTCATCACCGACGTCGGCTACCAGGTAGAGCACCACCAGAGGGAGGACAGGGAGCAGGTAGCGGGGTCGTATGAGGGGCAGGAAGAGCACCGGAGCCAGTAGGAGCAGCACCTTGTCGAAGCCGTCCCGGGCAAACACGTCACCCAGCAGGCCAAACGGGTCGGCCAGCATTCCGAACAGGATTCCCAGCGGCCCGTCTCCGAAGGCCGCGAAGGCTGCCAGATGCGGATAGTCCCCATCGCCAAGAATTGGCTGGACTACGAAAGCCATCACGAGGAACCAGGTCACCCCCGCCGTGGCTATCGACCAGCCTTCGGTTCGTCGGTCCTCACCCACGAGGACCAAGCCGAGGGCGGCTACGGCCAAGCCCAGGTCCGCCCGGCTGGCCACCACCACCATGCACAGGGCGGCCGCCCACCACCAGCGTTCGGAACGGGCTGCCAGATAGGCGGCCATGAGAGCCGGGATGGCCAGGGCCTCAGGGTGAAACCCGGCCAGATTCAGGTCGTGGACCGACGGGTGGAGTGCGTAGGCGGCCATCAGGGCCGATGCTGCGCCGATCCGGAGGTTGGCCGGGCCCCGGGCAATGCGCCAGATGGGCACCACGGCAACGGCCAAGACGATGGACTGGACCACGATCAGCGTCCCGGCTGGTGGAAGCACCCGGAGCAACCAGGCCACTGGCCAGAAGACCCAAGCGGCTTGGTCGGCAAATAGGTCGTGTCCCAGGTCGGTGACCACCGGATCGAAGCCGCGGTCCATGAGGTGGGCGGCCTGCAGGTAGTGGCCGATGTCGGATCCGATGCCGAGGTCCCGACTCCGAGCCAACCCGAGGAGGGCAAGGACCACGGCTAGCACCAGAGCGGTCAACCAGGGGATGTTCCGGTCGCCGGCCCTCGAGTCGAGACGGGCCTGCCAGCGCAGCATCCGGATGTCGAGACGGCGACGCAGAGAAACCACTGTGGTCACCACCGTCTCGCCGGTGCGTTCCAGTGAGTGGGCCGTCCGCTTCAACGACCGAGGCGTCCGCAGGAGGGCCCCGGCCACAGTCCGGGCCGACAAGAGCGTGGACCGCATGGAGCGGACAAGGGATTCACGTGGCGCTCGGCGCAGGCTCACCACAGGGACTCCTGTCCGATCGCATTGGGGACGGTCGACGCCCGTCCACCCTCGTGTGGGCCGACATCGAGGTCGATCGGCGTGGTCAGCCCAGGGCCCTTGCGTCGAGCGTCACCCACGGCGCGATCGACGGGGTGGCGACGCAGTGCCCCGCCGGCTGCCGGAGCCAACAGCTCACTCAGATCCGTCGGATCGTCGGTCGCCGGGTCCAGCCAGGCTGCCCAGTCGTCGGACTCCAGGACGGCCGGCATGCGGTGGTGGAGGGGAGCGATTTCGGAGTTGGCCGGCACGGTGACCACCGTGCAGGTCCGCAGCACGAGTACTACGTCGGCCTCGTCGTCCGGATCCATCCAGTCCTCCCAGAGGCCGGCCATGACCAGGGGCGTCCCATCTGCCCGCTGCACGTACCACGGCTGTCTGCGGGGCTTCCTTCCACCCGTCGTGTGACCGGCGCGCCTACTGCTGGGGAACGACGGATCGGGGGCCCACTCATAGAAGCCGTCCACCGGGATCACACAGCGCCGACGCCGGAAGGCCGACCTGTAGGACGGCTTGGTGGCGACCGTCTCGGCGCGAGCGTTGAAGGTCCGCTCACCAAAAGACGGGTCCTTCGCCCAGCTCGGAACCAAACCCCAGCGGGCGGTCCCAAGAAGGCGACCCCTCTCCAACGGAGGCCCACCGGTCTCCTCCCAGACGATGGGGAGCCGACCCGAGGGCGCCACGTTGTGGTCCGGACCGTCCAGGACGTCCACGACGGCGCCGACACCCAGATGCTCGCTCAACTCCTCGGGTCCCGACGCGGTCACCACGCGACCGCACATACCCGCCACCGTACCGCTGTAGCACGCGGGCCCGGAGTCGTCGCCCGCTCACCGGGCCCGCAAGCGACCCAGTCACAGCCGCGCCAAACGATCCTCACACGAGGGTGCAGTCTCCCCCGGCCGCCCCATCGGCCAGCACATCGCCGCCGAACTCCACCCGGATTACGTCACCGGGTGTCCCGCCGAAGGTCGGGACGGGGACCGCTGCACCCTCGGAGACGTCGGGCACGGAGATCGCACCTCGTACCGACAGGACCTCCCATGCGGAGTCCGGCGCTGGAGCCTCCTCGACGGCGAAGCGGACCACCTCGGCCCACCCCAGACCGCCCTCGTCGAGTTCCACGGATCCTTGGGGGATGTCCACGGCCAGCATGAGTACCGCTCGCCCCACACAGGTCACCCGGGCGGGGCGACCTGGCAGGCCGTCCGGACAGGCCCCTTCAGCCACCTCGTGGACCACCACGTCGAGAGGTCTCAGCATTCCGGTGGCCACCGTGACCCGGACGCAAGCCCCGGTCCACCAGTCGTCTGGTCCGACTAGGGCCACCTGACCTCCGCGATGCTCAAAGACGGTGGCGGCCAGTACCCCGACAGGAACGGGGAGTTCGGCCACCGGCACGTCAAGGCGGATCCGGTCGTCAGGCGGTCCGTCCCCCTTGAGGATCGCCACCACGCGGTCGGCCGGGGCAACCAGAACCGGTTCGGCCACCGGAGGACCACCCTCAACGGCGAGGACCTGCTCGCCCTCTCGACTCACGTCGGCGGTACCGACGAACCGGAGGGCTCGGTCGGACCGGTCCTCGGGACCGGTGGCTAGCAGTGCACGGCCTCCCATACCGAGGCCGACTAAGGCGGCCACGAGAAGAAGGACACTGGCCACCCGCTTGCGAACGCCAACCTGAAGCTCTCGCAGGATGGTCGCCTCGTCTCGGCGTTCGGCCCGGGATCGTGGCCCGAAGGCCTCAGTGCGGTCGCCGCCGCTGAGCAGGGTCGCCCACCGAGTGACTGTCTCGTCCGGGAATCTGAGGGCTAGCTCGGCGAAGGCGGCCTCCTCCTGCGGCCCGAAGAGAAGGAGCAGGTCGTTCTCGCGGAGGAGCTCGACCGGATCCTCCCGGTGAACGAGTTGACGACCGTCGGCCAGGCGGATCAGAAAGGTGCGGATCTGCCGATCGGCTTCGGCTTCGGTCCACCGACCGCCGGTTGGGCGGGGTTGATCGGCCACCGGTGACGTTCGACTCCCCCGGCGGAAGAACGCTGCCCGTCGGGTACGGAGATCTTCGGACACCTCGGTGCCCGCCTCGACTTCAGCCCGCTCCGGTGGGGCATGTGCTGGCGGAGCGTGCCCGACTGCCGGGGACCCGTCGGCGGGCCCATCGAGAGGCGAGACGTCGTCAGGCACGGCGCCGACGCTAGGCGACGGGGGCCAGACGCCTCGGGCACCTCCAAGGAGTTCGAGGTGGTCGGGCCAGGTGCCTCGTCCCGCATACTGTCCGATGGCGTCATTCCGATGCCCCACGTCTCATGACCCGCTCCCACCCTTCTTTCCGTCCGCCCTTTCTGCAGTCAGCTCTGGCCGTCCTAGTGCTCGTCTCGGTGACGGCCTCCGCCTGCACCAGCCGGGATGACCCCGGAATGGACGCCCTCCCGACGACCCAGGGGAACTCGACGACGTCCGGCCCGACGACCACCGGCTCCTCCCCCGCAATCTTGACGACGCCCGCCACGCCGCCCACTTCGACCGCGCCGAATACCACCACTCTCCCGCCATCCACGCCGGCTCCGACCAGTACTGCTGCGGAGCCGTCAGGCAATGGGGCTCCCTCGACCGTCACCCTCTCCGAGGGAACGGTGGTCAACGGTTCCTACCTGGATCCCCGAGGTGGCCTCTTCGATGAATTCCAACGCTCCTTCGACCGTTCCAAGAGGTTCGCCGGCGTCACCACCTTCTGTCAGCCAGCCGACTCTCCACCGGCGCAGGATCCGGTAGACATCGAGCCGGGAATCTCAGCAGAAGCAATCACCGTCATACACGTGGCAACCCGTCTCGACGAGCTACGTCGAGTCGGATTCGGAGTACCAGTCGGCAACGTCGACGACATAGTCCGAACCTTCGTGGACCTCGTCAACGGGCCGTGTGGCGGGATCCACGGACGCACCCTGAACCTCCACACCGTGGAAGTGTCGGCACTCGGTGGCGGCGGATTCGACATTGACACCCTCCGGGAGGCCGCCTGCCTCGAAGCCGTCGAGGTCCATCAGGCCGCCGTCGTGCTGGCCGTGACCCCCATCCCCGGCACTGCCGCGGGCTGCCTTGCCTTGATGAACCGGACAGCCCACCTGACAACCGCTGGAGTGTCCGACCGCGACCTGGTCCGGGCCGGCGGCCTTGTGCAATCCCTAGAAGTGGGTGACCGATCGGGTCTTCGTCTAGCCGTCCTCACCGCTCTCGACCAGGACCTCCTAGATGACGCCACCATAGGGATCGTGGTACCCGACGCGCCGCAGCGTTCGGACGACCTCGTGGCGACCATCGTCGGCGCCTTGGACGGCACAGGCCTCAAACCTGCCACCTACCAGGTTGGTTGCGAGGGCACGACAACCTGTCGGGTCGGCCTGAACACTGCGGTTGCCGGAATGGTCGCCGATGGGGTGGACGTGGTCGTCCCGTTGTTGGACATGACATCGCTGCCGTGGCTCGTCCTGGAGATGCTCGAACAAGGGATGCCGAAGCCTCTCTTCATCCAGTCCGGCCTCGCCGGCCAGGGGCTCGACGCAGTGGCCTCCCGAGTCGCTGAGTTCGGCGGGAAACCGGCCGGCGACTACTACGACGGCGCCCGGGTGGTCGATGCTTCGGCTACCGGATCGCAACGCCTCGATGGTGCGGAGCGTCGCCCGTTCGATCGGATGTGCGCTCTGGCATGGGCCGAGGCCACTGGCTCGCCGGTCCCCCTGGTCGAAGACACTGCCGACGACGTCCACCGCACGGTGGTCGAGGCTTGCAGCCTCGTGCGGTGGCTGGCCCGGGCGGTCGACGAGGCTGGACTGGATCCCAGCCTGTTGGGTCTCCAAGTCGCCCTAGCCAACGTCGGGCCGCTGGATGGCCCGGACATGCGGCCCACCACGATCGACGACCGCCACCTCCGCACTCTTCAGGTCCGCAGCTACCAGCACCCGTGTCGGGTGGGCGTGGGTTTCGGGGATTCCGAAGGCTGTCTGGTCCCGGTCGGACCACCGGTGGTGATGGACCGCTCCGGAGTTCCGGTCACCGGCCTAGAACCGCCCCGATTGCCAGCCGACGAGGTCCGGGTGTTCGTGACCAACGGTTCCGGTCTGGGTGGCGTGGCCGGGCTCACCACCGACCTGTTGGACGACGCCGGCTACGACACGGCTCGACCGGGCAACGCCGAGCCGGTCGCCGAATCGTTCGTTTACTACCGACCCGGACACCTAGGCGATGCCCGGGGGATCCGCGAGGCCGTCTCACCGTTCCTCCGGGTTGAACCGATGCCGTCGACCACCTACTTCGTCCCACAACGGTCGGTGGCTCGGGTCCGGTCGGCCGACGTGGTCGTGGTCATCGGTTCCGACCTAGCCCGTCGCCTCCGCGAAGCAGGTTGACCTGCGAATACGCGCAGAGCGCTGCTACTGCATGCGTACCGGCTGTTCCTAGGGACGAACCTCGTAGTAGAGGTTGGTCGGGTCCTCGAAGTCGTGCATGGCGAAACGGGTAAAGCCCGCCTCGACCACCATCTCCTCCAGCTTCACCGGGTTCAACCCGAGGGTGCCGAGGCCCAAACCGTCCTCGGTAGACATAGCTGACGCCATACAGGTAGCCACCGATGTCGAGTACATCATCGCCAGCATCGGGTTCCGGAGGTTTCGGCCCCACTCGGGTGCCGACTTGATCTCCTTGACCAGCCACGTACCGTCCTCGGCGATGGCCGACCGGATGGCGCCCATAGCCAGATCCGGTCGGGGCATGTCGTGCAGGCAGTCCAAGGTCATCACCAGGTCCACGTCGCCGGTTGAGGGAACGTCCTCTCCGCCCGCCAGATGGATCGTGACGTTGTCGACGTCCTCGAACCGCTCGCGGGCCTTTGCCACCGCACGCTCCGATACGTCGTAACCCTCGTACGTGCTCTCGGGCCAGGCCTCAACCATCAGTTGGAGCGCCAGCCCAGTCCCGCAACCCACGTCGACGACCTTGGCTCCAGACGAAAGGCGATCGGCCACACCGTCCAGAGCCGGGAGCACCGTCGGCACCAGCAGGGCTCGGGCCATCGGAGCCAGCATCGCCTCGACGTGCATCTCCGAGCCCTCGCCCTGGTCGTCATAGGTGAGGCCGATCCCGGTCTGGAACGCCTCGGCCAGGCCGTCAGCTACGCGAGGATCACGCAGGCCGGCGAATACACCTGCCGCGTAGGTCGGCGTGTCCCTGCGAGCCAGCACCAGTGCCGCCTCGGCCTCCAGTTCGAACGTCTCCCCGTCCTCAGTAACCAGTAGTTCCGCCGCCCCTTGGGCACGCAGCCACTCGTGGAGCCACCGCTCATGGAGGCCCGTGGCCAGTGACAACTCCTCAGCGGTGACAGGGCCTGATCCGTCGAGGGCCTCGTAGATACCAAGCCGGACCCCGAGATGGATCATGAGCCCCACCATCTCTCCCTGCTTGTAGCCCCACGTAGTGAGCGTGTATTTCCCCAGCAGGTCCGTGTCGATGCCCATCGTCGGCGCCCTCCCGCCTCGTCGGTCGTCAGCGCAGCCTCCCACAGGGGAGGAGTGGGGCCTGTGGTGGGCGGGACGACCGTCAGCCCGGTTAGTCCTCGGCCCGGACCCAGACAGCCCCGTCGTGGACCTCACAAGGAAGAACCTCGAGGTCACCCTTACGGTCCCGCCGTCCGTTCACGTTCTGCTTCCAACCCTCACCGTCTGTCCCGAAGCGCCAGAAATGACTGACGCAGACGATCTCCTCACCGTCCACAGCACCCTCGTGGGCTAGGTGAGACCACTGGTGCGGGCAACGAGCCTCGGACACGCACGGCACACCCGACGCGGTCGTCCACACCACCAAGTCGTCGGTCCGTCCCGACCGCTCGACGCTTGCCTCAACGATTGCTCCCCGTTCGGGCACCGCCTCGGCCACCTGGACCCAGCCCTCGCCGGGAGCCACGGGATCAGACGTCCATGTAGCGGGTCACAGCCACCGCCGAACCGATCATCCCCACCACCCCGCCGATGATCAGCAGCCAGATGCTCGTGTCCCACACGAACCCCTCGGGCACGGCGAAGCCCCGGAACAGCGGCACGGCATCCGACTCCTGGAAGTAGGCCAGGACTCGCTGGTCCACGACGAACAAGGCGGGCACAGCCAGCGCTGCGCCAATCAAGCCGTGGATGGTGCCCTCCAGCATGAACGGGATGCGGATGAACCAGTTGGTGGCCCCAACCAGCTTCATCACCTCAATCTCTTGACGGCGGGCCCCGATGGCGGTGAACACCGTGTTCAAAATGAGCAGCGCCGAGACTCCTACCAGGACCACGGCAGCCACGAGCAACGCCTGACTGACCCGGTTCGAGAAGTCCTCGATTTGGCGGATGGCGTCAGTGGCCGTGGCCACCTCCTTCACCCCTGGCTGCTCACCAAACTGGCGGGCCATCTCGGCCACATTCCCGGCATCCGGGTTGGCGGGGACGATCCGGTACGAAGGCGGCATGATCTCCGCAGTGACGCTCTCCACCAGTTCTGGCTTGTCGGAGAACAGTTGCTGGAATTCGGCGTAGGCCGCCTCTTTGTCGACGTAGCCGTAACCGCTGATTGCCGGGCTGGTGTCCAGCACCGTCCGGATGGCGGCGTCCTGGTCGCTGGTGGCATCGGCCCGCATGAAGACGATGAACTCGACACCCTCCTGGAACTGTGCCGTTGCTCTGGCCGCGCCCTCCCGGATCAGCATCGACGAGCCAACCAACGAAAGCGAGATGGCGACCGTCAGGATCGCAGCCAGCGTCAGGCTCAGGTTGCGCCACAGGCTGGTGAACGTCTCTCGCACGTAGTACCAGAGGCGGTAGAGCATGTCAGGCCCCTGTCCCGGTGGCGGCAGGCCACTTCGTTGCCCAGGCGTGTCCCATCACTCGTACACGCCCTGCGATTCGTCGCGCTTGATGACTCCTCGGTCGAGCTCGATGACCCGTCGCCGCATCGAGTCGACGATGCCGCGGTCATGGGTGGCCATGACCACGGTCGTTCCGCTGCGGTTGATGCGGTCCAGAAGGCGCATAATCCCCACTGAGGTGGCCGGATCGAGGTTCCCAGTGGGCTCGTCGGCCAGCAGGATCAGTGGTCTGTTCACGAACGCCCGGGCAATCGACACCCGCTGCTGCTCGCCGCCGGAAAGTTCGTCGGGTAGGCGATCGGCCTTGCGGCTCAGGCCGACCAGCTCCAGGATGGCCGGCACCTGCTCGCGCACTGCATGGCGGGGACGGCCGATGACCTCCAGACCGAAGGCCACGTTCTCGAAGACGGTCTTCTTCGGAAGCAGCTTGTAGTCCTGGAAGATGTAGCCGATCTGCCGGCGGAGGTACGGAACCTTCCAGGAACTCATCTCGCCGACGTCTTTGCCGGCCACGGTGATGCGGCCTTCGTCGGCCACCTCCTCGCGGTTCAACAACCGAATGAACGTGGACTTGCCGGAGCCCGACGGGCCGACGAGGAAGACGAACTCGCCTCGCTGGATCTCGGCAGTGGCATTACGCAGCGCCACCACATCGCCCTTGTAGACCTTCGAGACGCCTTCGAGGCGAATCATCGGCCGACCTCCGGACGGCTCGACCCCGGCCGCGTCGGGTCGGAGGGCGGGGCTCGGTGGGGCACGGCGCGCACGGTACCAGAGGGGGTCCGGCTGATCGCGGCGCCCCAGGCCGACTCAGTCTCCGGAGACGGGTAAGTCGGTCAGGAGCCGGCGTTGGCCCGGGTCCAACGCAGATACGACTCCATGAAGCCGTCCAGGTTGCCGTCGAGCACGCCGGCCACGTCACCCACCTCGTGCTCGGTTCGCAGGTCTTTAACCATCTGGTACGGCTGCAGCACGTAGGAGCGGATCTGGCTGCCGAAGTCCACGTCGCGCTTCTCTCCGCCGATCACGGCGATCTCGGCGTCGCGCTTCTGTCGTTCAAGGTCTAGCAGTCGGGCAGCCAGCATCTGCATGGCCTTGTCCTTGTTCTGGTGCTGACTGCGTTCGTTCTGACAGGACGTGACTATCCCCGTCGGCAGGTGGGTGATCCGAACTGCCGAGTCGGTCACGTTGACGTGCTGGCCACCAGCCCCCGACGAACGGTAGGTGTCAATCCGCAAGTCGCCTTCGTCGATGTCCACCTCGTCGGCGACCTCGTCGAAGAAGGGCACGACCTGCAGCGAGGCGAAAGCCGTCTGGCGCTTGGCCTCCTTGTTGAAGGGCGAGATGCGTACCAGACGGTGGACGCCGCGCTCGGACTGCAACAGGCCGAAGGCGTAGCGGCCGCGGACGACGAACTCGGCCGAGCTGATGCCCGCCTCGGTGCCCTCCGAGACCGACTCCACCTCCAGATGAAAGCCGCGGCGGTCAGCCCACCGGGTGTACATGCGGACGAGGATCTCGGCCCAGTCCTGGGCGTCGGTGCCCCCGGCGCCGGACTGGACGTGGCAGACAGCGTCGCCCTCGTCGTACTGGCCGCTGAACAGCGACCGTAGCTCTAGGTCGTCGAAGCGGGTCGAGAGGACGGCGACGGCCTCAGCGATCTCCTCCTCGAGGCTGTCATCGCCCTCCTCGGTGGCCATCTCGACGAGCGTTTCGGCGTCCTCGAGGCGACCCGCTAGTTCGGAGTGCAACTCCAGGTCCTCCACCACGGCGGCCAAGTCCTTCTGGACGCGGCGTCCGCGATCTTGGTCGTTCCACAATTCCGGATCAGCCATCTCGGCCTCGAGTGCGTCGCGGCGCTGCTGCTGCTCGTCGATGCGCAGGTAGCCGGTGGCCTCGTCAAGGCGAACCCGTAGTGCGGCGAGGTCGGGGGCGAAATCCTGCACGTCAGCCCCCGTGGCACTGCTTGAACTTGCGTCCCGAGCCGCATGGGCAGGGAGCGTTGCGAGGCGTCTTCTCCCACTCAGAGTTGACCTTGGTCGTCTGCGGGGTTGGAGTGGACTCTTCGACGCGGTCCGGTGCCCCAGCCGCTGCCGCCACCGCTGCCGCCCCACCAACCGGCCCGTCGGGGCCGCTAGTCGTCATCTCCGTGGCCTGGCCATCACTCGTATGGACGGCGTCAACGGCGGTAGTCACCCTGATGCGCATCACGTAACGCAGGAAGTCCCGGTCGATGAGTTCGTCGAGCTGGCCGAACAGTTCGAAGCCCTCCCGCTTCCATTCGGTCGCCGGGTCGCGCTGACCCATGGCCCGCAGGTGGATGCCCTCGCGGAGGTGATCCATCTCGTAGAGGTGCTCGCGCCAGCGCTGGTCGATGATGCGAAGCATCACCTGGCGTTCGACCTCCCGCATACCGTCGGCGCCCAACTCGGCTTCTCGTGCCTCGAAGACGGCGAGGCCGTCGGTGGTCAGCAGGTCGTAGAGCTGGTCAGTGGACCGGGCGTTGGAAACCATGGTCCACAGGGCGTCGGCCGCCGCGGCGTCATCCCGTTCACCTCCAGGTTCGCTGTCCGCCGGAGCGGCTCCGAGTGGCCAGTACGAGTCGAGCTCCACTCGGAGGCCATCGAGGTCCCATTCCTCAGGTAGTTCCGAGGCACAGAACGCACCGATCGCGCCGTCAACCACCGTGCCGAGGGCGGCCAGCACGTCGTCGCGTAGTTCGTCGTCGCCCAGGAGGCCCTGGCGACGCCGGTAGATGACGTTGCGCTGCTCGTTCATCACCTCGTCGTACTTAAGGACGTTCTTGCGGGCCTCGGCGTTCTTCTGCTCGACGGTGGTCTGCGCCCGCTCGATGGCCTTGGTGACCATCTTCGACTCGATGGGAACATCCTCGGGAAGTGCCCGGTCCATGAAGCCGCGCATCGTGTCCGAGGCGAACAACCGCATCAGTTCGTCCTCCAGCGACAGGTAGAAGCGGCTCTCGCCTGGATCGCCCTGGCGGCCGCTGCGGCCCCGTAGCTGGTTGTCGATACGTCGTGACTCGTGGCGTTCCGTTCCCAGGACGTACAGGCCTCCGTTGGCCCGGACCTCCTCGCCCAGTGTCGTGCACTCCGGTTCGAAGCGGGCGAGTAGTTCGGCCACCTTCGTCTCGCCATCGGGCGTGGCCGGATCGAAGCCGGCGGCCCGGGCTTCGCGTTCAGCCAGGTTCTCCGGGTTGCCGCCTAGGAGGATGTCGACGCCGCGGCCGGCCATATTGGTGGCCACGGTGACCGCCCCGGGACGACCAGCCTGGGCCACCACCTCCGCCTCCCGGAAGTGCTGCTTTGCGTTGAGTACTTCGTGGGCTACCCCCCGCTTTTCCAGCTCGCGGGACAGCCTTTCGGAGTTTTCGACGCTCACGGTGCCCACCAAGACCGGCTGGCCGGCGTCGCGTCGCTCCACGATGTCGTCGACCACCGCGCCGAACTTGCCGGCTTCGGTCTTGAAGATCAGGTCACTCTGGTCCCTGCGGACCAGTGGTCGGTTTGTGGGGATGGGAACAACCTGGAGCCCGTAGATGCCGGCCAGCTCGGCCGCCTCGGTCTCGGCGGTACCGGTCATCCCGGCCAGTTTCTCGTAGAGGCGGAAGTAATTCTGGAGGGTGATCGTGGCCAGCGTCTGGTTCTCTTCGCGAATCGACACTCCCTCCTTGGCCTCAACGGCCTGGTGGATGCCGTCCGACCAGCGGCGGCCCTCCAGCACCCGTCCGGTGAACTCGTCGACGATACGGACCTCCCCGTCGACGACGATGTAGTCGCGGTCCCGCTTGTAGAGCTCCTTGGCCTTGAGTGCGGCATGGAATTGGTGGACCAGATTTGCCGATACCTGGTCGTAGAGATTGTCGACGCCGAGGGCAGCCTCGACGGCATGGACGCCGTCCTCGGTTGGGGCGATGATCGACTTCTCCTCATCGACCTCGTAGTGGCGCTCCCGGTCTAGGCCTCGCACCACCGAGGCGAACCGCTGATAGAGGGCCGCTGCCTCGGCTAGGCGACCGCTGATGATGAGGGGGGTGCGGGCCTCGTCGATGAGGATCGAATCGACCTCGTCAACGATGCAGAAGGCGTGTCCCCGTTGAGCCATTTCCGCCCCCGAGGTGGCCATGTTGTCGCGCAGGTAGTCGAAGCCCAGTTCGTTGTTGGTGCCGTACGTAATGTCGGCGGCGTAGGCATCCCGCTTGGCGACTCGGTCTCGCTCGTCCGGAACAACGAGGCCGACGGTAAGGCCGAGCCAGCGGTGGACTTGGCCCATCCACTCGGCGTCGCGGCTGGCCAGGTAGTCGTTGACGGTGCACAGGTGCACCCCTCGTCCGGAAAGGCCGTTCAGGTATGCGGGCAGAGTGCTGACCAGGGTCTTGCCCTCGCCAGTGCGCATCTCGGCTACCCAGCCGAGATGCAGGGCCATTCCGCCCATCAGTTGGACGTCGTAGTGGCGCTGCCCGAGGACTCTCCATGCGGCCTCGCGGACCACGGCGAACGCCTCGACGAGGAGGTCGTCGAGGTCTTCTCCGTTTTCGAATCGTTGGCGGAACTCGCCTGTCTTCGCCCGGAGGGCGTCGTCGGACAGCGCCGAGGTCGGGTCGCTGAGGGCGTTGATATCGGGGACGATGGCCTCGAGGGCCTTGACTTTCTTCCCCTCACCGCTGCGCAGGACACGCGAAAACACGCTCATCGTTGTCGGAGGCTACCGGTCGGTCCCGCGCCGAAGGGCTGTCGACGGGACCGTCGCGGATTCAGTCGGCCGGCCGGCGGCGGCCCTGCCGGGACCCCTTCAGGGAGCCGCCGGTGGGTGCAACAGCCCCCTACCTGCGAGCACCGGGGCGGCGTCATCGACCGATGTCCCGAGAATGGCGGCCAGGGCCTGCAGGTCGTCCTGCCGAATAGTCAGTACCCGCCCGTTGAAGTCCTGACGCTTGACCTGAATGATCCCCAGGTACCGGCGGATTAGTTCGACCTCGGAACCGTCGGCGCCCGCTAGAGCCGCCAGGTCGATGACTACCTTCTGACCTGGTACCCAGGAAGGTGGTTCGGCGGTGCCGACCTCGGTCGGTTGGTCGCCGTCGCCGACCGGGAGCAGTTGGTCGACGGGGACGTCGTAGAACTCGGCGAGGCGGTGGAGGCGAGGCACCGACACGGCCCGCTCGCCGCGCTCGTAGGCACCTAGGACTGATGCCTTGAACTCCGATTCGGAGCGCGCTTCGACATCCTGGAGGGATAGGCGCTTCTGGCGGCGAATGACTCGGATGCGTTCGCCAAGCCGGATGCTGTAACCGTCGTCGCTGCTGACGGCGCCAGAAGCGGTCCGGGGAGCCCTGGAGGCGACAGACGACTTGACCACAGGACGTGACGGTATAGACCGCGCTCCGTGGTTTGCAACGGTTAGTTTCGAGGTGGTCGAAGAGCAGTCTGAGTGCCCTCGGATCAGCTTCCGGGCGACAGGCGACCAGCCCGGAGGGCAACTAGCAGTGTGCCCGCGGCGATAGCCGCCGTCTCGGCCCGTAGCACAGTGGAACCCAGGCCGACCGTGCGCCGGCCGGCCAGTTCGTCGTCCGTCCAGCCGCCCTCGGGGCCGATCAGAACCACGTGGACCGGCGCGGTGTCGGGCCCACCCAGCGGCTCGCTGCCCGGTTCGGCTACTGCCACGCCCGGGCCGTCGGCCACGTCGCCCGGAGGGCTCACGGAATCCACCTCGGGTAAGTGGACCCGCCGAGCCTGCATGGCTGCCTCGCGGGCAACCCTCCGGAAACGTTCCAGGTTGGCTTGGGCCTTCGCGTTATCCCAGCGAACCACGGATCGTTCGGCAGCCAACGGCAGAATCCGGTCCACACCCAGTTCGGTCAACTTCTGGACCACCAGTTCAGGCCGCCCACCCTTTATCAGCGAAAAGCCCACGGCCACCTGGTGCTCTGGGGCGACTACCTCGACCACCTCGCCGTCCGGCTCGGGCCCCACGCCCAGGTCGAGACGGAAGCGGGCCGGCCGCCAGGCACCGCGACCGTCGCCGATGGTCATCGGAGTGCCGTCTCTCAGGCGTAGCACCCGGGCAAGGTGGTGATAGTCGTCCTCGTCGAACCGGGGCGAGTCCAGATCGGCCACGAAGACGTGTGGGCCACCGCGTCCATCGGGGACTGACCCAGCACCGCGACCGTCCACCCCGTAGCCCTCAGGGTCGCCTATTTGAACGCTGAGCGGATGCGGGAGACGAGGCCTTCGTCGGGTTCGGCGACCACCTCGCTCCGCTCAGTGGCCAACTCGCGAAGCAGCCGCTCGGCCTCTTCGGTCAGGTCGTCGGGGGTGGCCACCGCCACCTCGACCACAAGGTCACCTCGGCCGCGGCCTTCCAGGTGGGGCACGCCGCGCCCGCGGAAGCGGAAGACGTCGCCGCCTCGTGTGCCGCGGGGAATCTGCAGTTCCTCAGTGCCGTCTAGCGTCTCGTAGTCGAGCACCACACCGAGCGCCGCCTGGGTCATGG
>JAZADN010000058.1:0-32758 GCA_036123585.1 Actinomycetota bacterium | reverse complement strand
CGAACCACGAGAAGTGACCCGGATACCACGAGTTCGCCCAGAAGTGGCACGAACCCTCAGCCATCGCCGTATAGGCGTTCGACGGACCCAACTCGATCAACGACGGATCCGTAACCGAGTAACCGGCCTTCTGCAGGATCTGACGCACGATCTCAGCCTGGATATACCCAGACGCCCAGTTCGCACGACACATCGTCAACTCCACACCCTCACCAGGCAGAGCAGCCGCCGACTCTTCCTCGGCGTACGCACCATCGCCAATGTCGTCGTAGGTGATGGTGAACGCCGTACCGAAGTACTTCGCGTTCAGGGCCGCCAGGGTTCCATCGTCCTTCATTGCCTGGATGGCGATGTTGAACGGATCCACAAGGTCGCTGCCTTCGGTGAAGGCCCAGCCCAGCGGATCGGACTGCAGGGAGTCTGGAAGCAGGTCTACCTGGTCGGCGTTCTCGCCTTGGTAGCCCTGCCCGGCCACGTCATCCATGATCACGGCGCACACGTCGCCGGTGATCAGGGCCTGGACGGCGAAGGCGAACGACTCGAAGGCCACGATCCGATCCTCACCGGTGATCGAGGCCGTTAGGTCGTAGTTGGTGGTGCCGGTCATCGAACCCGCCTTGCAGTCCGACGCTGCGAGGTCGTCGCGGGAGCCGATCTCCGAGCTGTCCTTGGCCACGAGGATCTTCTGATCGGTGCTGATGAAGCTGATCGAGAAGTCCACCACCTTGTCTCGCTCCTCGGTGATGGTGATGCCACCACCGGCCATGTCGAACTGACCCTCGCCGGTCGCGATGATCGTTCCGTCCCAAGCGAATTCCTGGAAGCTCGGAACGCAGTTCAAACGGGCACAGACCTCATCCATGGCGTCGTAGTCCCAGCCTTGGGCTACGCCGGTGTCGGCCGGGATATAGGCGAACGGCAGGTAGGCGTTGTCCACGGCGATCGTGATGACCCGACCACCGAGGTCCGGCATGACCACGGCCCGCTCTCCCGGAACTTCTGGGACAGAGATCGCCTTGTTGACGACCCTTGCCTTGAGAGCATCCAACTCCCCGGCGATGTCGTCAACGAAGCCACCCGTCGTCGAGTACCCCACACCATCTACCGACAGGTCGAACGTCTGTGGTCCGCCCTGGAAGGAGCCATCGCCTGCTGCGCGAATGGTGTTGTAGACGGCCACGTCGACCCGCTTGAGCATCGAGCTCAGGATGTACTCGCGAACCGACTCGTCGGATGTGAGGTACTGGTCGGAGTCCACACCGATAGCCCAGACCTTTGAACCCGAGTCCTCAGAGAAGGACTTGGCTGCCTCAAAGAGACCAGCACCGGTTCCGCCTGCGGCGTGGTAGATGATGTCAGCACCCTTCTCGTACATCGAAAGGGCGATCTCCCGTCCACGGTCTGGGGCATTGAACCCATCGAAGTCCGGCGGCTCGGTGACGTATTCGACCATCACCATCGCGTCCGGGTTGGTTTGTTCAACACCGGCAACGAAGCCCGCCTCGAACTTGTGGATCAACGGGAAGTTCACGCCGCCGATGAAGCCAATCTTGTTGGCGGCCGTCTTGAGGCCGGCAGCCGCACCAACGAGGAACGAACCCTCGTGCTCGGCGAAGAGCAGAGAAGCCACGTTCGGAGCGTCAACGAAGCCGTCGACGATGCCAAAGTGCGTATCCGGGTACTCGGCTGCCACCTCGGCCATTGCCGCATCGAAGAGGAAGCCGACTCCGATGACGAGATCGTTCGCGTCGGCCGAGAGGCGGAGCAACTCGGCTCGGTTGGACCCGTCGGCATTCGGGGACATGTCGGAAACGATTGCCCCAAGGTCATTAGCGGCACGCTCCAGACCGGCATAGGCGGCGTCGTTGAACGACTGGTCGCCGCGACCGCCGATGTCGAACACCAGGCCCACTGATACTGGCTCTGCCGGAGGCTCAGGGGCCTCGGTAGTAGTGGCCGCTTGCTCGTCGGCTGCGGCAGGTGCCGCGGTAGTAGCCGACGGTGCGGCGTCGTCACTGTCGCTGCCACACGCCGAAACGACCAGGGCAAACCCCAGCACCACGGCGAGCAGACGGATGACTCGCTTGCTCATGAACCCCTCCGGTTCGTCGTCGCATAGTTGCGCCGCGCGCGACCCCTGGCCGCCCGCGGGGAAGGTCACGGTAGCCCCTTCTGTGACGTAACGCACATGTCGGGCTGACTAGCGTCTTTCCGTGTCCGATCCCTCCGTCACCACCGAGCGTCACGTGGCCGATGTGGTGGTCACCTGCGACGACGAGGGCGCCATCTACGCCCCTGGTGCCGTTGACGTCTCAAACGGCCGCATCGTGCGGGTCGGCTTCGTCGACGAGCTACCGACGGTCGACGGGGCCACCCGCAATCACGGGGGACTGCTCATGCCCGGGCTGATCAACGCCCACGCGCATACCCCGATGACCTTGGTCCGGGGTGCCGGTGACGGCCTGCCACTCCAGCGCTGGCTGACCGAGGCCATGTGGCCACGAGAGGGGCGCATTACGCCCGATGACGTGTGGTGGGGAATGGCCCTCGGATCGGCTGAGATGCTGTCTGCCGGCATTACCACCAGTTGCGAGATGTACCTGTTCGAGGACGCGGTGACAGATGCTGTCCGAACCTCAGGTGGCCGACTGGTGGTCACGCCCGCCGTGCTCTCGGTGCTGCACGGGGACGCCTTTGGGAGCGATGGTGACCGTTTGGAAGCCATGGCCTCCTTCCACGCCGAGCATCACGATCCGGGGGGGCGGATCACCGTCGGAATCGCCCCCCACTCGGCCTATGACCTGGGCGTGGAGAGGGTGGCCCGTCTGGCGGAACTAGCCCGGTCTCTCGGCGTGATCCTCCACGTGCACGTGGCAGAGACTCGCGAGGAGAGTGCCCCGCTGGAGGCCGAGTACGGACGGTCCATCACACGAATCCTCGCCGACCACGACGTGTTCGCTGCCCGCACGCTGATGGCCCACGGTGTGTGGGTTGACGCCGACGACATCGCCTTGTTGGCCAGGTCTGGGGTGGCGGTGGCCCACTGTCCGGTCAGCAACATGAAGCTGGGCTCCGGGGTGGCACCGGTGGCCGCCATGCTCGACGCCGGGATCACCGTGGCTCTTGGCACCGACGGCCCGGCATCCAACGACACTCTCGACCTCTGGGAGGAGGTCAAAGTGGCGTCGCTGCTAGCCCGGGTCGATGCCCTGGACACGACATTGCTGCCCGCCGCACAGGTGCTGGCCATGGCCACCCGCCACGGTGCAACCGCATTGGGCCTCGACGACGTGGGCTTCCTGGCCCCGGGCATGGCGGCTGACTTGGTCCGCCTCGACCTGGATCACCCGTCGTTCACGCCGGTGACATCGCCCGACGAGTTGATGGCACACCTGGTGTGGGCCGGTTCGTCCCGGTCAGTCACTGACGTGTGGGTGGGCGGCGAGCAAGTCTTGGCGGGCGGAGAGGTCCTGACCGTGGACGTTGAACGGGCTCGTGTTGAAGTCCAGCATCGGGCCGAACGCCTCGCCGCCGGCTAGGCCAGCTTTGCCGCTGCTCCGGCGAGCAGGATCCGGACCGGGGTCGCCGCTGCGGCCATAGCGGCTCGGATGTCGTCTAGCGCCAGCGGCTTGTCGTTGTTCCCGGCCGCAGGGTTCGAGATCACGCCGATCGAGGCATAGGGCAGGCCCAACTCGATGGCTAGGGCCACCTCGGGGCAGCCGGTCATCCCGACCAGGGTGGCCCCGGCGGCCTGGTACAGGCGGATCTCGGCGGGCGTCTCGAACCTGGGCCCGTTGGTGCACACGTAGGTTCCGCCGTCGACCAGCGGGATTCCGGCCGCCTCACCGACCTCGCGGAGTATTCCGCGGAGTGCCGGGTCGTAGGGCTCGGTCATGTCGGTGTGCCGCACCTCATCGTCGAAGAACGTGCCGCTCCGGCCGTGGGTGGCGTCGATGAACTGGTCGATCAGCACGAGGTCGCCGAGGGTGAGTGAAGGATCGATGGCACCGCTGACCGCGGTAGCCACCGCCGCCGTCGCCCCTGCTTCATGGATGGCCCGGACGTTTGCCCGGTAGTTGACGCGGTGAGGTGGGACGCTGTGGCCGATTCCGTGGCGTTTCAGTGCCACCACTGGGAAACCGTCGAGCAGCCCCCGGGTGACGGGAACGTCGCCGAAGGGGGTGGCGACGACGTCGGATTCGCTGTCGTCAAGGTCTGACAGGTGGTCGAAGCCGCTACCGGTTATCAACCCGAGCACGCCGCCGACGCTACCCGTCGCCGTCATGGCCGTCCGGGAAGGCAGGTCCGTCAGCATGGGGTTGCGGTGACGGTGGTGGTTGTGTCGCAAAACCAACGGGTCGGCTTTCCAGGGACACGCAACCGACGATTCGCACCTCAGTCCCTTCTCCACTTGCCCCAAGGTTCATCATCCGGTGGTGGGGGCATCCCCAGCAGCTAGTAGTCGAGCCAGCTGCCGTCGCAGGGAACTTCCCTAGCAGGGAAGTGGACCAAGTCCGGCAGCCCTTCGCCGACGAGCTTGCCAAGGCATTCGCTGAGAACGGCGTCGTCACGGCCGAGGACCGGCCGGCCGGACGTTCTGACCGACTCTTCAGGCGAAGCGAGTCGTCAGGTGACCTATTGCGTCAACTGTTGCGGCCCAGATTGGGCTTGCGACCGTGGTTGGCCTTCTTGCGGCGGGCGTTGGCCTTCTGCCGGGAGGTGCGCTTCGACATACCTTTCAGGGTAGCGGGGGTCTCCGCGGTTCCCCCGGGTGTGACTGGCCCGTCGGTGCCCGGTCACCGCCTCGTAGCCTGACCCGCCGGCCCAGCACCGATCCCGATGGGCCGTCGACGAGGAGGCAGTACTGCTTTGGAACGTTTTGGATTCGCGGGCCTGCCCAACGCGGGCAAGTCATCGCTCTACAACGCTCTGGCCGGCGGTGGTGCCCTGGCTGCCCCTTACGCCTTTGCCACCACCGACCCCAACATTGGCGTGGCCAAGGTGCCCGACGAGCGCCTCGACCTCTTGGGGGATATGAGCGCCAGCCGCAAGGTCGTCCCGGCCAGCGTCGAGTTCGCCGACATTGGTGGCCTAGTAGAGGGTGCATCGCAGGGCGAAGGCCTGGGCAACAAGTTCCTTGCCGGCATCCGCGAGGTGGACGCCATCGTCTTCGTGCTCCGCGCCTTTCGCGACGGCGACGTGCCCGGCCCCTCGGACCCGTTGGAGCACCTCCGCGTCGTTGAGGTCGAGTTGGCCCTGGCCGACTTGGACACTGCCGAGAAGCAACTCGACAAGCTCCGTCGTGCCGCCAAGGGTGATCCGTCCCTGGGCCCGGTCATCGCGGCGTTGGCCGAGGCCGTCGACCTACTGGGCGAGGGCGTGCCGCTGTATCGCAGCGATATGGACGCTTCGGCCCGGGCCGGGCTGAAGCCATTCTTCCTGCTGACCGACAAGCCGGTGCTGGCGGTCGTCAATCTCGACGAAGAGCAGGTCGTGAATCCCGACGAGGCCCTAGCACCTGTGGTCGCCGAGTTGGACGGCGCCGAGGTGATCGGCATGTGCGTTCAACTCGAAGCCGAAGCGGCCCTGCTGCCAGAGATTGACCGGGCAGAGATGCTCGAAGGGCTCGGCCTTGGCGAGGGCGCCCTGCCGGTCTTCGTCCGGGCCGCCTACCACCTCCTAGGCCTGCGGACCTTCTTCACCACGGGCGAGAAGGAGAGCCGGGCGTGGACGTTTCGTGCCGGCTCGTCGGCTCCGGAGTGCGCCGGACGGATCCACACCGACTTCCAGCGGGGCTTCATCCGGGCCGAGACCATCCGATGGGACGTCCTCCTCGACCAGGGATCGTTGCCGAAGGCGCGCGAGGCGGGATTGGTCCGCAGCGAGGGCAAGGAGTACCGCCCGGAGGACGGCGACGTCATGGAGTTTCGGTTCAACGTCTGACCTTCGGCCGCCTGGGCCGCTGAGTGTGGGACAGCCACGTACCATGCGCGCCATGCCGTGGCTTGTGCGAGGGGACCGGGTCTTGGCAAGCCTCGAGATGGCCGACACGCCGGGACGCCGCATGCGGGGCCTGCTCGGCCGGTCGTCATGCGATGGTGCCCTGCTGCTCCGCCCGGCGCGCTCGGTCCACACCGTCGGCATGCGCTTCGATCTCGACATCGCCCATCTGGACGCCGAGATGCGAGTCGTCCGGACAGCTCGGATGGTGCCCCAGCGATTCGGTCGACCGGTCCGGGGTGCCAGGGCGGTCCTGGAGGCAGAGGCGGGCAGTTTCGAACGGTGGGGCCTGGCCGTCGGCGACGAACTCGTCGTCCATGCAGGTGAGGCGCCCGACTGGGGAGTGGTCCGGTGACGGGCCGCCTCGTTCTGGTGGCTACCCCCATAGGCAACCTCGACGATCTGTCATCCCGCGCCGTCGAGGCACTTGCCTCGGCTGATCTGGTGGCCTGCGAGGACACGCGTCGCACCGGTCGACTCCTGAAGCACGCCGGGATCGAGGGCGCCGACCTTCTGCGCCTTGACGCCCATACCGAGGAACGCTCGGCAGTCGTGGTCGTCGACCGGATCGCAGCCGGGGCCACCGTGGCACTCGTGTCGGACGCTGGGATGCCGGGCGTCTCCGACCCGGGGGAACGGTTGGTCGGGCGTGTGGTGGCCGCTGGCCAGGCCGTGGAGGTGGTGCCTGGCCCGTCGGCGCCGGTGACCGCTGTGGCGGCTAGTGGGTTGCCTACTGACCGGTGGACCATGGAGGGCTTTCTGCCGAGGAAGGGTGGGGCACGGACGGCCCGACTGGCCGAACTGGCCGTCGAAGAGCGGACCATGGTCGTCTTCGAGTCTCCGCACCGCCTCGCCGTCACGCTGGCCGAGTTGGCCGCCGCCCTGGGTGGGGAGCGCCGTGGTGTGGTGGCGCGCGAGATGACCAAACTCCATGAGGAGTTCGTCCGCGGCACCCTCTCCGAGTTGGCAGCGTGGGCCGACCAGTCGCCGAAGGGCGAGATCGTGCTCGTCGTAGAGGGGGCCCCTCCGCCCGACGAGACGGACGACGGCCGCGTCCGCGCTGTAGTGGCCGAGGCGCTGGCCGCCGGGGCGTCTACCCGAGACGCGGCTGACGAGGCGGCTCGCCGACTCGCCGTGTCCCGCCGCCGCGCCTACCGACTGGCGCTGGAGGCCAGCGGGTCCTGAGCCGGACCGGAGGTCGGGCCTTCGTCCGGGACCCACCGGTAGCCTCAGTTCCGTGGCCGACCCCACCTCCCCCGACCGGCTCGCCGGCACTGCCGTCCTGGTCGCGGTGGCATGGCCGTATGCCTCGGGGTCCCGTCATCTTGGCCATCTGGCCGGGGCCTACCTGCCGGCCGACGTTTACGCCCGGCACCAGCGTCTGGTTGGCAACCGAGTCCTCATGGTCAGTGGGTCTGACGTCCACGGCACCCCGATCACCGTGCGGGCAGATGCCGAGGGTGTCACCCCGACCGACATCGTGGAGCGCTACCACGCCGAGTTCGTAGCCGACTGGGAACGGCTGGGTATCAGTTGGGACCTCTACACGTCGACCGGCACCGAGAATCACGCTGAGGTCACCCAGGATCTTTTCCTCCGGCTCCTGGAGAACGGTCACATCGACCGCCGGTCCAGCGAGCAGTACTTCGATGCCGAGGCCGACCGCTTCTTGCCCGACCGCTACATCGAGGGCACCTGTCCTCACTGCGACTACGCGGAGGCGCGTGGTGACCAGTGCGAGGACTGTGGCCGGACCCTCGATCCCGAGGAACTGGTTGACCCGCGCTCCAAGATCACCGGGTCGATACCGGAACTCCGACCCACCGAGCACTTCTACCTGCGGCTTTCGAACTTCACCGAGCCGCTAGGGGAGTGGCTGAACTCCCGAGAGGGATGGCGCCGTCACGTCCTGAACTTCTCGAAGGGCTGGGTCGAGGAAGGCCTGCAGGACCGGGCTATTACCCGTGACCTGGACTGGGGCATCGAGTTGCCGGTCGACGATCTCGGCCCTGGCAAGCGCATCTACGTTTGGTTCGAGGCCGTCATCGGCTACCTGTCCGCGGCCAAGGAGTGGGCGCAGCGCCGCGGCGACCCCGAGGCCTGGAGGGACTGGTGGGAGGACCCCAAGGCCCGGACCGTCTACTTCATCGGCAAGGACAACATCCCGTTTCACACCATCATCTGGCCCGGGATGCTGATTGGATACGGGGGGCTGAATCTGCCCACCGATGTGCCGGCCAACCAGTACGTGACCTTCAAGGGTGGCAAGGCTTCTGCTAGCCGTGGCGTGGGCCTGACCATCGGCGAGGGGCTTAACCTCTTTCAGGCCGACGCTCTTCGCTACGCCTTGGCCGCCTCACTTCCCGAGCAGAGCGACACCGACCTGTCGGTCGACGAGATCGGGCGGCGTATTAACGAGGAACTGGTCGCCACCTGGGGGAACCTGGTCAACCGGGTCCTATCGATGGTGCACAAGAACTGTGACGCGACTGTGCCCAGCCCGGACGGGCGGACAGTCGACGACCATGCGGTGCTGGCGGCCATCGACGCCGCACTAGTCGCCGTCACCGATCAGGTTGAGCGGGTTGAGTTGCGGGCGGCCCTGCGCACCGGCATGGAAGCCGCGGCGGACGTCAACGCCTACCTGAACGCCACTGAGCCATGGAAACTGGCCAAGTCGGACCCTGATCGGGCCCGGGTGGTGCTCGGCACCGCGCTTGCTGCCGTGGCCGGGGTGCGGGTCGCCTTGTCGCCCTACCTGCCGTCTAGTACGGCTGCTCTCGACGACGTATTTGGCCAGATCGAGGCCTGGGAGCGGGTCGAGCCAGTCCCCGGTACGCCTGTCCTGAAGCCGACACCGCTGTTCGCCAAGGTCGACCTCGACGAACTCCTGATCGACGAAGTACCGGCCGACGGGACTGACGGGTGACCGCCCCCGTCTGGTTCGACAACCACTGCCATCTGGATCTAGCCCGTCGCGGGCGTGACGACCAGGACGGCTGCGAGACCGAGGAGGTGTTGGCCCGGGCCCGGGCCGCAGGGGTGGTGGGCATGGTCACGGTCGGCTGCGATCTGGACGACAGCCGGAACGCCATAGCCACCGCAGGCGCCCACGAGGACGTGTGGGCCACCGCCGGCGTGCACCCTCACGAGGCCCGGCACGGCATCGATGGCCTTGACGACTTGCTGGCCGCTCCCGAGGTGGTCGCTGTCGGCGAGGCCGGCCTCGACTTCCACTACGACCACTCGCCCCGCGACGTTCAGCGCACCACCTTTGCCGCCCAGGTGGACCTGGCCAACCGACACGACCTGCCGTTGGTCATCCACACCCGGGAGGCGTGGGACGAGACGTTCGCCCTGCTTGATGCCGAGGGGATCCCGGAGCGCACCGTCTTTCACTGCTTTACCGGCGGACCGGACCAGGCCAAGGCGGCCCTCGAGCGGGGAGCGCTGCTGTCGTTCAGCGGGATCGTCACGTTCCGGACGGCCGACGACCTGCGGGCCGCGGCGGCGATGTGTCCGCTGGACCGGGCCATGGTGGAGACCGACTCGCCCTACCTGGCTCCGGTCCCGCACCGCGGGAAGGCCAACGAGCCGGCCCATGTAGCCCTAGTGGGCGCCGCGGTGGCCGAGGTCATGGGGCAGCCGGTCGACGTGGTGGCGGCGGTCACCACCGCTAACGCCCGTGCCTTCTACGGCCTCGAGGTCTGACCGACCCGTCGCCGCTGCTCACCACGGTCCCTGTTCGCCTTCTGATCGGACGACATTCAGGTGACGGACGACCGAAGCGGGGACACCAGTCCGACCTTGCGCGCGTCCCACCCCCGTCTCTAACGTCGCGCCAGCGATCGGGCCATGGGCTCGACGTGTCCGGAGGGGAAAGGGACGGAGCTCTGGGCGCTGGATCCACCGTCGAACGATGGCGCGTGGTCGTCGTGGCCCTAGCCACGCTCGCCGCGTTGCCACTGTTCGTGTTCGAGGACCCGTCGTCTCCTGGTGCGCTCACCGGGATGGCGTCGGCGGCGGCGCCTCGCTCCGGCGCGCCCCTGCATGAGTCTGCCTCCGAGCCCGGAAACTCCGCCATCGTCGAACTGGTCGTGGCCGCCGCACCAGCAGCGCGGCACGAGCCCGACGTTGAACGCCTCAGTAGCCGGGCCACCGACTGGCATCTGGCTCGGTCCAGTCGAGAGGTCCAAGACCGCCTTGCCGCCATCGCCCGGGAGCACGAAGCCGAGGCGCTGGCCGCCGCCCGCTTGGTAGCCGCCGACGAGTACGCAGAACGCGAGGCACTGGACGCCCTGTTGGCTGCCAAGCGCCGCGAGGCCGAGCGGGAGGCCGAGCGAAACCGGCTCCGGGAGGAGGAACTGAGTCGTCGTGAGGAGGCCATGTCGTCGCCGGGACCGACGACGACCATCCCGTGGGACACGAAGCCGCACCCCGACGGCCCGACCGACATCCAGTGGGAGGCCCTGCGGTTCTGCGAGGCCACTGGCGATTACACGGCGGTCAATCCGACCGGCAAGTACCGCGGCGCGTATCAGTTCAGCCGTCAGACTTGGGACTGGATCGCAGGACTGCAATTTGCTCGACTCGTCGGCGTCGATCCGGCTGCCGCCGCTCCGGCCGACCAGGACATGATGGCCCAGGCCCTCTACGACCTGCGTGGTCGTGGCCAGTGGCCGGTGTGTGGCCGCTACCTGCCCTGACCCGGCGTTCCGGGCTCCCTGCCACATGACCCTGACCAGGACGCAGGTTCGCGATTTGATGCACCGGCACGGAATCCGACCCAAGCGCTCACTGGGCCAGAATTTCGTCGTCGAACCCAACACGGTTCGACGCATCGCTGAGCTAGCCGGCGTTGGCCCGGGTGACCGAGTTGTGGAGATCGGCCCAGGCCTCGGAAGCCTGACCCTCGCCTTGGCCGAGGCCGGCGCTGTCGTGCTGGCCGTCGAGGTCGACGACGTCCTGGCACGCGTGGTGGACGACGTAGCGGCCGAGGCCGGCTACGGCCACCAGGTGGAGGTGGTCCACGCGGACGCCACCGCAGTGGACTGGCCAACGGTACTGGCCGACAGGTGTGACGGAGTGCCGTGGACACTGGTAGCCAACCTGCCCTACAACGTTTCGGTGCCCCTGGTCTGCGACGTGCTCGACACCGCCCCGTCGGTCGGCCGGATGGTGGTGATGGTCCAGAAGGAGGTGGCAGAGCGCCTCGTGGCCGGACCGGGCGACGAGGCCTACGGACTGCCCAGCGTGAAGGTGGCCTACCACGGGATCGGGCGGATGGTCGGCCGAGTGCCACCGTCGGTTTTCGTGCCTCGTCCCAACGTCGACTCGGCCCTCGTCGAGGTTGAGCGCAGTGACGCCCCGGCTGTCGATGCCGACCCCGAGCGCCTCTTCGCCCTGGTCCGCGCAGGGTTCGGACAGCGCCGCAAGATGCTGCGCCGCTCTTTGAACGGTCTACTGCATGAAGGGTCGATCGCCGCGGCGGGTGTTGACCCGACCGCTCGGGCAGAGCAGTTGGACCTAGAGCAGTGGGCCGCCCTGGCCGGAGCGGTGGATAACACGAGAGTCGACGGTTGAGCCCCGTTGTCCTGGCCGCCCCGGCCAAGCTGACCTTGAGGCTGCGCATAGTGGGACTGCGCGACGACGGCTACCACCTTGTCGATGCCGAGATGGCCTCCGTCGACCTGGCTGACGAACTAGTCGTGAGGCCCGCCCCCGACGGTGCCGACCCGGTGGTCCACATAGAGGACCGCACCGAGGGCTCCGGGCTAGTGGTCCCCGGTGGCCTCGACGACTTGGTGGCTAGGGCACTGAATCTGGCTGGGCGTTCGGCAGACGTGCTGGTTCGAAAGTCAATCCCGGCTGGTGCCGGTTTGGGTGGCGGTTCGTCTGACGCCGCGGCGATCCTGCGGTGGGCCGGATTCGACAAAGTGGCGGCTGCGGCAGGCATCGGAGCCGACGTGGCGTTCTGCCTGGTTGGCGGACGCGCCCGAGTGGCCGGCATCGGCGACACGGTCGAGCCGCTGCCCTTCGAGGACCGGACGTTCACCCTGCTGACGCCACCGATCGGATGCCCGACGCCGGCCGTCTACCGGCGGTGGGACGAGATGGGCGGTCCGACGGGGGATCACGGCAACGAACTGGAGCCGGCCGCCGTCGACCTGATTCCCGAGTTGGAGCGTTGGCGCGACGTGCTGGGGGACGCGACGGGTCGACGTCCGAAGCTCGCCGGGAGCGGCAGTACTTGGTTTGTGGAGGGGGCGTATCCGGGTGGGGGGCGCCAGGTGGTGCGGACCGTTCCGCCCATGGCGTAAGCCTGAGACCGGTTTACTTGCCCCGCATCCGCTGGGCACGGGTGCGCTTGAGCATCTTGCGGTGCTTCTTCTTGCGCATGCGCTTGCGACGCTTCTTGATCAGGGATCCCATGACGGACGGCAGGCTAGCCGCGTCCTGGCCTGTTGCCCTCGTTTGGTGTGAAAGACGGGAGACGGACTTCCAGAAGGTCTCGATGGTGCGACCACTACGCTCGGTCGGGCATGCGCAGTGTCCGGTAGTTCAACTGGCAGAACGCCTGACTTTGGATCAGGAGGTTGGAGGTTCGAGCCCTCCCCGGACAGCTAGCAAAAAGGATTGCATCCGTGGCCGGTCTCGATTTTCTGCGAACCCGTGCTAAAGGAAGAAGATTCAACTCCGACCGCTATCCATCCTCCAGGCGCGACTTGAGCCGACGCAGGTTCTTCCTCCAGATACTGCGGAGGAACGGGCGGGCGAGGAACTCGCCGGCGGTGCCGCCCATGAACCAGGGAAACGAGAGGTTCTCCTCCCAGCGAAACTCGGTGTGGTCCTCGCCGAGCCGGCGGAGGGTGAACTCCCCGGTTCCTTCCACTAGACCCACATGGCGGACGCCCATGAGGCGCTCCTCTTCCCAACTGGTGATCTCCATGATGTCGGTCAGTGAGAACGGGCCGACCCTGGTCAGGCAACGGAAACGAACGCCGACGCCCTCACGCTCCTGACCGAGGAAGTCGATGGAGACGGCATCCTGCATCCACGCCACGTGTGAGGAGATGTCACGAACGTCGGCCCAGACCACGGCGGGTGCCCGCTGGATTCCGATGGTCGCGACTACAGGCCGTCTTGTCGACACAGTTCCTCTCCTCCTGCCGGTCGTCATGCCGACGGAGTGGCTGAGGAGAGCCGAGGCCGGCTCGAAGACCCTACGCCCCGTTCTTCGTGTAGCGAGGTGCGAGCTGGCCGAATTCGTCGAGAGCTCTCCGTTCTCGTTGCCGGGCGGAAACGGCCGTCGAGGTGCTGGTGTACCGGTTCCCTTCGCCCCGATTCGTCGTCGTTGTCGGGATTCTGTGAGCCTCGGCGCCGAGGAGGCGGCTGCACAGATGAACCTTGGGAGAGGGATGGGGATCTCGGCGGTCGGTCGCCTCAGGCCCTTCCTCCGGTGGGTCGCCAGACGTCCGCCGCAGTCTCGTTCCCGTGTCGGGGAGGCTTGAAGTGACGGACTCGTCTCCTGCAGAGCGAGGCCCTTCGTTCCTGGAGTTCGTGCGTGAACGGCATCTGGCCACACTGACTTTGGTGCGCCGGGACTCTTGGCCCCACGTCACGCCGGTGGGATTCACGTGGTCGGAGGAAGGGTGTTGCGCTCGCGTCATCACCTGGTCCGGCAGCGTGAAGGCACGTTTGCTCGCTAACGGCCCTCTCCGTGCCGCGATCTGCCAAGTGGACGGCGGTCGTTGGCTCACCATCGAGGGACTGGCAGTGGTCAGCGACGATCCTGAGGCTTGCAGGTCGGCCGAGCAGGCCTATGCGGTCCGGTATCGCCCTCCCAAGGAGCGTGGGGAGGCCCGGCGGGTGATCACCGTGTCGGCCGAGAGGATCATCGGTAGTAGAGGCATCCTGGATGTGTCCTGAGGGCGCCGTTCCGTCCCCACAGGTCTGGTCTGCGAGGGACTCGACCACTGGTGCCCGCCTCCGTCGTCGAGCCGTCACCGTGCCCGCCGTTCTGGCGGGTAGCACCCTGCTCCTGGTCCTCCTGGTTCCGGCCCTGATGGTTGCATCGCTGGTAGACCTCGTCGTGCGGCGAAAGTGGTCCACGGTCCGGCTGGTGCTCTACTCCGTCTGGTGGGCATGTCTGGAGTCCCTGGGCGTCCTGACGGCGGGCTTCCTGTGGCTGCGGTTCGCTTCCCGGGGTCGGCTCAGAAGTGATGCGTCGTTTCGCGCCCACAGTCGGCTCCAACGCTGGTGGGCAACCAATCTGGTGCGGGGTGCGCGCCGACTCCTCGGTCTCCGCTTCCATCTCGACGACTCGAGGCCCCTGGAACGGGAGGGTCCCCTGATCGTGCTCGCCCGGCATGGCAGCCAGGGCGACGCCCTGCTGGTCGCGGTGATGCTGGCCTCCTCAGGTCTCAGACCGCGTTTTATCCTGAAGCGGCAGCTGCTCTGGGACCCTTGCTTGGACCTGGTCGGTCACCGGATTCCCAACTACTTCGTGGATCGGGACACCGCCGACAACAGGGAGGAGATCCGCAACGTCGGTCGCCTCGGCGAAGGTCTCGAGGCGGATGAGGCGGTCGTGGTCTTCCCGGAAGGGACACGCTTCTCCCCGGCCAAGCTGGAGCGGGCGGTCGGCGTCCTCAGTCAGACTGACCCGAGTCGGATCCCGTGCGTTCAGGGCCTCCGTCGGGTCCTGCCGATCCGGACCGCCGGAATCATGGAGATTCTGGATCGCGCCTCGACGCCCGATCTCGCGTTCCTCAACCACGTCGGCGTCTCGGACTTTCGGACCCTGGGGGACCTGTGGCGGAACGTCCCGTTCAGCGCTCCCCTCAGCTTCACCGTCGAGCGTTATGGTCGCCATCAGGTCCCTCCCCATGCGGAGCAGACGAAGTTGGTCCGATGGCTCGACGACCGGTGGGTGGAGATCGACGCCTGGGTGGACGCCAACTCGACTTAGTCCACGAGTTGCTTCCCGCGGAGGCGAGGCCACAGGACCGGAGTGTCGGCCTTGTACGCGCGGTAGTCGGCCCGGTCACCCCATCGTCGGTCCGCTGCCGACTCGAGTAGCGGGACGCCGCTGACCCGGGTTAACAACGTCCAGACGAAGAAGGGCGAGAGCAGGGTGAGGAAACTCCAACCTCCCAGTGCCGGAGCGGCCAGCACCGCGATCCCCGACCACAGGAGGATCTCGCCGACGTAGTTCGGGTGACGCGACCAACCCCACAGGCCGGTAGCGATGAACCGACCCTCATTGCCGGGATCGGCGCGGAAGCGCCGCTTCTGTTCGTCGGCGACGACCTCGGTACCGAATCCGACGACCCATAGGGCGATGCCGATGACATCTGTCGGCCCGAAGGATGTTCGTCCCTCCATGGTGATCGCGGCGAGCGCCGCCCCGGCCGTCATCTGGACCCAAAGGCCCTGTGTCGTCCAGGTGAAGAGGAACCAGGTGAAACGGTGCTTCATGACCGCGAAACGCGAGTCCGATCCGACTATGCGGACACGCCTCGTGAGGAACGTCCCCAGTCGGAGCGCCCAAACCGACACCAGGGCGGCGACGAGAAACGAATGTCCCCCCGGGGACTCGGCCAGAGCCAGACAGAGACCCACGGCCCCCAGAAAGGTGAGCGATCCCGTCAGGTCGAAGAATCGCTCGCTGCGGATCGACCAAGCGATAGTGAAGGCGACCCACTGGACGGCGAAGATGGCGATGGTCGCCCAAGCGAACACCGGAAGTCCGAATGCCTCGACACCGCCGCTACTGCCGGCCACGGCCATCCCGCATCCGAGAAACAGAGCGATGAGAATCGACCCGGCGGCGGTCCTAGTGGACATGGTGATACCTCGCGACTTGGGACGTGATCGAAAATGGTGGGTGGGGCCGACCGACCTCGAGAGTGGAGAGCCAGCGTCCAGAATCTTCCGTGGTTGGGCCGGTGGTGGCCAATCGGACGTGCTGTCAATAGTTTGCCCGTTTACCCCCGGCCGTCGACTCCGAGTTGCTGGGGCAATGGGTTAGCCGGAAGGAGCAACATGCGGACCGTCGCGGTGACCGGGGCCTCGGGCCTGATCGGGAGGGCGCTCACCACGGCTCTCGAGGACCGAGGCGACCGTGTCCTTCCGGTGGGGAGGCGACCGCCGAACCACGGGATCTCATGGGACCCCATGGCGGGCCGCCTCGATGGGTCGGGCCTGAAGGGAGTGGACGCCGTCGTCCACCTTGCAGGAGAAGGGATCGATGGCCGGTGGACAGCTGCCAAGAAGGCGAGGATCCTCCAAAGCCGCGAGCAGGGAACAGCGTTGCTTGCAGATGCCCTCAACGCTCTCGATCGGCCGCCCGAGGTCGTCGTCTCGGCCTCGGCCATAGGGATCTACGGGGACCGGGGCGAGGAGGACCTTTCCGAGGAGTCAGCGCTGGGTACGGGCTTCCTCGCCGAGGTCTGCACGCGTTGGGAAGCCGCCGCAGCTCCGATGGCCACCTCCCAGACGCGGCTCGCTTATGCCCGTACCGGCATCGTCTGCACGCCCGATGGCGGGGCACTCCGGCGCATGCTCACCGTGACGAGGATGGGCCTGGGTGGGCGCCTTGGCAACGGCCGTCAGTGGTGGTCCTGGATCACCCTGAGAGACCAGGTTCGGGCCATCCTCCACCTGCTCGACCAGCCGGTCTCGGGGGCATTCAACCTCGCCTCTCCGGGATGTTCCCGCAACGCCGAGTTCACAAGCGAGTTGGCCGACGCGGTCCGGCGTCCGGCGCTCCTGCCGGCCCCGTCCCTGGCGCTTCGCCTCGCGTTGGGCGAAATGGCCGACGGCCTCCTGCTGGCCAGTGCCCGGGTGCGGCCGGCGCGGCTGGAGGAATCGGGCTTCGAGTTCGCCGACCCTGATTGGCCGCGGGCGATTCGACAGATGGTTGGAGGTGGATGACCGTAGGAGACCGTTCTCGCCTCTTGCCCGCGTGGAGCACTTCGGGCCCGCACCCCCGTTTACCGAATGGCCGACCGTTGCACCCAGCGAACCGATGGTCGATGGTCGGCGAGGGGGAATTGGTGCCCAGATTCTGACCGGTATCGCTGCGGCCAACTATCCGGACGTGTCCTCCCGGATCCAGGAGACATGGCGGCTTCTATCGGCGAGGTCTACGGTCACGGGGAGGAGACCGATGAACGGGGGAGACTGGTGGCAGACCACGAGGAACTGAAGGCCCGGATCGCCGACGACGGCGTCGAGTTCATCTACGCCATGTTCGTGGAGATGCACGGCAAGCCGTGCGCCAAGTTGGTGCCGGTGAGTGCCATTGACGACCTGCTCGAGGTGGGCGCCGGGTTCGCCGGCTTCGCTGCCGGCCCGCTCAGCCAGACTCCGGCCGACCCTGACATCCTCGCCCTTCCCGACCCGGCGTCGTACGTGCGCCTCCCCTGGCAACCCAACGTGGCAGCGATGCAGTGCGACCCGACAGTCGACGGCGAGGAGTGGCCGTACGCACCGCGGGTCATTCTCAAGCGAGCCCTAGCCCGGGCCAACGAGTTGAACCTGGTTCTGAAGGCCGGCGTCGAGGTCGAGTACTCGCTCTTGGCCCGCGAGGTCGACGGTTCGTTGCGTCCAGCCGACGAGCGGGACACTTCGGCCCTGCCGTGCTACGACGCCCGGGGTCTGACGACCGCGCTCGACCACCTGACCACCGTGTCTCGCCACATGGACGCCATGGGTTGGGGGAACTACGCCAACGACCATGAGGACGCCAACGGTCAGTTCGAGCAGAACTTCGGCTACTCCGACGCTCTGACCACCTCGGACCGCCTGATCATCCTGCGGCTCATGCTCCACACGCTGGCCCGGCAGCGCGACTTGTACACCACGTTCATGCCCAAGCCGTTCGCCGACAAGACCGGCAACGGTCTCCACACTCACCTGAGCCTCTGGTCTGCCGACACCGACGATCCGCTCTTCCACGATGAAGACGACCCGCGGGGTCTCGGCCTCAGCGAGTTGGCCTACCAGTTCACCGCCGGGATCTTGGATCATGCTGCGGGGCTCACCGCGGTGGTCTGCCCGACGGTGAACTCGTTCAAGCGCATCGGCGTCGGGCCGCCCGACTCGGGTGCCACCTGGGCACCGGCCTACGCCGCCTACGGCGGCAATAACCGAACTCAGATGATCCGGGTTCCCGAGGGCGGCCGTATCGAGTGCCGCATCCCCGATGGGTCGGCCAACCCCTACCTGGCGTTCACAGCCCTGCTGTCGGCCGGCCTCGACGGGGTGGCTCGTGGTGCCGACCCGGGCGACCCCAACATCGACAACCTCTACGCGCTGCCACTGGACGAGGTCCAGGCTCGGGGGATCGAGGCGCTGCCTCCCACGCTGCTCCACGCCTGCGACGGTCTCGTAGCCGACGACGTGCTCCGCTCCGGCTTCGGCTCGGGACGCGACGGCGACTACGTGGACTACTTCGCCGAGGTAAAGCGGGCCGAGTTCCGGTCCATCACCGACCGGGTCAGCCCGGCCGAGATCGACGCCTACCTGTCACTGATGTAGGTGCGTGCGGCCGGGTCGCCGACTTCAGGCCATCTCCGCCCACAGTCCGTCGACCCACTGGTCACGCAGCACGTACTTCTGGATCTTCCCGCTGCCGGTCAACGGCCACTCGTCGACCAGGAACCAGTGCTTAGGCGTCTTGTGGGGCGCCAGGTGCTCCCGCAGGTAGGCGAACAGCTCGTTCCTGTCGATGGCCTGGCCGGGTGCCGGACGGACGAACGCCGACACCACCTCGCCCCATTTGTCGTCGGGTAGGCCCACCACCGCCACCTCGCCGACCGTCTCATGGGCGAACAGCAATTCCTCCACCTCTTTCGGATAGATGTTCTCACCGCCCCTGATGATCATGTCCTTCAGTCGGCCCTCGATGGTCAGATAGCCGCGGTCGTCCATGGCGGCCAGGTCGCCGGTGTGGAGCCAGCCGTCGGAGTCGATCGTCTCCGCGGTCGCGTCGGGCATCTCGTAGTAGCCGTGCATTACCAGGTATCCACGGGCGCAGTACTCGCCGACTGTGCCCGGCGGGACTGTTTCGCCAGTCTCGGGGTCGATGATCTTTACCTCGACGTGGGGCATGGGCGTGCCAATGGTCTGGGCCTTGTCGGTGATGGAGTCGGTGGTGTGGGTCATGGACGACACCGGAGACAACTCGGTCTGTCCGAACACGATGGTGAATGGAGCCTTCAACTCGTTCTCCAGGCGCTGGACAAGCGCCGCGGGAACCGTTGATCCGCCGGAGCAGATCGCCTCCACGCTGGACAGGTCTCGGATGGCGAAGTCGGGGTGCTCCAGCATGGCCACGAGCATCGTGGGGACACCGAGCATGGCCGTCCCCCGGTAGGTCTCGATGAGTTCGAGGACGAGGCCCGGGTCGAAAGCCTCGACCAGAACCATCGTCATCTTCATGGATACGGCGGTCAGGACGCCGAGGACGCATCCACCGGTGTGGAACAGGGGCATGGCCAAGACGTATACCGAGCCTTCGCTGGCGCCGACTCGGATGCCGGTTTGGTGACCGTTGTTCACGAGTCCCCGGTGGTGGAGCAAGGCGCCCTTGGGAAAGCCGGTGGTGCCCGACGTGTACTGGATCATCACCGAGTCCATGGGGTCCGGGTCCTCCAGGTCGCCGTCGAAGGCGTCGCCGGAGTCCAGGAACTCGTCCCACTCGTCGAGGCGGATGACCTCCCGCAGGTTCGGGCACTCCGGCCGGACGTCAGTGGCTGTGCCGAGCATGGGGTTGCCGCGGAACTCAGGTAGCAGGATGAGGCCAGCCGACCCGGACTGGGTCAGTACGTACTGGAGCTCTCGGGCCTGAAAGGCCGGGTTCACCGTGACGAGGACGATGTTGGCTACCGCGCAGGCGAACTCAAGCACTACCCACTGCGGTACGTTCGGCGCCCACACAGCGACTCGCTCACCCGGCTCGAAGCGGACCCTCAGAGCCCTTGCCGCCCGTTCGGCCTCGGCCAACAACTCTGCGTAGGTCCACTGGCGGCGGGCTTCTGGGTCGGGGACGCCGGCCACCAGCGCTATCCGGTCGGGGTGCTCGGTGGCCACTTCGCTGAGCAGGGCGCTGATGGTCAGGTCGCGCAGCGGAGGTTCGACAGGCCCGGTGGCCGACGAGAGGGCGAGCGGTTCGGTGGTGGTCATGGCGAGCGACCGTAGTGCGCGGTCCTCTCTTAGGTCAGGGGCAGGACTACCCTCCGCGCGTCTGAAGCCATCGACACGGGGGCGTGCATGGGAACGCTGCAGGACAGGTCGATCGTGGTCACCGGCGGGAGCAGCGGCATCGGTTCGGCCATCGCCGCCCGTCTGGTCGTCGAAGGCGCTCGTGTCGTGGTCGGAAGCCGCAGCGAGCCTTCGGTGGACGGCGCGGCCTGGGTCCCAACCGACGTGACTGACCCGGCTGCCGTCGACGCACTCATGGCCGCTGCGGTGGACCGCAACGGTGGCCTCGACGCCCTGGTGGCCAATGCCGGCGTCCAGGTGGCGAAGACGATCGCCGAGACTACCGATGACGAGTTCGACCACGTCATGGACGTCAATGTGCGAGGCGTCTTCCTCTGCTGCCGGGCTGCGGTGCGCCACATGCGCGATCACGACGGCGGGACGATCGTCAACGTCGGGTCGGTGGCCGGGGACACAGCCGACTACGGCCTGGCCGTCTACAACGCGTCCAAGGGCGCGGTGCACGCCCTGACCCGGGCCATCGCGATCGACCACGGCCGCGACGGGGTTCGTTGTAACGCAGTGCGTCCAGGGTGGATCGCTACCGAGATGGCCGAGGTGATCTTCGAGCAGGCCGAGGACCCTGGCACCATGCGGGCCGAGGCCGTAGCCCGGCACCCGTTGGGGCGCCTCGGCAGCCCCGAGGACGTTGCGGCCATGGTGGCCTGGCTGGTGTCGGATGACTCGGCGTTCGTCTCCGGCAGCATGTTCACCGTCGATGGGGCTCTGACCGCCCAGAGCCCGATCGGAAAATGACGGACCACCGGTCAGGATCGGTCGTCACGGCCCGCAGTCCGTTTCAGGTCTAGAGGCTGGTCAGCCGCGGGGTATCGGGGGATAGGGATCCTTGATGACGCCCTAGCGGCGAAACACCCCAGCTGCCTTCAGTCCCGTTTGCGTTAGGTCGGATACCTCGGCGAGGCTGCGCGCCATGGCCAACCTCACCACCCTCGACCGGGACGCCCCTCTCGCCGAGGTGCTTGAGAATCTCCACCGCGACGGCGGCGTGATAGTCCGCGACATGCTCTCCGACGAGGCGCGGAGGGCCATCGTGGACGACTTGACGTCCACGATGGCGGCGACCGCGCCGGGCTCCAAGAGCGGGCTGGAGACCTGGGAGGTCTTCCACGGGCCGGAGACAGTCCGCTTCTGCGGCCTGGCCGCTCGTAGTCGCGCCTTCGTCGACCACGCGTTACTGAACCCGCTCCTCCTGGAGGTGGCCGACGCCGAACTGCTGTGGGCCTGCAGTTCCTACTGGCTGAACACCGGTCAGGTCATGGCCGTCGGTCCTGGCGAGAAGGCCCAGTATCTGCACCGCGACGAGAACAATTGGCCCGAGGCCATCAATGCCGACGGCGAGATCACTGTGAGTTGCATGTTCGCCCTGTCAGACTTCACGCGGGAGAACGGCGCCACCGTGGTCGCCCCAGGTACGCAGGTCCTCCCGCCGGGCGTGATGCGCGGCCACGAAGTTGCCGAAGACGAAGTGGCCTATGCCGAGATGCCGGCCGGCGCCGGAATGGTCTACTCCGGCAAGGTGGCCCACGGGGCGGGCGCCAACACAACCGACGACCTCCGGTACGGCATGCACGTCAGCTACGTGGCCGGATGGCTGCGCCCTGAGGAGGCCAGCCCGCTGCACGTCGACCGGGCCCGGGCTGCCGAGTTGCCCGAACGTGCCCGTCAACTCCTCGGGTGGTCGTCGTACCACTCCGAGGGCGGAGGCCGGACTTGGCTCTACGACTTCGAGGACGCCGCCGACCTCTTCGCCTGAGGCCCGCCCCGTGACACCTCGAACCGGGCTATTCGACGGTCGAGTAGGCGCCGCCGGTCGCCGAAGCGGCTCCGGTGCCAGCCCGCACCTCGTCGACTGCGTCGGCCAGGTCGGCCAGCCACCGATCAACCATCGGGACGTTGCCGTTGCTGACCGTTAGGTGCAGCCCGTCGGGGGGCCCCTGACGGTCGTGGTGCCACCCGCGGTCGGCCAGCGCATCGCCCACGGCGAAGACGTCCAGCGACGGGTCCGTAGCGGTGATCGACAGCAGGTGGTAACGGCAGTCTCCGGGGACCTCGAGGCCGTTGACCGCCCTTATTCCAGCCCGGATCCGGTCGGCCGACTCCAGAGTGGCCCGCACCAGGCGCCGGTAACCGTCCGTGCCGAGATGGCGGACGACGGCCCAGGCGGCGGCCATGGGCAGCCCCGACCGAGTGCCCTGCAGGTTGGGCGTCGCGTACCGGCCGCCGAGCCAGCCGTCAAAGTCGAACGTCTGGTAGCGGCGTAGTTCCCGTGACCGGTGTAGGAGCACCGACGCCCCCTTGGGTGCATATCCCAGCTTGTGTAGATCGGCCGAGATGCTGGTCACCCCGTCCACGGCCAGATCCCACGGTGGAGCGCCCCACCGAGCGGGTTCCTCCATGGCGGCGAACGGAAGGACGAAGCCGCCCATGCAGGCGTCTACATGGCACGAGGCGCCCACCGACACGGCCATTGCCGCGATCTCGGCCACCGGGTCGACCACTCCCTGCGGATACTGAGGCGCGGAGGCCACCACTAGGGCAGTTCGGTCCGACACGGCATCGGCCATCGCATCCAGGTCGGGGGTGCGGTCGGCCAGCACCGGGACCACCCGGGTGCGTAGCCCAAACAGGTGGGCTGCCTTGTGGAATGCAGCGTGGGCGCTCTCGGCCAACACGAGTTCCGGGTCGTGGAGGCAGCGTTCGGCCCGGGCTCGTTCACGGGCCGCCTCGACTGCGCACAGGATGCTCTCGGTGCCGCCGCTGGTTACGAAGCCCGCCGCACCATCTGGACCGTGGAGCAGGTCGGTCGTCCAGGCGCACAGGTCGGACTGGACTGTAGCCAGCGACGGGAAGGCGGCCGTGTTGAGGGCGTTCTCGTGGAGGAACATCCGGGCGGCCTCCTCGGCTACCGCCCGCACCTCCTCGCCGCCGTCGAACACCAAGCCGAAAGTGCGCCCCTCGTCCCACCGGACGTCCCGGACCCGGCGCGCCTCCAATTCGTCCAGGACGACAGCGGCCGGCTGCCCGCTGGCCGGGAAGCGGGGCTTGCCGTCGTCGGTCCCGATGGCCGTGGAGCCAGTCATCCTGCGACAATAGGGTTCACACCGCAGAGGAGCCCGTCCGGGACGCGACCAGTCCCGTTCCGCCCGCCCCGAATCCGCGCGCCCGGGCGCCCCGTATGCTCGGATGCAGATCCACCGACAGGCCCGTCCCGAGGCCTCAGAGACGAGAGAGACCGGAGACCGACGCCACCCATGGAACTGGTCACCCACAAGAAGCTCTATCTGGTATCGGGGCGCATCAGCCGACCGCTGGCCGAGGCCGTGGCTGCCGAACTAGGGGAGCCCCTCGGCGAGCCCAACCTGGCTGAGTTCGCCAACGGCGAGGTCCACTGCCGGTTCTCGGAGTCCATCCGGGGTTGTGACGTCTTCATCATCCAGACCCACTGCCACGGCCCGAGCACGTCCATCAACGACACCCTGATGGAGCAACTGATCATGGTCGACGCCGCCCGCCGGGCCTCGGCCAAGCGGATCACCGTGGTCTGCCCGCACTACGGCTACGCCCGTCAGGACCGCAAGTCATCAGGGCGCGAGCCCATCACCGCCAAGCTGGTGGCGAACCTGTTCAAGGAGGCAGGGGCCAGTCGCCTAGTCGGCGTCGACCTCCACTCCGGGCAGATCCAGGGCTTCTTCGACGGTCCGGTCGACCACCTCACCGCCATGCCGGTTCTCGTCGATCACCTCAGGTCCCTCGACGGCGACCTGGCCATCGTTTCGCCCGACGCTGGCCGGGTGAAGGTTGCCGAGCGCTATGCCATGCAGTTGGGCGCTGACCTGGCCATAGTCCACAAGCGCCGGAGCCATACCGCCTTCAACACCGTGGAGGCCAAGGAGGTCGTTGGCGAGGTGGAGGGCAAGGTCTGCGTGCTGGTCGACGACATGATCGACACCGCCGGCACCATCTGCGCGGCGGCCGAACAGCTCGCCGAGCGGGGAGCGGTCCGGGTCATAGCGGCAACCACCCACGGCCTTTTCTCCGGGCCGGCCATGCAGCGCCTCGCCGACTCGCCAATCGAGAAGGTGGTGGTGACGGACACCTTGCCGCTGCCCGAGGGCACCGACCCCAACCTGGTCGAGGTTCTGTCCGTGGCCCCGCTTATCGCTCGGGCCATCGACGCCGTATTCGAGGACACCTCGGTCAGCGAGATCTTCGGCGGGAACCACCTGTCCTGACGCCCCCGGGCTCCCTTGGGGCACCCGACCACTCCGTCCGGGCAACCGAACTCAGCCGACCGTGCTGCCACTGCGCGCCGGTAGGCTCACCTGTCGGCCGACGAAGGTCGTCGAAGTACCGCGGGCACCGGTCGGTGTCCACCAGATCGCCGAGAGAGCCCTTCCATGAGCGAGATCGTCCTCACCGCCGACACCAGCCGCGTCACTGGGACCCGGTCTAGCCGACGCCTGCGTCGTGCAGGCCGCGTCCCCGCCGTCGTCTACGGCCTCGGCCACGACCCCGTCAGCATCGACGTGGACTGGCCGGAGCTACGCCGGGCGCTGACCACCGACGCCGGTGTGAACGCGGTGATCCACCTAGAGTTCGACGGCGACCGCCAGATGTCGATCGTCAAGGACATCCAGCGCCACCCGGTCCGTCGCGACGTCACCCACGTCGACTTCCTGCGCATCGACCCGAAGCAGGACGTCACCGTCGACGTGCCGATCGTCATGGTCGGCGAGGCCAAGGAGGTCACCGACGCCGATGGCATGGTCGATCAGAACATGTTCACCCTGACCGTCAACTCGGCCCCGGACAGCATCCCGAACGAGCTTGAGGTCGACATCTCCGGTCTCACCATCGGCACCTCGCTGCGGGTCGCCGACATCGTTCTGCCCGCGGGCATCACCACCGACGTGGAACCGGAGGAGACGGTGGCCGTCGGCATGATCACCCGCTCCACCCTCGAGGCCATGGCCGCCGACGAGGCTGCCGAGGCTGCCGAGGCTGCCGAGGCTGCCGAAGAGGGCGAGGCTGGCGAGGGTGCCGAGGACTCTGCTGACGACACCGGCGCCGCCGACGAGGCCGCCGACGACGAGTAGCGGTTCGGACCGGGCGCCATGCTGCGGCGGTCCCGAACCGGAGAACCGGCGACTCTTCTCGTCGTCGGTCTCGGCAATCCCGGCGGCGAGTACGTCGGCACGCGACACAACGTCGGCGCCGAGGCCGTTGCTGTGCTGGCCGCCCGCCACGGCGGCTCGCTGCGGAAGTCCAAGGAGTTGGCGCTGTCGTGCGAGGTCAGCATCGAAGGCCAGCGGGTGGCCCTGGCCTTCCCTCAGACCTATATGAACGAGTCTGGCCAGTCGGTCGGGCGCCTCGTCCACCGCCACGGTGTCGACGACCCGGCGCGCCTGGTGGTCGTCCACGACGAACTCGACCTTCCGGTCGGTGGCCTGAAGGTCAAGGAGGGCGGCGGCTTGGCGGGCCACAACGGCCTGAAGTCCATCACCGCCCATCTCAGAACGCAGGACTACCTGCGGGTCCGCATCGGCGTGGGCCGCCCACCCGGTCGCCAGAGCGGTGCTGACTACGTGCTGCGACGCCCTCCCAAGGCCGAGGCGGTCGAACTGGGTGTGGTCATTGCCGAGGCAGCCGATGCGGTGGAGGCCATTCTCTCCGAGGGCGTCGAAGTTGCCATGGAGCGCTTCAACGCCCGTTCGTGACCCGTCCCGACCGTCGAGGAACCGACCGTTGAGTGCCCTGCTCGAGCACCTCCCAGCGTTGCTCGATGACGACCTGGCCGTTGGGGCCTGCCTGGGACGCCGGTCCGCATCGCTGGCCGTGGCCGAACCCGCCCGGGCCGTGGTCCTGGCTTCCCTGGTCCGACGAACTGGACGTTCGCCGTTGGTGGTGGCCGTCCCCACCGGCACCGAGGCAGAACGGCTCGTTGCCGACCTCCGTCTCATGCTCGGCGACGACGCCGTCGAGCATTTTCCGGCCTGGGAGACCCTGCCCTTTGAGCGTGTCAGCCCCGCCGTGGAGACCATGGGCCGGCGCCTGCGCGCCCTGAACCGTCTCTCCCTGCTCGACGACCGTCCGGCCGTGGTGGTGGCCTCCGGTCGTGCCCTCGTCCAGCGGCTCGGCCCGTCGGCCGGTGCTAGCGGCCCGATTCGTATCGGGCCGGGCGATGTCGTCGACCGAGACGAACTGGTGGCCACGCTGGTGGCCGCCGGCTATCGCCGCGAGTACCAGGTGGAGCATCGCGGCGAGATCTCCGTCCGAGGCTCCATCGTCGACGTCTGGCCATCGACCGACGACGTGCCAGTGCGCATCGACTTGTGGGACGACGAGGTGGAACGTCTCACCGAGTTCGCGGTGGCCGACCAACGGTCCACCACTCCGCGGGCCGAGGTCGAGCTCTATCCCTGCCGAGAACTGGTCCCCGACGATGAGGTCCGGACGCGGGCCAACTCCCTGGTCGGCGAGCAACCGTGGGGGCGCGAGCAGTGGGACCGCCTCTCCCAAGGCGAGCTGTTCGACGGCATGGAGTCGTGGTTGCCGTGGCTGTCCGGCGACGAACGGGTCCTGTTCGACCTGGTCGACGACGACGCTCTCGTGGTGGCCGTGGAGCCCCGCCGGCTGCGCGACCGAATCGCCGAACTGCTCGCAGAGGAGGCCGACCTGGCAGCCACGCTGGCCGCCACCTGGGGGGCCGATGACGCTGCATTCCCTAGGCTCCACACCGACTGGGACCGCCTGCTCGCCCACACCGGCGCCCCCGTTTGGACCATGGACGCCGTGCCCGACGGGCCGGGCGTGGAGACCGTGGTGGCCTCCGGTTGGGGAAGGGACGCCGCCCCCGGGGTGGGAGACGGCGACGGGCCGGTGGGTCGGGTCCGTCGCCTGCTGGCCGACGGCTATCGAGTAGTGGTGGCCGCCGACGGCGATGGCACCGCAGAGCAGTTGTCTCGCCGCCTGCTCGATGCCGAGGTCGACCTGTCCCGGGTCGCCGACGCTCCGTCTGACGGGAGAGTCCCTGAGGGCGCTTCGCTGGTCGTCGCCCCGGTCGAGCGCGGCTTTGTCCTGCCTGAGGCACGGCTGGCCGTCGTCACCGAGTCTGAGTTGACCGGCCGCCGTCGCACCCGCCGTCGCACCCGCCCCCGCCGGAAGGCAGCGTTGCGAGTCTTCGAGGACCTTGAGCCCGGCGACTACGTCGTCCACGAACACCACGGCGTGGCCCGCTTCGCTGGCTTAGCTACCCGCACCATGGGCGGCGTCGAACGCGACTATCTATTACTCGAGTACCGCGGTGACGACCGGCTCTACCTGCCCACCGAGCAGATAGACGCCATCCGGCCCCACACTGGCGGCGAGGTTCCGAAGCTCAGCCGAATGGGGGGTGCTGACTGGCAGAAGACTCGGGCCCGTGTGCGCTCCGAGGTAGCCGAGATCGCCCAGGAACTCGTCGTGCTGTACCAGCAGCGGGTAACCACCGAGGGCCATGCCTTCGCCGAGGACACGCCGTGGCAGCGGGAGCTCGAGCAGGCCTTCACATTCCAAGAAACCCCCGATCAGTTGCGGGCCATCGAGGACGTTAAGGCCGACATGGAGCGGCCGGTGCCCATGGACCGCCTGGTGTGCGGCGACGTCGGCTTCGGGAAGACCGAGGTGGCGGTCCGAGCCGTGTTCAAGGCCGTACAGGACGGACGGCAGGCTGCCGTGCTGGTGCCGACCACGCTGCTCGCCCAGCAGCACGGTCAGACCTTCCGCGACCGCTTCGCCCCCTACCCCGTCCGGATCGAAGTGCTGAGCCGGTTCTTGACTACAGGCGAGGCCCGCAAGGTGGCCGATGGGCTGGCCACCGGGTCGATCGACGTGGTTATCGGTACCCACCGTCTGCTGTCTGAGGACGTCCGGTTCCAACGCCTCGGCCTGCTGGTCGTCGACGAGGAGCAGCGCTTCGGGGTGAGCCACAAGGAGGCCATCAAGAAGCTGCGGGCAGACGTGGACGTGCTGACCCTCACTGCCACGCCCATTCCCCGGACCCTGGAGATGTCGTTGACCGGCATCCGAGACCTCAGCCTGCTCGACACCCCTCCGGCCGACCGCCAACCCATCCTCACCTACGTCGGCGACTACGACGAGCGGCCGGTGGCCGAGGCCATCCGTCGCGAACTCCTGCGCGAGGGGCAGGTGTTTTTCGTGCACAACCGGGTGCAGGACATCGACCGGGTGGCGGGCGGTGTGCGCGAACTCGTCCCGGAGGCTCGCGTGGCGGTAGCCCATGGGCAGATGGACGAGGCCACCCTCGAGCAGGTCGTACTCGACTTCTGGGAGGGCCACTACGACGTCCTGGTGTGCACCACGATCATCGAGTCGGGCATCGACATGCCGACCGTGAACACACTGGTGGTCGACCGGGCTGACCTACTGGGCCTCGGTCAACTCCACCAATTGCGGGGCCGGGTCGGACGGGCCGGCCAGCGGGCCTACGCCTACCTGTTCACGCCGCCCGACCGCTCGCTCAGCGAGCAGGCCCACGAGCGTCTTCGTACCATCGGCGAGACCACCGAGCTTGGATCGGGCTTCCGGATCGCCATGCGGGACCTCGAGATCCGCGGCGCTGGCAACCTGCTGGGTACCGGCCAGAGTGGCCACATCGCAGCCGTCGGATACGACCTCTACTGCCAGATGGTGACCGAGGCCGTCGCCGAGCTGGCCGGCACCGTGCCTCCCGAAGTGTTGGAGGTCCGGGTCGAACTCCCGGTCGATGCCTACCTTCCCGAGGACTATGTGTCCCGTGGCGACCTGCGCCTCGAGGCCTACCGGAAGCTTGCCGAGGCCGGGTCCCGGCCCGAGCCCGACGCCGTCGACGCGGTGCAGGTCGAGTGGGAGGATCGCTACGGACCCCCTCCGCGCCCAGTTCGGGCCCTGCTGTCGGTGGCCCGCCTGCGAACGGCTTGCATGGCCCGGGGCATCACCGAGTTGACGGTGGCCAAGGGTCATGGCCTCGGCGGTCCCGACCTGATCGCCCGGTGCGCACCGGTCGTCCTTCCGTTGAGCCGACAGGCCCGTCTGGCCCGCCTCTACAAGGGCTCTCGCTACAAGGAGGAACAGCGCCAATTGCTCCTGCCGTTGAAGACCGGCGACGGGGTGGACCTGGCGGTGTCCATCGGCGAGATGCTCAACGACCTGGTGCCGGCCGGGTCGGTCCCGGCCTAGCCTTCCCGTCCTGTGAGGTCGCTTTCCCGTTTCCACTGCGCCCCCGTTCTGGCGCTTCTCCCTCCGCTACTCCTCGTCGTGACGCTGGTCGCCTCGGCCTGCGGATCCTCGGTCACCGCTGTGCGGGTCGGCGAGGCCACGTTGGACCGAGATGGAGTCGTTGCCCTGGTGTCCGAGGCGACCGGCAATTCGGTCGACGTCGACAGCTTGGAGGCGGCCACCGCGGCTGGCGTGGTCGACCGGTTCGTCCGCTACGAGGCTCTCGTCGACCTGATGGCCGAGCATGGCGTAGTGGCCGACGCCGATGCGCGGACCTCGGCCAGGGACCGCCTGATCGCAGCCGGCATGGACGCCGGCGACCCGTCCCTACCTCGTTTCATCGGCTGGCAGGCCACCCTCGACCTGGTCGAGGCCGGCGGCTCCGGCGTGCGGGCCGCCTACGAGGCCCATGCCCACCTCCTTGGCCACGACTTGTGCACCAGCCACGTGCTGGTGACCTACGAGGACGACGCCCACGCAGTGATGCACCTTCTGGAGGCGGGCGAGGACTTCGGCGATCTGGCCCGCACCGTCTCCCAGGACCCGGGTTCCGGCTCGATGGGCGGCTCGCTGGGCTGCGTGGCGCTGGGCCAGTTCGTTCCCACTTTCGAGCGGGCGGCCCTCGGTGCATTGGCCGTCGGGGAGTCCCTGGTCGGCCCGGTGCCCAGCCAGTTTGGCTTCCACGTGATCAGGATCGACGAGGTGCGCCCCGTCGAGCCGACCGCCTTCAACGACCTGGGTCGACGCCTGTCGGCCGCCCTCCTCCAGATCGCAGGCCTTACACGGACCGTCGAGGTCGAGGCCCGCTTCGGCACGTGGGATGCCGCGGTGGGTCGGGTCGCCCCGCCAGCCGGACCCTTGGCGCCAGCCCTGGCCCGGCTGGGCTCGTGACCGACCGGCGGCCCGACGCCGCCAGTATCCGACCACAGGTCACCGTGGTCGGCCTCGGGCCGGCGGGCCCGGACCTTTGCACCGCGGCCACCCTGGCCGCCGTCGCCGAGCACGAACACCGGTTCCTCCGTACGACCCGTCACCCGGCCGCGTCGGTCGTCGACGGTGCCACGGCCCTGGACCACCACTACGAGTCAGCCGACGATTTCGCGGGGGTGTACGTCGGCATCGTCGACGAGCTCGTCGACGGCGCAGTGCGTCACGGGCGCGTCTTGTATGCGGTGCCCGGCTCTCCGGCGGTGGCCGAGCGCACCGTCGAGATTCTGTTGGCCGATGACCGGGTCGACGTGGTCCTGGTCCCGGCGCTTTCGTTCCTCGACCTGGCCTGGGTGCGTCTCGGCGTGGATCCGCTGGCCGCTGGCGTCCGAGTGGTCGATGCCCGCCGCTTCGCCGTCGAGGCGGCCGGCGAGCGAGGCCCACTGCTCGTCGCCCAGGTCGACTCGGCGACGGTCCTGGCCGACATGGTGGCGTCGGTGGACGACCCGCCCGACGATGCGGTGGTGGTGCTGCAGGGCCTAGGCACCGACGGGGAGTGGATCGGGGAGGTGGCGTGGGACGACCTGCTGTCGGTTGTCGACCCCGACCACCTGACGTCGTTGTGGGTACCCCGCCTCGTCGCTCCGATCGCCGCCGAGTTGCAGCGGTTTGCCGACCTGGTCTCCGACCTGCGACTCCGCTGCCCGTGGGACGCCGAGCCGACCCACTCCTCGCTGCGCCCCCACCTCCTGGAGGAGCCCCCCGAGGTACTCGAGGCCCTCGACACCTTCGACGAGGCCACCGGCGACGGAAGCGAGGCCCTCGAGGAGGAGCTTGGAGACCTCCTCTTTCAGGTGGTCTTCCATGCCCGTATCGCCGCCGACGACGGCCGGTTCGACCTCGCCGACGTGGCCCGGGGCATCCACGACAAGCTCCGCCACCGCCATCCCCACGTCTTCCCGCCCGAGCCGGAAGACGGACACGACGACGGGGAACTGCGGCAGGTGGCCGACTCCTCGGACGTGTTGTTCAACTGGGACGCCATCAAGAAGGCCGAGAAGGGGAGAGAGTCGGTGCTCGACGGCATCCCCGCCACCCTTCCGGCGCTGGCCGTGGCACAGAAGGTGGTCCGCAGGGCCGCCGGCATCGAGGGAGCGCCCACACCTCCCGGCGTCGACCTGGACCTGCCCGTGGACGACCGGGCACTTGGCGACCTGCTCCTCGGGCTGGCCGCCGCAGCCCGTTCTCGCGGCCTCGACGCCGAGGACGCCCTCCGGACGGCCGTGGCCCGCTACGCGGCCGATGTACGGATCCACGAAGCGGCCAGCGGCGACGGTTCCGTCGCCTGAGAACCGACGGTCGGCGGGTCGCGCCGGTCGGTAGCGTGGACCCATGAGCACTATCGCCATTGTCGCTGGCCGGCAGGTCCTGGACAGCCGCGGCAATCCCACCGTGGAGGTGGAGGTCGTCCTCGAGTCGGGGGCCTCGGGTCGGGCCATAGTGCCCAGCGGCGCCTCCACGGGGATGTTCGAGGCCGTTGAACTGCGCGACGGGGGCGACCAATGGGCCGGCAAAGGTGTGCGTACCGCAGTGACCAACGTGGGCGGCGATCTGGCGGCCGCCGTGCGGGGCCTAGACGCCTACGACCAGCGGGCCGTCGACCGGGCGCTCTGCGATGCCGACGGCACTGACGACAAGGGTCGCCTCGGTGCCAACGCCGTTCTCGGCGTGTCGCTCGCGGTGGCCCGCGCCGCGGCCGACGACGCCGGCACGCCCATCTTCCGTTACATCGGCGGAGCCAATGCCCACGTCCTGCCCGTTCCGATGCTCAACGTCATCAACGGCGGCGAGCACGCCGACAACAACGTCGACCTGCAGGAGTTCATGCTCATGCCGATCGGTGCCGCCTCGTTCTCCGAGGCCTTGCGCTGGGGCGTTGAGTGCTACCACGTGCTCAAGGGCGTCCTGTCCGAACGGGGCCTGGCCACTGCCATCGGCGACGAAGGCGGCTTCGCCCCTGACCTGGGCTCCAACGAGGAAGCGGTCATGCTGCTCATCGAAGCCATCGAGCGGGCCGGCCTCACCCCCGGCGACGACGTGGCCCTGTCTCTGGATGCAGCATCCACCGAGTTCTTCCGCGACGGCGCCTACCACCTTGTCGGCGAGGGACGGACCCTCTCGCCTGACGAGATGGCAGGCTGGCTGGCCGATCTGTGTGACCGCTACCCGATCGTGTCGATTGAGGACGGCATGGCCGAGGAGGACTGGGACGGCTGGGCTTCCC